>NZ_CP039247.1:1238530-1548163 GCF_004795735.1 Corynebacterium endometrii
GAAAACGGCGGCAATATCGGCTGGCTCCATGCCCGCGCCGTAACGTAGCAGCTGGTAGGCCTCGCCGATGACCTGCATGTCGGCGTACTCAATGCCGTTGTGGACCATTTTGACGAAATGTCCCGCACCATCTGGGCCAATGTGGGTCACGCACGGAGTGCCATCCACTTCGGCCGCAATGGATTCGAGGATTGGCCCCAGCGTCTCCCAAGACTCAGCAGGGCCGCCAGGCATGATGGATGGGCCGTTGAGGGCGCCCTCCTCACCGCCGGAAATACCCGCGCCTACGAAGTGGCGGCCGCGGGCGGCAACCTCCTTTTCGCGGCGGATAGTGTCCGTATACAGCGAATTACCGCCGTCAATGATGATATCCCCCTCATCCATGGCGGATGCGAGTTGATCGATGACGGCGTCAGTGGCCTTGCCCGCTTGCACCATGATGATCGCTTTGCGTGGGCGTTCCAGGGACGCTACGAAGTCCTCGATTGTCTCCGATGGGATGAACGCGCCTTCATCACCATGGTCCTTGATCAGGTCTCGGGTGCGCTCGGGGCTGCGGTTGTACACCGCCACGGTGTTGCCGTTGCGGGCAAAGTTGCGCGCCAAGTTGGAACCCATGACGGCTAACCCCACGACGCCTATCTGCGCCGTGCCGCGTTGTGCATTCTCAGTCTTTTCAGTCATGCGCCTAGTGTACGTCACGCAAGGATGGGTAGATTGAATAGGCAATAGTCTTGCGCGAAGTTATCCCCTAAGCCCGGGACTACCGCACCGCCCATCCCACACAGAAAAGTCAGATTTATCATGAGCGTCCAAGAGATTATTTCCTCCCATCTAGAACTAGCCGCACAGCGCCCATTGACCCAAGAGGAGCTGGCCACTGTTAATGACTCCGTCCCTGGACCTGACGCTGCCCTAGGCATCCGCTACACCCATATCTCCCACGGGGAGGTACGGAGTCAGATCCGCGTGAACTCCTCTCACTTCCAGCCCTGGGGCGTGGTAAACGGTGGCGTGTATTGCGTATTAGCCGAGTCCGCCGCATCGCTGGGGGGCGTCATAGCTGCCGGCGCCCCAGCGGTTGGGGTTAACAACGACACTAACTTCATCAAGTCGGTGAGCGAGGGGGTCATCGAAGCCACCGCCACACCCATTCAGCTTGGGGGCCGCACGCACCTGTGGCGCGTGGACATGCACGTTGAGGGGACTCTAGTGGCCACCTCGCAGGTGCGTTTGATGATCCTCCGCTAGGCGCGGCCCACACGGTCAATAAGGATCTATACTTTGAGCTATGCCTACCTGGAAAGAAGTTACGTCAGCTAATCCGGCCCATTCACATAATTTTGCCCGCAGGTGGAAGACACTCGAGGCAGAAGGCACTGACATCCACGGTGAAGCACGCCTGGCCGACGCGATGAGTGAGCGCGGTTCCCGCATTCTTGATGCCGGATGCGGGACGGGACGCGTGGGCGGTGAGCTCATCCGCCGCGGCCATGACGTCACGGGCATTGATGTAGACCCCATCCTTATTGACTACGCCACCAAGGATCACCCGGACGGAAAGTGGATTGTGGGTGACTTGTCCTCCGATCCGCTACCTGAATCCGCTTTTGATCTGGCGGTGTGCGCCGGCAATGTCATGGGCTTTGTCGCAATCGAGGGCCGTAAACCTGCGCTGGAGAACCTTTTTACTTCGCTCAAGCCGGGCGGACGTCTCGTGGTGGGATTCGGCTCAGGCCGGGGTTGGGATTTCACAGACTTCCTCGCCATGGCAGAGGAGTGCGGATTCCGGGTGGATAGCACCTTCAGCTCGTGGGACTTAAAGCGATTCACGGACAATTCGACCTTTTTGGTGGCAATCCTGTCCCATCCGGGCGCGGGTCTCATCTCGTAGCATTCAACAGCCCGAAACTTTTTCTTCCACAACACAATAAGGCCGGTACCTCGCTTCATCTCGAAGCGGGTACCGGCCTTGTCAGCTGCTATGACAGCCGCGCCAAGCTAGGTGGGGTGGCTTTAGTCCTCTAGGGCCAAGCGTGCGTCACGCTGCTGCTTGGTGATTTCCATGTTGCCGCGGTTACGGCTAAAGGCGTTCACGCCCCAGTTAATCAGGGTCAGGGCACGGTTACGGAAGCCGACCAGATAGGTTACGTGGAGACCCAACCAAGCCAACCATGCCGGGAAGCCGGAGAATTCAGTCTTGCCGATCTTCACCACGGCGTTGCCGCGGGAAATGATGGCCATGGAGCCCTTGTCAAAGTAATCGAAGGCCTCGGCACCGTCCTGCTCGGAGTCCTCGTCAACCTTTGCGGCAATGAGCTTCGCAGCATGGGCACCAGTCTGCAGCGCCACCTGGGCAACGCCTGGAAGGCGGTCGAGGTTGATCATGTCACCCAAGACGTAGACATTGCTGTACTCACCCACGGTCAGGTCTGGGTTGACGGATACGCGACCGGCACGGTCAACCTCAACGCCGGCCTGGTCAGCGACCATCTTGCCCAGTGGGGAAGCGGAGACACCGGCGGACCAAATCTTGGTAGCGCCCTCCAAGGTGACTTCCTCTTCGGTCTTCATGTGCTTGTAGGTAACCGCATCGGCGGTTACGTCGGTAACCATTGCATTGAGGCGGACGTCCACGCCGAGCTTCTCGAGAGTACGCTGCGCCTTGCGGCCCAGGCGCTTGCCGAAAGGAGGTAGAACCTGAGGCGCGCCGTCCAGCAAGTAAATCTTTGCGGACGAGGCTCCGTAGTTGGAGAAACCGTCACGCAGGGTGCGGTTAGCCAGCTCTGCGATCTGGCCGGTCAGCTCAACGCCGGTGGGTCCGGCACCAACGATGATGAAGGACAGCAGTCGCTCGCGCTCGGCTGGGTCGTCGGTGAGCTCAGCCTTCTCAAAGGCACCAATGATGCGGGAGCGCAGCTCGAGCGCATCGTCCAGAGTCTTCATGCCCGGGGCAAACTCGGCGAAGTGATCGTTGCCGAAGTAGGACTGGCCTGCACCGGCGGCAACGATCAGAGAATCGAAGCCGTAGGTACGGGTGAAATCGTCAGAAACCGCGGTCACGGTCTTGGCCTCGAGGTTAATGTCCGTAACCTCGGCGTTGACGAAGTTAGCGTTGTCCTGCCCGCGCAGAATCTGGCGAGTAGATGGCGCAACCTCGCCGGCGGAGACGATGCCGGTGGTCACCTGATAAAGCATCGGCTGGAACAGGTGGTGGTTCTGCCTATCAATCAGGGTGATGTCTACATCAGCGCCCTTGAGCTTTTCAACTGCATTCAAGCCGCCAAAGCCAGCGCCGATAACTACGACGTGGTGACGGCCGCCGTTTGGACGAAACGGGGTATCAGCCATTACGATTCCCTCTCTTTTATCTATGGATCTAAGTTCGCAGTACAGTGTAGACCCCTCTAACTGAGAGCTCACAATTCCGCTGTGTTTTAGGCCACTAATCTGCGATCGGAGACAGGTAGCCAACACGATGAAAACTGGCGGTGGCCGAAATTGTCCCCACCGCGGCCAGTCTCCCTCAACGCTTTTCCCAGCACGCTAGGGTTATATCCAACCGCGCGGACAAGTAGAACGCAGGTGCGAATGTGACATTAGCCGTGAAAAAGGCACGTGGTGCAATTTGATACAAATGAGCATTTCCCTGCATATTTTCTCCTTTAGAAGTCCCAGCGGTCCGATAGTGGACTCGGCCAATCCCTCAACCGCACTGCTGCGGGCAGTCAGTAATTAGCAACAATCTTTCAAAGGAATGAGATGGGCACCTACCTTGACTTAATAGACGCCGAGCTTTGGCCCGGGGTTGTCACCGTTCCCGGTGGCCTGCTGCAACGTTCCAAGGCTCGCAGGGCCGAAACGGAGTTTGCTAAAGCGTGCGCTAGGGCTGGGTTGGCGTTCGATGATGGTGCGCACTCTGACTTCGATATCCACGTGGAACATGACGCGCTATTTCTGCGGCTAGCTGCCTCGGGCTGGTTGGGGCTGGCCGAGTCCTACATGGCTGGCGAGTGGAGCACTCCAAGTTCTGACAGGTTGACCCACGTCCTTAGCAGTCTGATTGGAGCGGGCTACCTGCCAAAGGTTAAACTCACCCCGGTCCAGGATTGGGACGGTGAGGAACTGCCGCAGGAGCTCATTCGATACTTTTCCGGTGACGGCATGTCAGTAAGCAGCGGCCT
The DNA here is from genome assembly GCF_004795735.1 of Corynebacterium endometrii. Taxonomy (NCBI): domain Bacteria; kingdom Bacillati; phylum Actinomycetota; class Actinomycetes; order Mycobacteriales; family Corynebacteriaceae; genus Corynebacterium; species Corynebacterium endometrii. The sequence goes on from NZ_CP039247.1 coordinate 1,242,715, forward strand.
CTACGCCAGCGGCGTGCCCACGACGGTGCGCGAATCCGTGCCTAATTACGCGAGCAGGGGCCCTGGTACGTCCCACCCCAAAACGCACTTTGTTGATATCACGACGCTGACGGAACCCACGGGGGTTGAACGCAGCGATCTGGAGGCGGCCCAGCAACGCGCCGCGGACTGGCTGTTAGACGCCGCCCACGTTGGGGCTGGCAGCCACGCCGCGGTGTTCTCCGCAACTGGAGCCCAATTACCCCTCCGGGCCAGCCTGCGCCGGGCGACCACCGATTTCCTCACGGCAGACGAAGATCATGCCCAAGCGGTCATCGATGACCTCACGCTGGCCGGCGCGGCGGACGCGGTTCACTGCCATGTTTTAGCCCAGCCACTGCCCAGCGCCAAGGAATGGCGGGGCCGCTATGATGCGGTACTCAGCGTGGAAAAACTAGAAACCATGAGCCTCAGGCAGCGCAAACAGTACGCCGCTACTTTGGACAGGTTCGTCTCCAGCGACGGACGTGTGGCCCTGCAGTCAGTGGTTGAAACCGAGCAGATGAATCAGGCTGGGCGCGCCGCCGTAGACGTTTTGCGCGGTTACGTGTGGCCGGGCTTGGAGTATCCAACCATGACGGATATTCACCGGCTCTTCGATAGGCATACTGGCCTGCGGATTATTGCGGAGACGCGCTTTGGCCAACACTACACCGAAGCGCTAGCCCAGCAGCTTTCCTTCTTCGAGGGTCATGCCCGCGAGGCCGCGGCGGACGGTTACGACGCGGTATTCCGGCGCCTGTGGACATACCAGCTCTGCTTGCGCCAGGCGCTGGCAAAACTCGGCATGATAGAGACCATTCAGGCCACGGCCATACAGCGCAACCGTCGCGGCCGGCGCTAAGAGCAGTGGACGCACCCGCCGGCTACCAAGTCGCCTCTTTACGGGGAGATGACGGGCCGGGATACACGCTCTAGCAGCACCGCAATGGACTCGTAAGCCTTGCCGGATTCCATCTCCAGGCCCATCTCGCAGGTCCGGTTATCGGAGACGAAGCAATCAAAGTCCCCGGAATCAACGCTGGCCATCTCCTCCCTCGTTGCGGAGGCCACCAGCTCGGGGTGGAGCAGGCCGCGGTCACCGGCGGTGCCGCAGCAGGTTGCGCCCTCTGGTATGGAGGCCTCCCCGCATAGATTGGCAAGGGAGAGCAGGTCGCTGCTGATGCCCATGTGCTCGGTGGAGCAAGTCGGATGGACGGCAATGCGCCCGGCCGTATCCACAATGGGTAGGTAATCAACCACCTCGTCGCGCAACCATTCGACCACGTCAACAATCTTAAGCTGTTCCCACAGCTCGAAATCGGCGGGGGAGAGCGCATGCGGGACGTTATCCAGCAGGCCGTGCGTGCAGCTGGCCGCGTCCACGATGATGGGCAACGCGCCGTGCTCGGACCAATGCCACAAGTCCCGGACGATCGTCCGCGCCTGATGCTCGAAGCCCTCCTTGTAGCCCTTGGAGGACCACGGCGTTCCACAGCAGTCACCGGTTACATTCTCAGGAATCCACACCGGGCGCCCCGAACGGCGGCCCAGTTCGACCACCGCCTGGGGTAACTCCACCGAATCCGCGGAGGCGCCGGCCGGCTTTCCAAAGATACGGTTGATGCAGGCGGGGAAGTACAGGGCTGTGGCACCTTCACGGCTGGTTTTGGGAAGGCGTGAAGCCGCCTGCGGCAGCGGGCCGGGCACGGTAGGCAAAAGGTCAGGGGAGACCACGTTCCGGGCAAGGTTTGCTCCTAGTTCGAAAGGCTTGTGGCCAACCTTGTTTGCTGAGATAACTCCCGCACGGGCGAGTTTTTCCACGGCCGCCCACTTTTGCGCGGTGGTCAACGCAACCTTGTTGGAGCGTGGGGTAGTGCCCTGGGCGCGCATTTGCTTCATGACGGCGCCGGTATCGATGCTCAACGGGCAGGGGATGGAGCAAGAACCATCCGCGGCGCACATGTCCACGGCATCGTAGACGTATTCCTCTTGCAGCTTCCTGAGTACCTCGGAGCCCTCGGGCTGGCGCGCCATCTCGCGGCGCAGAACTATGCGCTGGCGAGGAGTCACGGTCGCGTGCCGCGACGGGCACACATTCTCGCAGAAACCGCATTCCACGCAGAGGTTGATTTCCTCCTCAATCTTTGGGTGGGATTTAAAATTCTTCAGGTGGATGTCCGGCTCGCGGGAAAGCTTGATATTGGGCGCCAGGACTCCATTTGGGTCTAGCATGTCCTTGACTTCCCAAAACAGCTCATATACCTCCTCGCCCCACTCGCGCAGCACATACGGGGCCATGTTCGTACCGGTGCCGTGCTCGGCCTTCATAGAGCCGTGGTACTTGTCGATGACCAATTCCGCCAGGTCATCAAGGAAATTTGCGTAATCCTGGCGGTCCTTCTCGCTGTTGAGCTGGGGAAGCAGGAAGAAGTGCAGGTTGCCGAAAGCCGCGTGCCCCATCACGGATTCGGGCGCGCCGTACTTGGCCTGCAAATCCATCAAATCCGACGCCGCCTCGCCAATCTTCGCGGGAGGGAAACAGACGTCCTCAGTGATATAGGTTGCGCCCTGGGGGCGGTCAGCACCTAAAAGCCCGAACAGGCCACTGCGGATTTTCCACGCGCCGCGCATGCCCTCGACGGTGGAGTCAAATGTAAGGGGAGCGGTGAGGGGGGCGTCGGCAAGGACGGCCCGGATGCGGTCCTGTGCTGCTTCAAGCTCCTCGAGATCACCGCCGCCGACCTCGACGAGGAGGGCAGCGGCCTTGTCATCGATGTCCGCCCACTCGCGTGGCGCCTCCGGGAAGTTGGCCACGGAGGTCCGCATGACGGGCGCCACGAGCAGCTCACAGGCAATGGCCCCCGCGTCCATCATTGGCGCAACAAATTTCGCCGCCTCGCGGATATCTGGCAGCATAACCCACACGGTGGCCTTGACCCTGGGCAAGGCGACGGTACGAATCGTAGCCTCCGTGATGGCGCCCAGGATGCCCTCGGATCCAATCATCAGATGCTTGAGGATATCCACCGGCTGGTCGTAATCGAGAAACGCATCCAGGCGCAGGCCGTTGGTGTTGCGGATGGAAAACTTCTCCCGCAGGAAATCAACCACGGCCGTGTTGGTGCGCAGCCTGTCGCGAAACTCCACCATCTGCTCGTGCAGCTTAGGTTCCTGGTCGCGGAAGGCTTCGTCGCCCGCGGCGGTATCCACGAGGGTGCCGGAGGCCAGCGCCACCGTCATGTCCTCGATGCTGTGGTAGCTATCGCGGTCGAGCGAGCAGCGCATGCCGCCGGCGTTGTTAGCCAACACACCGCCGATCGTGCACACGGCGGTGGAACCGGGATCCGGCCCCAACATGAATCCATCGCGGGCCAATATAGCCTGCGCATCACCCAGAATCATGCCGGGCTTGGTCCAAATTCTTGCGCCGCCATCGAGGACCTTCATCCCGCCGAAGTGGGTTTTAAGGTCAATGAGGATGTCATCGCAACCAGTCTGGCCGCTAAGCGCGGTACCCGCGGCGCGGAAAGTCACGTGGCGTCCGTTCTTACGCGCGTAGGTGATGACCTGCGCAACCTCGCGGTCCGTGCGAGGGGAGACCGCCACCTGCGGCATCACTCGGTACGGTCCCGCCTCCGTGGCCCACGCGACCAGGTCGCTGAGCCTGCCGTGAACGTTGTCATAACCAACTATGGCCGCAAGGCCATCTATAAGCTCCTGCGGGGCGCCACCTACGAATTCGGCGCCAACGCGGTCAGGCTGCACGTCCTGACCGCCTAAAAGCTCAAGCGATTGGGGAGAAATGGAACCTAGTTTGCGCATGTTATTTACCTTACGCCGAAAGCCCAAGCCTTTACTGAGAAAAGGCGAACCTTTTGATAAGCCAGCAATCATGCCTTCACAGGACCGTCGCTCCACAAGAAAGCAGAGCGCGCAGCGAGGGGCAACCGGTAAAGCGAGGGGCAACCGGTAATGGGTATCGAGTTAGGACATCACTCGGTTTATCCGCCGAAGCAGAGTTTATTCGCTGGAGGGGGAGTTGGACCTGGATCCTTTCTGACATAATGTACATTATCGGACATTTAACATTAGTTGAGCGCGCCCTTGAGGTAGCATCCAAGGCCCGTTCGCCCCTTGTTCAAGCCAAGGGCCTATCTGCCGTTAAGTCTCGGCATGCGCGCACAGGTCCCTAGGACCGGTAACCGCGCCTTTTCGATTTTGTGCCCCTGCAACCCATCGAACCGCCCCGAACCGCACCCGGCCGGCACCGCACCGGCACGCGACGCCCGGCCTCGCGGTCAACACAGCTATTAGATTCAGCCGCCGCGGGACTCTCGGAAATTTTAGCGCTCGAAAACTTCGGCTCTGGCCAGATCGGGCGAACGGGTCCTGAGTGCCCAGTAACCCAAGGAAACGAAGTTTCGCCCACCCCATCTTGATATAAACATATACCCTGATTAACGTCACTGTGACTTTAATCAGGGTATATATCCGGCGGCCTCACACCACCTGGTTTAACGAGATTCCTGCTCTTTCTTCGCCCTCAAAGCCTGAGCCAATTGAAACCCCGTAATCACGATGAGGACCGCCGCAAACCCCGCGACTAGCCACATCTGTTGGATTGCCACGAAGGCACAAAAGACAACAAGCACCGCGAGCCGGAACCACAGCATCGGAACCATTTGAGCAGCGAGCATCCTTATCCTTCCATCGACCTCTTTGGTTGACTGCGTTTACTTCTCGAGCGTGACGCGTACGTTGACGAAACCCTCTTCATCTATCTTCGCCGCGATAAACTCAGGAGTCTCAACTCCGTAATCGAGACGATTAATAGGAATGTCTCCCGCGACAACTATCTGGTCGCCGGTGCGCAGTACGTCAAAATCCTGCGTGATCGAGTTGGTATTGTCCTTGATAGTAAGGCCTCCGGTCATGGTGACAGTACCTACGCTGCCATCACCAGGCACCGCGGCGAGATCAACGGGTTTGGTGAGCTCGAAGTAAGCCTCCGGGTAAAATTCCACCTCAAGCAGCTTGTCCTTGGTGTTCTGGTCGCGGACCTGCTTATCGGACGTAAGGTTCTCCAAATTAACGGTGATTGAGGCCTGGTCCATCACATTGCCGCTAATGCGAGCGTGACCGGAGACCGCCGTGGTGGAACCGGAGGTAACCTTCTCTTCGGCCGGAAGAATCTCGTGGAACGTGAAACCGGCGGAGGTAAAATTGCGGCCGCTACCCTGCACTACCTGCCAATCTCCGTCGAGCTCCGCGGAAGCCGGCTCAGCACCTTCAGCGTCTATTCCTTCTGTCTTGACACCTGCCCCCATATATAAGGAATAAAACAACGGTCCGAGGGCAACGGCTGTGGCCAGCACGATGAGCACCGCGAATATGGAAATAACCAGTTTGCGGTTATAGAACAGGTCCTTAAACATCCCTCTACCTTATATCCTCTAAACGCCGTGCCATAGCGACCAGTTCGCCGCACAGCTTCCTTACTTCTTCCGGGGATTCGCCCTCGCTAGCCGCGGTGGAAATATCCTCCGCCGCGCAGCGCAATTCAAACAGGCCATCCCTCAGCGCCGCTAGGCGGTTGGCGCTTAAGGTAACGCCTCCCTCATCTACGCGCCCCGGGCCAGTGACATTCCTGTGCTCGTAGGCCCGCTGCTTACAGGCCGTTCCACAGAATTTACGTGGGCGTCCGCGCAGGTTAACGCTGAATTCCTTACCACACCACTCGCAGGAGGCAGTCATCGACTGTTTCCTATTGCAGCTTGAACTAGGCATCACGCACCTAACCTTAGCCCATTTGTTCCCCCGCGGGAACATTTATAGCTTCTGGTCCGTTATACTGTTTAGTCTTGCATGAGTTCACCTAGCTCATGCTACGGGAATAGCAGAAAAGGATGATGTGTCAATGGCAGATCGCGTACTCCGTGGCAGCCGAATGGGCGCAGTTAGCTACGAAACTGACCGCGACCATGACCTTGCTCCACGCCAGATGGTGAAGTACCGCACTGAGGATGGGGAGATTTATGAGGTCCCGTTCGCTGATGATGCGGAAATCCCTGAGGAGTGGATGTGCAAGAACGGCAAGCTAGGCACCCTGGTTGAGGGTGAGGGCGTTGAGTCCAAGCCTGCCAAGCCACCACGTACCCACTGGGACATGCTGTGTGAGCGCCGCAGCCTGAAGGAACTCGATGAGCTTCTCGAGGAGCGTATTGACCAGCTTCGCAAGCGGCGCCGTTCCGCTGCTCGTCTGCTCAAGGAGCGCGAGGAGCAGCAGGGCAAGTAGCCTCCGCAGCGAGGGCGAGAAAAGGCTACCTATGTGGCTTAAGGGCCCAGCAGTACTCTTGGTACTTGCTGGGCCCTTAAGTCTGCAATCCACGGCGAGACTGAGGTGTTGTCAGGCCGACGTTTGCTCGCGGCCTCGGCTTAGTTCGAGAAATAGGACGGGAAAAGGCAGATCTTCTCAAGAAGGTCTGCCTTTAAAAGAAGGGTGTACTGCGGATTTACATTCCGAGCTTACGGCGAATATCACGGATGCTGTGCTTGCCGATGCGCATCGCTTCATCGGCCAGGTTGGCGGTAAAGGTGCGGGCCTCCCCCGCCTTGCGGGCAAGATCCGAAGCGCCGGCTTCCTTCACGAAATGCGATGCGACGGCCTTGGCCTCAGCTGCAAGGTTCCTCAGTTGTTCGGCCCGATGGGCTGCGCCCCACTTTGTGACCTCGAGGAGGGAATCCTTCACGAATGAACCGTCGAGCTTAGACTCTCCATACTCCCGCTCGGTGAAGGTAATCGGCACCTCACGCACATCGTAGCCGGCCTGCACGGCACGGTGGGCCACGTCTACCTGGAAAATGTAGCCGGCCTTGGAAATCTCATCAAAGTTAAGATCCTCTAAAAGTTCGCGGCGGAATGCGCGATATCCTGCGGTCATATCCGATAATCCGGCGCCCAGAGCCAGCGAGATATAGATATTTCCTAGGCGGGAGAGGTATTCGCGCTTGGCCGGCCAGTTAACCACCTCCCCGCCCGGGATGTAGCGGGAGCCGATGACTAGATCTGCACCCTTGTCAATCTCTTCAAGCAACAAGTGCAGCTGCTCAGGAGCGTGGGAACCGTCCGCATCCATTTCGCACAGCACCTGGTAATTGCGGTCTAGGCCCCATTCGAAGCCGGCGATGTAGGCGCCGAGCAGACCACCCTTGCCTTCGCGGTGGAGAACTTGAATGTGCTCATCCTTTGCGGCGAGCTCATCGGCAAGGTCGCCGGTGCCGTCCGGAGAATTATCGTCCACTACGAGGATGTGAACCTCCGGCTGCGCCTTACGAACTCGCCCGGTGATGAGAGGAAGGTTCTCTAACTCGTTATAGGTTGGGATGATCACCAAAGTGGTGTCAGAAATCGCAGTCACTTACCTTCTCCTTTAAGCCAACGTAATGCAAACAATGCTCGAGTATTACAATACCGCCAAGCAGCGAAAATCAGTTACTCCGTGAGCTCTGCGGAGCCACATACAGCGGCTTTAACCGTTCCCGACTGGTTTAGGTTGCTCGGCCTGCAGTTCTCGCCGTGGCAGGCGATTTTTCACCAGCGCTAACAGCGCTAAAATCACGCCAGCTATCACCAGAACCCACTGCACCGTATTCCCGTGGCGCACGGCGAAGGTCACAGAATCTTTAAGGGGTAGCCGCTCTACCAGGTATTTGGGCTCGAATATCCCCGTCTGCTGGCTGATCGTTCCGTCGGGGAGCACTATGGCGGAAACTCCCGAGGTGGCGGCCACGATCACCGCCCTATCAGTCTCCAGCGCACGCAGGCGCGACATGGCCAATTGCTGGAAGGTCATATTCGAATAGCCAAAGGTCGCATTGTTTGTTGGCGTAGCAAGAATCTGGGCACCGTTGGCGATGGAACTACGAAACGCGTTGTCAAAGGCTACCTCGTAGCACGTTGCGACGCCCACGACCGTATCGCCCATTCTTACGGTTCCTGGACCGTCTCCCGCCTTAAAGTCTCCCGCGCGTTCAACATACGGCGAAAAGTGGCTGAAGAATTCGCGCATCGGCATGGTCTCACCGAAGGGTTGAAGGTATTTCTTGAAGTGATGATCCCCCACTTTTCCGCCGGGGTTAAAGACCTGCATCGTATTGCGGGCGCCCACTTCATCATAGGTGAGGGTTCCCACCAATACCGGCGCGCCGATTGCATCCACGGCCCCTTCAATTGACCGCCGGGCGTCCGGGTTTCGGAAGGGATTTACGTCGGAAGAATTCTCTGGCCAAATGGCGAAATCGAGGTCCTCGTGGTCCCTGGCTAGCTGATGACTCACCTTGACGTGATTATTCAGGACCGCCATACGTTGGGCCGCGAAGTCGAGGCCCATACGGGGTACATTTCCTTGGACCGCGGCGGCCTTCACGGAACCGGTCTCATGCACCGGATTATTGACACCTTGCCCTGCGAGAACCGCGAAGCCAAGCGGCACGGCAACCAGAACGGCACCCACTATTTTAGGTCCACTCCCCCGCTTATAAAGCCCTACGAAGCCGCAACCAATGAACGCGGTTGCGGCGGTAATGAGCGCTGGCCCGCCCCACGGCGCCAGCCAGGCGAGTGGGCCTTCAATCTGTCCCCACGCCAGCCGGATCCAGGAGAACCCGCCAAAAGGTACCGAAGACCGCAGCATCTCGATGGCGACATAAAACAAGGGGAAGGCTACAAATCCATAGCGCCAGCGCCCTATCATCACACCACCGATGCCGGTGAGCAAGGCATACAGGCTCATGGAGACGGCAAGGGCTATGTAAGGGAACGCGCCTACAAGCTCGCCAATCCACGGCAACAAAAGGAGGTAGAGGACGAACGAGTGGCAAGCGGCGAGCAAGGCGCCCTGCCACCAGCGAAGGTGCCGCCCACCCCACGGCGTCAGGACCGCATACAAACCCGCGATTCCCACGAAGCCCGCCGGCCACACTCCCGCGGGGGCGTACGAAAAGAAAGTGACGGCACCCGACAGTGCCGCCCACAAGAAACGAACTAAGAGTGTCATGCGCGTTATTCCCCAGAGGCGTCCTTGTTACCTGAACTGCCACCATCACCGAAATCCTTTGGATCTAGGCTCTCCGACCACCGGCGGATTTCCTCCTCATCAATGACCAATGGATCGCCCTCGGGCTGGCTAGGCCAGCGAGATTGCTGAGCACGATAGGCGTCCCCCTGGGGATTATCGGCATCACCCTGGGGCGCATTGAAGCTACCGTAATTGGCATGGTGCTGAGACATTGGGGAATGCTCATACATGCGAACGCCAAGCCTCTCCACGGAACGGAAAATGGAAATGGTAGCCATAGCCCGGAACAGGGCACGTGTGGGCGGGAAAATGAGCAGCGCGCCCACAACCGTCGAAAGGAATCCCGGAAGCGACAATAAAACGCCACCGGCGATGGTCAGCCCCACATTGCCCGCCGTCTTACCCGGGGTGGAATCTTGCATGTACAGGGCGCCATCTTCAGCCTTGACCACCTTTGAAGACATCATCCTTCGCACCTCAAACATCGCCAGAGACATGCCAAAGAACATCGTGGCGAATAGGGCTACTAAAGCCCAGCCCACGCCAATCCACTGAGACACGGCCCAAAACGTCAGGGTTTCTAGGAAGAAATAGGCAAAGAACAACACTAGAGGCATGCGCCCAGCCTACCCATAAACTCAAAATTTGCCATCAGCCCCACCACGGAGCTCACCGGCGAGAAGTAAATTGAAGTAAACGGCGATGTAAGATGATCCGCCATGAAAGCATCGCGCATCCACTTCACAAATATCCAGGCCGAACACGTGGCGGTGGCGGACTCCGAGGACCAACCCGTTGGCAACCCCCAATCCGCGTTCATCCACCCGGCTGGTGGCGTTGTGACGGGCGAAACATGGACGAAGCTTGCGAACTTAGCCCGAGAATGCGCCGATGGCCGCCTCTATATTCATTACCATTCCACCATCGAGCTGCGGGGAATACGCAATCCCGATGCCGTTCTTACTACGCTCAAAGACGCAACCGGCACCGTTGCCCCTATGGCGCTGACCGCCTCCCCCCTATCCGTTCAAGCGCGGGAGCTTGCCGAGCACCTCGCGGAACAAATGGACGAAGCGGCTTTTGCAGCGGAGGAAACCATAGGCATCGATGGTGGCGCGGGTGACGTTCTAGCCGCCAGGCCTCACGTGGCGTTCCAGATAACCGACCCCAAGCACGTGGAAATGGCCGTGAATGGCCGGCTCACCGGGAAAACACTTTCCACTGCGGAGCTCACTGAACGGTTCGCGCAATTGGTTTCAGAGGCCGGCCCCACTTCAAGCCGCGTGGAGCTACCAGATCTGAGTGATGAGCAGCGCCACCTCCACGTGCCTATTGGTTGGCTAGCTGAGCACACCGAGCCCGGGACAGTAGACCTAGGCGCCGGAATTTACCAAGGAATACTGCCCGTTGAAATAGCGGAACTATTCGGCCATGCAGACCTGAAAACCACCGTCACGCCATGGCGCGGCGTGGTCATCCACGATCTCGGGGAGGGGGAAGCCGACGCGGTCCTGCGTGTTCTAGCCCCGCGCGGGCTGCTCTTCGACATCAATTCCCCGCACCTGAGGAAATAAACCTACCGCGGCATGTGCCGCCAGATTGGGCGGGGCACCATCCGCATGACGTAAGCCAAGACTCGCAGCGGGCCGGGAATCCAAAGCGTCACACTACGCGGATTATTTTTAGCATCGACCCTCAACATCGCCTCGACTACCGCATCCGCCACCACGTCTGGGGTGACCGATAGCGGTGCAGGCTTCATTCCGTTGGTCATAGAACCAATCACGAACCCCGGGCGTGCGGTAATCAGAGCTAGGGGTGATCCATGAAGCCGGTCCGCTAAGCCCTGGCAAAAGGCATCTAACCCCGCCTTAGTGGAACCGTAGACATAGTTTGCGCGCCGGGCCCGCCATCCGGCGATAGATGAAAAAGCAACGATGTGGCCGCACTGCATGACATCCGCAAGGACGGTAAGCATGGAAACCTGCGCCGCGTAATCGATATGCGCAATCTTCGCTGCATGGGCTTCGTCCCGTTCGGCTTTGCCCTGATCGCCGAGAATGCCGAAGCACACCACGGCCGTCGTTATTTCACCCGCGAGCCGTTGAGCTTCGTCAACAACCGCACGGTGGCTGTGGCATTCCGCGGCATCAAAATCTACGAAATAGACCTCCGTAGCGCCGGCCTCCTTGAGCCGCCGCGTGACGGTGTCAAGGGACTTGTCTCCTCGGGCCGCCAGGACCACCGGACGCCCGGGGCTAAGGCGCAGGGCAATTTCTCCGCCAATATCGCTGCGCGCACCGAGAATGAGCACGGCACCGGCGTTTCGGCGGTGCTTAGGCGCGCCTCCATCAGAATTTTCACTCATCGTTGCCTCCGTAGGCTAGTTATTATCTAAGTTCCCGGGGGCTCGTATTCAGGGATTCGTAGCCTTCATCGGTGATCACCACGATATCTTCAAGGCGCATACCCCATTCGCCCGGCTTGTAGATGCCTGGTTCAATCGAAAAGGCCATTCCGGGTGCGAGTTCAAGGGTGTTTCCCAGCATGATGAACGGCTCCTCATGGGTCGAAAGCCCAATGCCGTGCCCCGTTCGATGGATGAACCAGTCGCCATAGCCTGCTTTCTCTAAGTGCCTACGCGCCGCAGCATCGACCGATTCGGCGCTAACCCCGGGGCGAGCCTGCTCTCGCGCCGCGGATTGGGCCTGCTCCAGATGCCCGTATGCTTCGATGAAATCCCGGGGCGCTCCACTAAGATCGCCACCCACAACGTAAGTTCGGGTGCAATCAGAGTGGTAACCCGCTCCGTAGGTTCCCCCGATGTCTACTACGACTGGGTCCCCATCGCTTAAGACTCTATCGGAATAACTGTGGTGCGGATTGGCGCCGTTAGGTCCGGATCCCACGATGATGAAATCAATCGCGCTGTGGTGTTCGAGGATAAGTTCCGCAATGTCCTCGGCGACTTCCGCCTCGGTGCGCCCGGCACGCAGCAACCCAGGAACCCTCGCATGGACCGCGTCGATAGCTCGGCCAGCGGAGCTTAGCTGTTCTATCTCCGCCTCATCCTTAACGGTAAATAGTTCCGAAAGAACCTCGGAGGCCAGAACCCATCGCGTCTCCGCCATCGACTCCATGCCCTGAAAGGCGAGGAGGTGGTCCGCGCTAAGCCCACCGGAAACCGCGATCGTGGACGGATTGCTCAGCGGCTCGATGGCCATACCATGAGCGTCCTCCCCGTCGTTCCACCCCACGACCGTCACGGCCAATTCCGGAATCGGCGAGTTGTCTAGCGTGGTCTTATCCGTACCCGGCGCTACTACCCTCACCTCCCCGTCCGCAGGAATGACCAAAACGGTCAAACGCTCATGGGACGAAACCCACGAACCTGTGAGGTAGGCGAAATCCGCTCCTGTTCCGATGAGCAATGCGTCGATTCCCGCCTGGCTGGCTAGCTTCTGTGCGCGGTCTAGGCGTTGCTGGTAAACGGACGGAGGAAAAGGCGTTAGAGATTCAGACATACGGGCAATAGTAGTCCGGCTTGGACTACTTCTGAACTAAACCAAACGCACGCAACGATTAATCAACCCCCACTACCCTGGTAAAGCATGGGAGTATTTAACGCTTACACAGGCTTTGAACCGGTGCGGCTTAGTTCGGGCAAGACGTACTGCTCAGGCACCCTAATCGCGGCGGATCTCAGCGCTCATGAAGCAGTTGAAACGAACCTGGTTTTAACGTGCGCCCACTTTTTCCGCAACATTAAAAAATCCGGATATCTGGTCCATTCTCAGAGATACCCCCACGCCGAGGAGCGCTGGAAAAGGCGCGTCCATCAAGTGCGCACCATCGATGGCACGGATATTGCCGTAGTGCGATTCTCGCGGGCGATCACAGCCGCAACCCCCGCGCTTGGTTCCGGGCGGGTGTTGCCGGGGACCGCGGTGACCACCATCGGGTTCGGCGGCCACCGCAATCATGCGGACACCCGGCCGGGGCACGTCATCCTCCCCTTGCCCCTCGCGGTATCGAACACAGGGGAAACTCGCGTGCGCCATGCGGGAATAGTCTTTAACGCGCCACGGGCGGTCAAAGGCGATTCCGGTGGCCCTACTTTCGCACGGGGAAGGGTTGTGGGCGTCCAGTCCTTAGTCTTTGACCCATTCGGCCGCAACCTCGGATTCGCCACGATCAGCCTATTAGCGCCGCATATTCCGGCTATCCGGGCGGCGTGTTCCGCGTTACTGGCGTAAAGGCCTATCCCCTAGGCTCCTATGGCAACAACGCCGCGCTGGATGGCATCGATAGCCCTGCGGGCATTGGTCTTAATTTCTTCTGTGTAACCGGTCTTTGCTACCTGTTGGAGCAGATCGATGACCTGCCGGCACCAGCGCACAAAATCGCCCGGGGTAAGCTCAGCGCCAGACTCCCCTGCCGCCGCCATGCAGTACGCCAGCGGCGCACCCGCCGCCCACTGGTGGATGGCTAAGGCAAAACCGGCCTCGGGTTCACGGGTTAGCGGAAGCTGATGACGGCGTTCGTCGGCAACGAGTTCCGTGTAGATGCGCCACGTCGCGCTCATCGCATCAGCCATCCTATCCGTGGCCGCCTCCGGCTGACCCCCAGTGTTTTTCCGGTTTTCGAAGCAGCACAAAGAGACCACCCCGGCCAGTTCGGCCGGGTCCAAATCATTCCAGATTCCACGGCGAAGGCACTGGGCCACCAGCAAGTCAGTATCGTTATGGATAAGGGCTAAGCGCTGACCCTCGTCCGTAATCACTGGTCTGCGCTCGGTACCCGCGCCCTCGAACTCGACGTAATTCATTTCGGAGAGCAAATCCACAATGCGCTCAAAGGTCCGGCCCAGCGTATCCCGAGCCGTTTCCACCGTCTTGGCCAGGCGGGCTAGTTCCCTCTCACGCCGAATGAGCTTTTGCGCCAAGCGGGCTAGTTGCTCACGATCAGTCGCTGGCCACGAATGCACAGGATGCGCGCGCAGCTCATCGCGCAAACGTCCAACCTTCTTGCTGGGCCGCACGCGCGGGCTCTGCCGCATCTTCTTCGGCCGGGGATAGTTGTTGCGTTTGAATGAATCACGCACGAATTTAATGTTTCGTCGCGGGTTCTTTTGCACGGGGCGTGGCAGGCGCATCGTGCCCACCACGATCGGTGGGTTTTCTATTCCGGTCGCATCTATGCGGCCGGACCAGCCATCTTCGGTGGTGACCCATGGGCGTGGATCCGCGGACTGCTTCGCCGCGGTGGTCACAACAGCCAGTATCGGCGCCTTTCGCTGGGCAATAGCGATTACATCACCAACCCGCAGCTTTGCGAGAACCGATGTAACCTCCTGTTGGCGCTGCGCAACGGAGTTGTGCTTGGATTTCTTTTCTTCATCACTAAGCTCCCGTCGCAGCTCCATGTACTCCGTGACCGCTGCAACCGGATCGAGGCCATCAGTGGTTGGCGGGGCCAACGCCTCGATAGCCTCATGGAGTTGGCTACGCAGCTCGTTGACGCGATGCCGGGCGCGTTCCACCTCGCGGGCTTCTTCCACGACGGAACCGTCCGCCTGGAACTGAGCGAAAGAACGCTCAAGCAGCCTCAGAGATTCATCGAAGCCCACCATGCCCAACAAGTTGATGGCCATGTTGTAGCCCGGTTCAAAGGTGGAAACCAACGGATAGGTGCGCGTCGACGCCAGTCCCGCCACCGCGCGAGGATCCATCGCAGGGGCCCACAGCACTACGGCATTACCAATCGTATCGATTCCGCGCCTTCCCGCACGGCCCGTCAGCTGCGTGTATTGGCCGGGTGTCAGATCTACGTGAGCCTCGCCGTTGAATTTGACGAGCTTTTCTAGGATCACGGTGCGTGCCGGCATGTTGATCCCCAAGGCCAGGGTTTCGGTGGCGAACACCGCGCGTACCAAGCCCTGCACGAACAAATCTTCAACAATATGGCGGAATGCGGGAAGCATGCCCGCATGGTGCGCAGCGAATCCGCGTGAAAGTGCCTCGCGCCACTGGGTAAAGTTCAGCACCAGAAGGTCATCTTCTGGGATGCCCTCTACACCGGCGTCGATAATTTCTTTAATGCGCGCTGCTTCTTCCTCCGTGGTCAAGACCATCCGTGAACGCAAGCACTGGTAGAGCGCGCCGTCACATCCGGCGCGGGAGAAGATAAAAGTAATGGCAGGCAGCATATTCATGCCCTGCAATACCTTGAGCACCTCGGGCCTTCCGAGCGGACGGTAGCGGTCCTGGGGACGCGAGAAACCCGAGCGCCCACGTGCCGAATTCCGGTCGCTTCCTCCGTCTTTGTGCCTGGAGCGGGACCTGAAACCGGCCCTATTGCTTGAGTAATCGGCTCGCCCATCGTCGCTATCGCCCGCCTCTAAGCGCTGGATGCGCCTAGCCAGCTCAGTGTTGACGCGCCCGCCGGACTGCGGCTCAAACAGCGGGTAGATCTTGCGCCCAAGCATCATCCACTGATCCAACGGCACCGGCCGGTGCTCGGAAACGATCACCTTGGTGTCACCGCGAACCGCGGTGAGCCAATCTCCAAATTCCTCGGAATTGGACACGGTAGCGGACAAACCGATGACGTTGACCGATTCATCCAGGTTGAGAATGACCTCCTCCCACACCGCGCCGCGTGAGGCGTCAGCGAGGAAGTGAATTTCGTCCATTACCACGTGGGTTAGGCGATCAAGGCTGGAGGAGCCCGCGTAGATCATGTTGCGAAGTACCTCGGTGGTCATGACCACAATCTCGGCCTGGGAATTGATGGACACATCCCCAGTCAAAAGCCCCACCGCTTCTTCACCATGCACCGAGCACAGGTCATGGTACTTCTGGTTGCTCAGCGCCTTAATTGGCGTGGTGTAAAAGCACTTTGTGCCCCGTGAGAGCGCCAGCGCTACGGCGAATTCGCCGACGATGGTCTTGCCCGCGCCAGTGGGCGCGCAAACCAGCACACCGTGTCCCGCTTCTACCGCTGCGCAGCCCTCAAGCTGAAAGTCATCAAGGGCGTACGGCAGAGTCGATGAAAACTCTTCCAGAAAAGAATGCGTCATATCGCCTAACGTTACCCGTAAATTAGGCGTTTCAGCGCACCCGCTCACTTAGAGCACGTCATCAAAGATTCCGGGGCCGGGGCCCTGCTGCGGGGTGTGCCGCTGCGCCGGGGAAACATCACCACCACCGAGTCTACTTACCGGCTGAGTGCGTGGCGGGCGCTGAGTGGGGGCGGTGCGCGGGGGTCGTTGCGATCCACCGCGCAGAGAACGCGGCGAAGGCGGCTGGAAGCCTACTGGAGCCACTGGCGTGGAGGAGCCGACCGGGCTCGGTGGGCTAACGGGACCCGAGGGCCGCACGGCTGGCGATGCGCTCTCATCATCAACGTCTAGCCAATCCGGGCGTTCGCGGTTTCGCCGCTTGTCATTGATCCTGCAGAATTGGAAGGAGATTTCCACTAATACACACATGCTGGCCCACAGTGCGAGCATGGAAAACGGATCCTGCCCCGGCGTCATGAATGCGGCAAACGCCATCAGCGCCACTGCGATGAGCCGGCGCTTATCCTTGACGGTCTCGTAGGCCAGGATGCCCACGACGTTGAGCATCGCGATAATGAGAGGGAGCTCGAAGCTCACACCGAAGACAACCAAGAGCCCCAGCAGGAAATTGAAGTATCGCTCGCCGGTCAGCGCAGCCGTTTGGTATTCATCGCCCATGGAGAGCAAGAACTCCAAACCTACGGAGACCACCAGGTAGGCGAGAATCGCGCCAACAACAAAAAGCGCCACTGCCATTGATACGAAAGTTAGCGTGTAGCGCCGCTCGTTCTTATGCAGTCCGGGGGTGATGAAGGCCCACAACTGGTAGAGCCAGACGGGAGAAGACAAAACCACCCCGGCCAAGGCCGCCACCTTCAAGCGCAGCAGGAACATCTCGAAGGGCGCGGTAGCCAGCAGCCTGCATTCACCATCCGGGGAGAACACGGCGCGTTTTTCCGCCGGCAGTGAGCAATATGGGCCACGCAATATCTCGCCCAAAGGAGAAATGCCGAAGGGCGCCGTTTGGTACCAGATGAACCCCACGATCGTGCCAAGCACCAATGCCAGCACGGAGATAACCAATCGGCGGCGCAGCTCCTGAAGGTGCTCCACCAGCGTCATCTCGCCCGTGGGATTCGCCTGTCGTTTAGTCTTCGGCCACTTTTTAGACAATGCGTTGCCAGGAGCGGAATGCTTAAGGCGTGCAAAAGCCCCACCCTTGCGGGCTGGCGCTGGGCTGAACCGAGAATTCGGGTTAGCAGGCTGATTCACTCTTCACACTTTCAACGGTCTTTCGCCGACCATTTACTCGAGGCTAGCGGCTTCGCCTACGCATTAATCCGCGGGAAAATCCGTAGGCGAAAACGGCTTTGTACCACGATATTTACTGCTGCGGGTTCTGAGGGTTGTGCGGGTATCCCTGTTGCGGCTGCTGTGGTTGCTGCTGCGGGTATCCCTGGCCGGACTCCGGCGCAACCTGCTGGTTGTAACCCTGTTGCGGCTGTGGTGCCTGCTGCTGGCCGTAATTAGGCTGAGCGGCCGCATCAAACTGGTTGGGCTGCTGGACTGGCGGCGCAATCTGTCCCTGCTGCTGAGCCTGAGCATCATCATTATTCAGCTCTTTGACTTCAGACTTGAAAATGCGCATGGAGCGGCCCACAGAACGCGCCAACTCCGGCAATTTCTTAGCGCCAAAGAGTAACACTACGAGCAAAATGATCGCAGCGATTTCCCAAGGTCCGGGGTTCATCGGTTCCTCTTTCTTTCATTGAGATGCGGTACAGACGTACGGTTCCAATGCCTTAACGGCCGCGGACCACGTTGGGCGTTTAGACCGCCCATCGGGTGCGAGCAGGACCGTTGTCACGTCCTAAAGAGTATAGCGTTCCAGTGCTAATCGTGCGCGTTTAGCAACGGCCTCGACTAAAGAATCGGGCCCCACCACTCGCACTCGCCCCGCCTGCGCCAGCGCAAAGCGCACGAGCCACTCGCTGTCCAAGTAGGACATAGTCGCCTCTACCCATCCATTGCCCAAGGGGCGGCCCAGCTCAATGTCGTGGTAGTACGTCAACCAAGTAGAAGACTGATCGATTTCGAGCCTCGCGCGATGCGCGGTGCCGTAATTGAACGGATCCTCCGGATCGAAGTCTAACTCCTTAGTGTGAGGGTCTCCTATCCTCTCGAGGACCTCAACATTATCGATTCGATCGAATCGGAACTGCCGGAAACCCTGCCTGTCCTCGTCCCAGGCCCTGACGTAGGTCTCGGTGTCATGGATAAAGATTAAGGCTGGGACCACGGTGCGGCGTGCGGTGGAGTCTTTGCTGGCATTCCAGTAGTCGAATCGCACCACCCGGCTGTCTCGGACAGCCTCGGAGATGTGCGCTAACGCCTCGCTTTCATCCGGATCCGGCTGCGCCAGCGAGTCGTACATGGCTTCTGTCTTTTTATCCATGATCCTGCGCAGCTTGTCCGCGGCGCTGCGCACGGCGTCCGTATCCACTAGGCCAGACATCGACTCCAAAGATTCCAAGGTGATAAGCAAGGCACTCGCCTCGATAGGGGTCAATCGGAGCGCCTTGTTGAGGCCTTGATCATTGATGATGTTAATCGGCCGGCGATAGTCCGCTTCGAGCTCGATGTTTTCCCCTCCGTACTTACCAATTCCGGTGTAGAGGAGGCGTTCAAGCGCTTCCTTAATTTCGCGCGGCCGTTTGCCTAAATCCTGGGCGGCCTCCATCAAGGTGTAATCGGGGTGGGCCCTAAAATAGGGAATCAAATTTATGCTCAAGACCAGGTCGGCAAGTTTTCCCGATGCATCCTGTGGCATGACTTACTCCCCTTCCTTTCCGTCGACGCACCCGGATACCCCGGGGCTCGGTATCGGGCCTTCTATGACCGCCTGAAGATGCTGCGCTATCTCGCGGCGCAACTCTTCTGGCTCGAGTACCTCCACGCCGGGCGCAAAACTAGCCGCGGTCCTTAAGAGCCAATCGCGCGGGACCGACTCCAGTACGTACGTGCCATCCCCCCGAGGTTGACCTGCATCGGCCAATTCGAGGGCGTGGCCGTAGGGAATTTTTACGGTAGCGGTGATCTTTTCGCCGCCTTTGAGGATATCGGTGACGAATTCCTGCAATGGACGGGTGGGCAGGGCCACGGTGCGCTTGGCGCGCGAGGCGCTTACGTCGCTGACCCGTGCGAGGCGGAATACGCGCGGCGCATTGCGGTCCAGGTCGTAGCCAACCAGGTAGTTGCGCATCTCGTGGGCCACCACGCCCCAGGGTTCCATCCGCCTTCTTACGGGATCAGCGTCGGGCCGTTGCTGGTAATTGAAGGATATTCTGAGCCCAAGGCGGTAGGCGGTATTCAAGTCGCGGAGCACAGTGGCGTCCAGGCCCGCGGCATCGAAATTCGCCGTTACCACTGGTATGGAGTCTAAACCGCGTGATGCGCCCGACGCCGCGATCTTCGTCCACCCCGCCGCACTGTAGTCAGTAAGGCCACCCGGCTGGCCCATTCCGGAGGCAAGCCCCAGAACCCGCGCCTCCTCAGGGCTAAAGTCCACCTCGGGCAGCTGGTACTGGTCCTCCTCCATGCGGAAAATGAGCCTATTGGTTCCCTCCGCCTTACGAACGGATACCGGTACCCCGGCGCGTTGCAGCGTGGTCACATCGCGAGTGACGGCCTTGTAAAAGGCATCGTTACCTGCGCGCGTTTCGGGGTAGTGACCGTACCCATCCACCCGAGCTCGAATCCAGTCCATATCCCGCTCGGGGTTTCCGCCCTTAGACACCGCTCCTTGCAGCACAAAGGTCAGGTTGGTCAGGCGGACGATAGTCGCCTCGCGGCGGGCTTGGGTAGCGTCCGCCTGTGAGGGAGAGTTAGCTGCCATAGCGGTGGCAAGTCCTTACTGTGGTCGATGTGACAGACTAAGCCGTCAGGCTTTCAAACGGGCATCGGACTAGGAATAGCAGACAGAAGTAGGAGCTGGGATGGAATCGAATCCGCGCCCCCTTGTGGGCTGCTAGCCCGCGTTATCCAACATGTACTGTACCAAGGCATCCAGGCGGGAATCCTCATTTACAAAAGGATCGGCGAACTCCTCCGTCACGGGTTCCGGGCGGTTAACTTTAAGCCGCGTCCAATCAACGGTGACGTTTGAGCCCACGCCGTAGGCCGTTTCTAAGAAATCACCCCGGAGCTTCGCCCTAGTGGTCTGCGGGGCCTTATCCACGCATTGGGAGATCGCCTCATCGGTGGTCCAACGCGAGATGCGGCCCTTGCGCATGAGTACGTCATATAGGCCTCGCCCGGGCCGGATGTCGTGGTAGGTCAGGTCGATCTGTGCAAGCTTCGGGTGCGACCAATCCGAGCCAAGGCGTTGGCGGTACGCCTCGAGCAGTTCGCGTTTTATAACCCAGTCAATCTCAGTGTTGACCGTTGAGAAATCCTGGCTCTCGATTGCCGAGATGACCCTGCGCCACAGGTCAACTACCCTGTGCATTTCGGAGTTAGGGGTACCGGAATCGGTGCGCTCTTCGAGCCAGCAGGCTGCCCGCTCACACAGAGCACGCTGGACCTCAAGCGCGGTGACCGTGCTTCCGTTCTCGAGGAGCAACTCCGTGGAACCGGTAAGATCCCGCGCCACCTCACGAATGTGGCCGATGGGATCCGCGACCTCAAAACTGGGTAGGTCGAAGCCCGCCTCGAGCATTTCGAGCATGAGCAGAGTCGAACCCACCTTGAGCGCAAACGTGGGTTCAGCCATGTTAGAGTCGCCAACAATGACATGCATGCGGCGGAAACGCGAAGAATCCCCATGGGGCTCATCACGCGTGTTGATGATTGGACGCGAGCGTGTCGTTGCCGAGGATACGCCCTCCCACACCTGATCGGCGCGCTGGGAGAGCACGAATTGCGCCGGCTTATCGCCCCTGGCCGGCATGATCATGCCTGCGCCGCAGATTAATTGGCGGGTAATCATAAATGGCAGTAACGCCGTGCCCAAATCCTTAAGCACCATCTGCCGTGACACCAGATAATTCTCGTGGCAGCCGTAGGAGTTACCCTCGGAATCCACGTTGTTCTTGAACAGGTAGATGGTGCCCGGCGTCCCCATAGCCCGGAGGCTATCCTCAGCCTCATCGACCATGCGTTGAACCAACACGTCTCCCGCACGCTCGTAATTGAGGAGCTGGGTCAGGCTGTCACACTCACCGGTAGCGATCTCCGGGTGTGAGCCCACGTCAAGGTAGAGGCGGGACGCATTAGTGGTGAAAACGTTCGATGATGAATACTGCGCCACCACCGGACGGAAAAGCTCACGAGCTACCTCATCGGGGCTGAGATTCCTCTTACCCGGTTCGGGGCGTGCGGTAATCCCGTATTCCGTTTCCACACCCATGATGCGCCGCGTGTACACGGGACCGCCAGCCTGAGAGCGAATCACTGGCCGCCCTTTTGCACGTAGGAGCGCACGAACTCCTCCGCATTGGTTTCCAGCAGACCGTCAATCTCATCGAGAAGATCGTCCGTGCCGGCGCTGGAAATCTGCACCTGGCCCGCCTCTTGTACACCATCTTCCGCGTTGTTATCCCCGGGACCCGGACCGGTGACATGGGTCTGATTGGTTGGCATTAATTATCCTCCTTGTACTTGGTACCTGGCCTGGCTTCTCCGCTGCACCTGCGTTTAACGATACTCGGGAACCACGCCTAGCTGTTCCAGCCCCACTAGAAGTTCGCGAGCTGTGGTAGCACGATCTATGAGTTCCTCACACTGAGCTGCGCCCAAACCGTCTACCTCATCCATGTGGATGATGGCCAGGCGTTCGCCGATTTTGAAGGTAAGCACCTGCCAAGCGGCGGCGACGAGTTCCTCGGAGAACTTGTCCGTTACCCGTCCGCGGAAGAAGGCACGCGAATCGCGCGGCGGGTTGTCCGCTGCGAACTCAATCTCGGCTTCGCTCACCAAGGTGCGCATCTGTCCCTTGCGAACCAATGCATGATACAAGGACTTCGCAGGATCGATGTCGGCGTATTGGAGGTCAATAAGCTGCAGTTTCGGATCCTCTGGGTCCACGCCTCGGTCCATGTAGCCTTTTATCAAGCGATACTTGGCAACCCAGTCAAGCAGGCCTGCGGCCTTGAGCGGGTCATCGGCCAAAACCGCCGTGGCCTCGTCCCATAGCGTACACACCTTCTCATCGGAAGCGGTGCGGGGGCTAACCCTCCCGCGGTATTCACTAAGAAGTTCCAGGGAGGTAAGCCTTCGACCGTCTTTGAGCTCAAGCCGATGCCGCAGCGTCGTGTCGTAGCTAACCTTCGCTACCTCACTCACAGCATCTTTGAGCGCCAAATCGCTAAAATCCACGCCACCTTCTATGGCGTCCATGACTAAAGAGGTCATTCCAAGTTTCAACAAGTTGGAGACCTGGGACATGTTGGCATCGCCTATGATCACGTGCAGGCGCCCAAAGTCCTCGTGTACGGCATGGGGTTCATCACGGGTGTTAATAATCCCGCGGTTTAGAGTGGTTTCCAGGGAGATTTCCTGCTCTATGTAATCCGCCCTCTGTGAGATTTGGAAACCGGGTTCAGTGCCGTCTTGTCCCCTGCCCATACGCCCGGCTCCGGTGACCACCTGGCGCGCTACGAAGAACGGAATAAGCGCATGGGCCATGACATCGAAATCGGTGGAGCGAGCGTACTGATAATTCTCATGGGATCCGTATGACGCGCCCTTGCCATCAACATTATTCTTATACAACTTGAGCTCCGGGCAAGGCTCGTGGTTAGCCAACACGGACTTGCCATCCTCGGTTAAGGAGTTCACGGCCGCAACCGCGCGCCGGGCAATCACATCACCAGCAGCGTCGTAAACCATGCCGTCCAATGCGCTGGCGCATTCCGGAGATGAATATTCAGGGTGCGCGTGATCGACGTAGAAACGTGCGCCGTTCTTCGTCACCACGTTGGCCACGCCTATGGCATTCGGATCCACCACGGGTACCGTCTGGTAGCGCTTGAGATCAAAGCCGCGCGCGTCGCGAAGAGGATGCTCCTCGGCGAAGTCCCATCGCGAACGAGCCCCCGTGTGCAGGGCGGCGTACGCCACCACGGCATGGGTTGATGTCACAATGGGTGAATACTCCGGGCTTGACGGCGTGGAGATCCCGTACTCGGTTTCAGTGCCTAAGAATCGTGCCATGAGTCTAAATCTAATCCCTCGTTACTGTTGCGCGGTCAGTTCTACCCCGGTAACCGGAAGACCCGCCACCGTCGAAGAGACAATTGACGCCCATTCCTGGGGGTTAGTCGTAGAAGGCAAGTGTTCACTTTCAGCCTGTTCCTGCGCTACGGCCGCTACCAGATGCCCGGCGCTTAGCGCAGCGGAAGCCGGATTACCAGAGGCCAAGGCGTCCTTGATTGCCTGCTTTTTGGCCCTCGCCACCACGTTGGCCAGCATGGCACCGGAGACAAAGTCACGGTAGTGAAGCTCCCGCTTACTGCCATCGCCAAAGTGAAGCTTCGCGAAGGACTTATCGGCGTAGACAGCATCGACGGTGGTGGTAATTAGCTCCTCATAATCGCCATCCGTCGGGATCGATGTGGAAAGGTGACGGGCAAGAATCTGCCGAGCACCAGATTTAGACGGGCGGTTTACGCGAACCTTGATATCGAGGCGACCGGGACGCAGGATAGCGGGATCTATCAATTCCTCGCGGTTTGTTGCACCGATGACGATGACATTGCTTAAATCTTCCACGCCGTCGAGCTCGGTGAGCAGTTGAGGAACCACCGTAGTCTCCATATCGGAGGATACCCCGGTGCCTCGGGTACGGAAGATGGATTCCATCTCATCAAAGAAGATAATGACCGGCCGGTCTTTGCCCTCATTCGCTAATTCCCTAGCCCGTTCGAAAATGAGGCGGATCCTGCGCTCGGTTTCTCCCACGAACTTGTTCAGCAGTTCGGGGCCCTTGACATTGATAAAGTATGACGGTGCTTCAGCCCCCATCCTTGTGCCCAGGGAATTGGCCACCGCCTTTGCTATCAGGGTCTTTCCGCAGCCTGGAGGGCCGTATAAAAGGACGCCTTTCGGGGGATTCAAGTCGAATGCGCGGAAGAGCTCGGGGTGCAAGAACGGCAATTCCACGGAGTCGCGGATAACCGATATCTGTTCGTCCAGTCCGCCAATGTCATCGAAGGAAACGTTCGGGACCTCCTCCAAGGAAAGCTGCGCCACTTCTGCCTTGGAAATCTTCTCCACGGCCACACCGGCCTTGGAATCCACAAGCACGCTATCGCCGGCCTTCACGCAACCGTACAAATGCTCGGCGAGGATGAGCACCTGCTCCTCCCCGGTGGGACCGGCGATAACCACGCGGTTTCCGGCTATGCGTTCCATGACGGTGACGACGGTGCCGCTCGGTTCGTAGCCGCACGCCTCAACGACCACACCTCCCTCACCCAAGCGCACCAGCTGCCCCACCTTGAGGGAACCGCCCTCGAGTTGCGGTGTGGTTTTGACCCGCATACGCCGGCCATTGGTGTAGACCTCCGCGTCGCGACGAGAGTCCCACGGCTTGCCCGAATAGCCTAGAAAAGTGCCGTACGTGGAAGCCGGTTCGGCGAGGGCCTCTATGTCGGCGGCCATGGCGGCCAATTTATCGCGCGAGTCCTTTAAAAGAGCGGCGAGACGCGCGTTACGCTGCGCTAAGGAGTCGATCTGTGCCTTGAGTTCCGCGACTTCTGTCATGACCACCACAGTAATACAGCCCGCAATGGCCGCGTGGCTATTACGGGCTGCTAATGCACTAGGGCATCACTTGCGCGCGCGTCGCTGTGGGCGCGGCGGCGTCACACCGTCGGCCAAGCGGCGGGTCCAGATGAGGAACGCGGTGTGCGCGTTCATGCGGTGCTCCGGGCGAGTGGCAAGCCCCTCCACCTTCCACTCACGCACCAAGGATTCCCAAGCCTTGGGCTCGGTGAAGCATTTGAGTTCACGGATTCCCTCCATGACCTTCATGAGCTGCGGGACGGTAGCCACGTAAGTCATGAAGACCCCGCCCGGGATCAAAAGGTCACGGACGGTCTCGAGGTGTTCCCACGGCTCAAGCATATCCAGGATGACGCGGTCTACCGGGCCGCCCAGATCCTCTTGGGTGACGTCACCTAGGTCGCCGAGTCGCGGGGACCACCATTCGGGGGTCTTGCCAAAGTACTCCTTGACGTTATCCTCGGCGTAAACCAGGTGGTCCTCGCGAATCTCATAGGAAAATACGTGCCCCTCCGGGCCTACCGCGCGCAGCAGCGACATGGACAGCGCACCGGACCCGGCGCCGGCCTCCAACACCCGCGCTCCCATGAATATGTCACCCTCGACCAGAATCTGAGCGGAATCCTTGGGGTAGATCACCGCGGCTCCGCGCGGCATGGATAACACGTGATCCACCATCAGGTGGCGGAAAAGCAGGAAGTCGGAACCCATGGTGGACTTGATGACGCTGCCCTCATCCATGCCCTCGATGTCATCGTGATTGATGATCCCCTTATGGGAATGAAACTGACCGCCCTCTTCCAACACGATGGTGTAATGGCGGCGCTTGGCGTCGGTCAATTGCACGCGGTCACCATAATGGAACGGACCGGAATATGCCATGGATGGCTCCTTGCTAGTTTTTCCAGCGTACTCAAAGCGTACGTATTGCGTATTTCTTCAACGTTTGCGGCGTGCGCCCCAGTTAGCTAACCCACCAAGTATGCCTTAAGAGCTTGGCCAAGCCATACTTGGTCATTGGCCCCCACCATCTCGCGGGCCGAATGCATGGACAGCATCGGCACGCCCACGTCCACGGTATCGATTCCCAGGCGGGTAGCCGTCAGCGGGCCAATGGTGGTGCCGCACGGCACATCATTGTTTCCCACAAAGCGTTGGTAGGGCACTCCAGCGCGCTGGCAGGCGCTTTCCCACAGCGCGATGGACGCGGCATCGGAGGCGTAGCGCTGATTGCCATTGACCTTGGTGACTGGGCCTTGGCCGATGATCGGGTGGTGGCCTGGGTCATGCTTGCCCACATAATTGGGGTGAACAGAGTGCGCGGCGTCCGCCGAAACGCATGAGGAAAGCGCGTACATCCGGCGGAGCCCCTCAGCGTCTAAGCCCAGGGCCGCGGCCGTGCGGGTCAGCACGTCCTCCAAGATTGGGCCGGCGGCACCATACCGCGAGCCGGAGCCTACCTCCTCGTGGTCAAAGGCGGCCATAACGAGTACATCGGACCCTGTGTACTCCTTCGCGGCTGCCTCGAAGGCCACTAGGCTAGCGTGCACGGAAGATAGGTTATCCATTCGCCCAGCCGCGATAAACTGCTCCGAACCGCCAAATACGGCGCCCTTCTGGCTGTCGGCGGTAATTAAGTTAAACGCAGCAATATCGCTCGCATCCACGCCCGCGTCTTCCGCAATGGTGGACCACAGTGAGTTTTCGTCATTGACGGACAACACCGGCTGGAGATGGGCCTGGCGGGCTGGCTCAAATGTGGATTCGCGCGACAGGTGTATGGCTAGGTTTGGAACTCGGGCTACGGGGCCGGTGTTGACCAAATGCTGGGTTCCATCCTTGGTCACTAACTGGCCCGCGATGGTCAATTCACGGTCGAACCACGTGTGCAGCAGTGGGCCGCCGTAAATCTCAACTGCTATCTGATTCCAGCCCGCAGTGCGGAAATCGGGGTTCGGCTTGACGCTTAGGCCAGGGGAATCGGTGTGCGATCCAATGATTTTGAACCCCGAATCCGCCCCTAGATTCTCGGGCACGAACCACGCCAAGACGGCGCCGCCACGAACCATGACGTGGCCACCGGGCGCCGCGCTCCACGCCTTTTTCTCATCCTGACGCTCAAACCCCGCGGCCTCGAGGCGCGCGGCTACCTCCGCCGCAGCGTGATACGAAGACGGTGACGCATGCAGGAAATTCAAAAAATCATCGATAACACTCATGCCCTCTACTGTGCCATGTTCGTGGTTCCAATTAGGCTAAGGGGACCATGGATGACCAAAATTCTTCACGCAAGCCCTCTCCCCTAGCCCTATCCCCATCGCGCGCCAGCGACTACAAGCAGTGCCCGCTGCTCTACCGCTTCCGCGCCATTGACAGACTCCCGGAGCCCAAGACCATAGCCCAGGTCAAGGGCACCCTGGTCCACGCCGTGCTGGAGGAGATGCACGGGTTAGATAGGGCGCAGCGCACCTATCCGGCGGCGGTAAAGATGATTAAACCCGCATGGGAAAAGATGTGCGCCGAGGATGCTGAAATGACGCAGCTAGTACCGGCAGACCAAACCTACGAATTCCTAGTCGAAGCCCGCAGCCTGGTTCGCGGATACTTTGAGATGGAAAACCCGCAGGGCTTTGATGCTAAAGCGGTGGAGATGTACGTCAACACCGTCCTGCCCAACGGAGTGCCCGTGCGCGGCTTCATCGACCGCGTCGATGAAGCTCCCACAGGTGAGGTGCGCGTGGTCGATTATAAGACAGGCAAGAAGCCTATCCCCCGCTATTCCCAGGACGCCCAATTTCAGATGCGCTTCTACGCGTTGGTCTATTGGCGCCTGTACGGAGTCATCCCGGCCCAGCTGCGACTGATGTACCTCAAGGTTTTTGACTCCATGTTCCTTCAACCATCCCAGGTGGAGCTGGAATATTTCGAACGTGACCTCGCGGAGTTGTGGTCTTCTATCGAAAGGGACGGAAAGTCCGGAGTCTTTAGGCCAAAGACCTCGAAACTATGCAATTGGTGCTCTTTCCAGAAACTCTGCCCCGCTTTTGACGGCACACCGCCCGAGTACCCGGGGTGGCCGGGTAGCGCCGCGGATCCCGCTGCTGGCTCCGAAGCCCAGGCATAGCCCGGGGCAGATTCGGCCGGCTAACTCCGGTTAACGCAGCCCCGGCCGAGGGCTGCCAAGTGCTTACTTGAATGCCACGACCCACCCAGGGCGCGTGCCGATGCGCCGCGCTTGGGTGGGTCGACGGTTTCTAAGAAGGCTTTAGAAGAGCCCAGAGATAACGCCGTCACCGTCGACGTCAATCTGGTTGGCCGCCGGCTTCTTCGGCAGGCCAGGCATGGTCATGACATCCCCGGTAAGGGCCACAACGAATCCCGCGCCGGTTCGCGGCTGGAGTTCACGAACGTGGAGGGTATGGCCGGTCGGCGCGCCGAGCTGGGATGGCTCGTCGGAGAAGGAATACTGCGTCTTCGAGATAACTACCGGGAAGTTATCCCAGCCGTTGTCCTTAATGTATTTCAGGTCCTTCAGCGCCTTCGTGGAGTATTCCACCCTGTCCGCGCGGTAGATTTCCTTAGCGATGGTTTCTATCGAGGCCTCCACTCCCTCGTTTGGATCGTAGAGCTGCCCCACCGTGGAATCCAGGTTTCCTAGAACCTTCTCGGCCACTTCGAGGGCGCCCTCGCCGCCCTTGGCCCACACCTCGGCCTCGGCTAGATCCACACCGAAGCGCTCCGCCCAGTCACGCATCCACGCGCGCTCGGCCTCGGTATCGGTGTGGAACAGGTTTAGTGCGACGACTGGGGACAGACCAAACTTGCGCAGGTTTTCAACGTGGCGCTCAAGGTTTACGATGCCCGCCTCGAGTGCCTCAATATTTTCATGGGTCAGGTCTTCGCGCTCTTGGCCACCGTTGTACTTCTGCGAGCGGATGGTTGCTACCACCACCGCGCCATCAACGTTCAGGTCGCCAAAGCGGGCCTTAACATCGATGAATTTCTCGCCTCCGAGGTCTGCGCCGAAGCCGGCCTCGGTCAGCACCACGTCGCCGAATTGGAGAGCGGTCTTGGTAGCCAGCAAGGTGTTGCAGCCGTGCGCGATGTTGGCGAATGGACCACCGTGCACAAAGGCTGGCACGCCGCCCAAGGTCTGGACCATGTTAGGGTTCAGCGCGTCGCGCATGAGCGCCGTTAGGGCGCCGGCCGCATCCAGATCGTCGGCGGTCACAGGCTTCTGATCGTAGGTGTATCCAACGGTGATGGCGCCTAGGCGCCGCTTCAGGTCCTCGAGGGAGGTAGCAAGGCCGAGGATCGCCATGATTTCCGACGCCGCCGTGATGGTAAAGCCCGTCTGTGCTGGTACGCCGTGGGCAGGGCCGCCTAGGCCGGTTACCACGTTACGCAGGGCACGGTCATTGACGTCCACGCAACGCTGCCAGGTAACGCGGCGCGGGTCTATGCCCAGCGCATTGCCTTGATGAATGTGGTTGTCGATAATCGCCGCCAGGGTGTTGGTAGCGGCGGCGATGGCGTGGAAGTCCCCCGTGAAATGAAGATTGATGTCCTCCATCGGCACTACCTGCGAGTAGCCACCGCCGGCCGCGCCGCCCTTGATGCCCATTACCGGGCCTTGGGAGGGCTCACGCAGGGCTACTATTGCTTTCTTACCTAGCTTGTCGAGCGCGTCGGCAAGGCCGATGAGCACGGTGGACTTGCCCTCTCCCGCGGGGGTGGGAGAAACACCGGTGACAAGCACCAGCTTGCCCGGCTTGGCATTCGGGTCCAGCTTGGTGATATCCACCTTGGCCTTATATGAGCCGTATGGAATGAGCGCATCAGAAGGAATGCCTGCCTTCTGTGCAATGTCAGTGATGTGCTGGAGCTTGTGGGCTTGTGCGATTTCAACGTCAGAAGGCTGAGTAGTCATAAACCCAATTTTAACCAAGAAGGAAACCCGCCGCCCGCCTTTCGGACGGGGACGGGTTCTTCATTCGAGACTGTGGAGTAGTGATTCCTACTACTCGGCCGTTAGATGATCACGGCGCCCAGTGCGTAACTGAGTAAGACCGATACGGCGATGGACGTGACACCGGGAATCAGGAATGGGTGGTTAAACACAGCCTTTCCGATCCTCGTGGATCCGGTATCATCCATTTCCACTGCGGCAAGCAGCGTTGGGTAAGTAGGCAAGACGAACAATGCAGACACCGCGGGGAACGCGGCGATGGCCGTTAGCGGGCTAACGCCTAGCGCCAGCGCGGCCGGCATCAGAGCCTTGGTGGTAGACGCCTGAGAGTAAAGCAGCGCGGCCGCGAAGAAGAGGACCACCGCTAACAGCCAAGGCCTAGCGGCGATAATATCGCCCGAAATGCTCTGAATATCGTCGATGTAATGGTTGATCAACGTGGTTCCCAGCCACGCGACGCCGAGAACGCAGATGCACGCGGACATGCCGGACTTGAACACTTGGGTGTTGAGGACGTCATCCGCGGGAATCTTGGTCAACAGCACGATAAAGGTTGCCGCGAGCAGCATCACGGTCATGATCGCCTCGTTGCGCGGCAGCGTTGGCTCGGTAATTAGACCTACCTGCTCGGAGGTGATGGTTGCCCAGATCATGACTACGAGAATCGCGATGAGGAAGACAACGACGGAGGTCTTAGCGCCCGGAGCGGGCTTAAAATTGCTCTGGCCGACGGGCTCGCGGACCAGGCCCGCCTCCTTGCGTTGCCTGTAGACAACATCATCCACGAGTTCCGCGCCGGCCCGGTTTGCAACCCAAGCCGCGGGGAATATCGCCAGGAATGTCGCCGGGATAAGCACCGCGAGGACCTTGAGGTAGCCCACGCCCATGGGTTCGAGCAGGGAAGCCAGCAGCACCACTGCGGCGGAAATGGGCGACGCAACGATGGCCATCTGGGAGGCTACTACCGCTACCGAAAGCGGACGGGAAGGGCGAACCCCGCCCTCTTTCGCAACCTCTACGATGACTGGCAGTGTAGAGAAAGCAGTATGGCCCGTGCCGGCGAAGACGGTCATCAGCCAGGTGACAATAGGCGCCAAGTAGGTCACGTGCTTAGGGTTTTTCCGCAGCATCCGCTCCGCTAGATGGACCAAGTAGTCCATGCCGCCCGCACGCTGCATCGCCGCGATAGCCGCGATAACGCACATGATGATGGCAATAACATCGAAGGGAACGTCTTCACGGGTGACGGGGACGCCGGTCATGGCGAGCGCTAGAACGCCTAGGCCACCGGCAAAACCAATGGCAATAGAACCCAACCTGGCACCAAGGAAGATCGCTATTAAGACAATCGCGATGTGAACAATAACCATGGGGCTATTAGAACTCCTTTTGAACAAACGCCCTGCTGGCATTCGGCTCACTGGAACCGTGCACATTTCAGGGTCAGATGGAGAGTATTTTGGGCGATGCCAATTTGCCGCAATCAAGCTGCGGTATGGAGATGAGTTCCCCTTGTGTTGCCTGCAGCTTTAGACAGCTGCGGCGCGATACCGTGTGCCTACACTCCTCATCTTCAACCCTTGCGCGATAGCGGAGCCCTGGTACAGCATGACCCATTCCATGATATTAATCGGCACTCGTTAAGTGATTGTTAATACACCACCTAACAATGCCCATTATCCCCCGGATATGTCCGAAAAGTCAATCGGAATGCCCGATGACGTGGACTCTCACATGTGCCTATTAGAAAAGCTGGACGTGGCCCAATAGGCCAGCGCCCAGCTCTCTCAAACGCGGTCACCGCGCAGCACCCCCTCGGCGTTAAAAATTTATGCCGCCAAGGGGGTTCGGCTGCGTCAGGCCGCGGATTTAGTCATCGAGGTAAAGCTTGCCCCGGAACTGCGGGTGCATCAGGTTCTCAACGCTTAAGACCTTGTCAAGGGTCTTTTCATCGAGAAGGCCCTTCTCCAAGACCAATTCACGGACTCCCTTACCGGTCTCCAGGGATTCTTTAGCAATCAAATCTCCGTTGTGGTGACCGATGAATGGGTTGAGGTAGGTGACAATACCAATGGAGTTCTCCACGTAGGACCGGCATACGTCCTCATTAGCGGTGATCTCAAGCACGCACTTGGTACGCAGGGCGTCAGCCGCATTGCCGAGGATTCGAATGGACTGGAACAGTGCCTCGCCAATGACGGGCTCCATTACGTTGAGCTGTAGCTGGCCGGCCTCAGCCGCCATGGTGACGGTGTGGTCATTGCCGAATACCTTGAAGCACACTTGGTTGACAACCTCAGGGATAACCGGGTTGACCTTGCCCGGCATGATGGAAGAACCAGCCTGGCGTGGCGGAAGGTTAATCTCGTTGAGGCCCGCGCGGGGGCCGGAAGAAAGCAGGCGCAGATCGTTGCAGATCTTAGACAGCTTCATAGCCGCACGCTTGATGGCGGAATGCAAAAGCACGTAGGCGCCGGTGTCAGAGGTAGCCTCAATCAGGTCGCGGGCGGTCTTGATCTCCAGGCCGGTAACCTCACTCAACGCAGCGGTCACCTGGTGGCGGTATCCGGCCGGCGTGTTAACCCCGGTGCCGATAGCGGTTGCGCCCAGGTTGACCTCGAGCAGACGCTGCTGGGCGTCACGCAACACGGACTGCTCCTCATGGAGGTTATGGGCAAACGCCATGAATTCGTCACCCAAGGTCATGGGGACCGCGTCCTGCAACTGGGTTCGGCCCATCTTCAGGATGTCGTGGAACTCGTTTGCCTTGCCCTGGAAAGCCGCCTGCAGCGCGTCGATGCGCTGGATTAGGTTCTCGATGCCGGAGTAGAGACCAAGACGGAAACCCGTTGGGTATGCGTCATTAGTGGACTGGGACATATTCACATCATCGTTAGGGTTGATGATGTCATAGGAACCCTTCTCCTCACCCAAGTACTCCAGGGCCAGGTTGGCAACCACCTCATTGGTATTCATGTTGAGTGAGGTGCCCGCGCCACCCTGGAACACGTCCAGCGGGAACTGGTCCATGCAGCGACCCTCTTCAAGGATCTGATCGCAGGCCCAGATGATGGCCTCCGCCTTGCGCTTTGGCAGGGTGTGTAGGCGGCGGTTAGCCATGGCGGCCGCCTTCTTCACCTGGACCATGCCGCGGATGAATTCGGGCACGTTGTTGATGGTGACCCAGGAGATCTGGAAGTTCTCATACGCTCGAAGCGTATGGATGCCGTAGTAGCACTCGTTAGGTACCTCCATGGAACCCAGCAAATCGTGCTCAGTACGAGTCGCCTTTGCCTTGGTGGACTTCTTAGCGGGTGCTACCTTCTTTTCCGCCTTGGCTCCTTCGGCAGCCTTCGCTGCAGGGGCTTTAGCTTCTGCTTCAGACTTGATGGCCTTGTCACTCTTGGTGGACTTAGCTGACTTAGACATGTATTGCGTCTACTCCCGATCGGATTGAAAAGAGATATTTTTACTCTCTCCCCTATGGTACCCACGAAAGTGAATTTAAGTCGCAAATCACCTGGTTGATTAAACCCGCTCGTCCCCTTTTACGGGAACCAGCGGGATAGCAAAATGCCTTTAACCTACTACGCGGGCTATTCGCAGCTCTGAGGCTAGAATTCCCTCTGCACCCAATTCCGCAAGCTGATCCATGATGTGGTTGGCTGTCTTTACCGGAATCATCGCGCGCACCGCTACCCAATCCTCACGCGCAAGCGGTGAGACAGTAGGCCCTGTAAGCCCGGGCGTGATTGCTACGGCCTGCTCCAGATGAGCCTCATCGATATTGTAGTCGAGCATGAGGAAGTGACGGGCGTGCAGGATGCCACGAATGCGGGAAAGCAGGACTTTTTCGGCCTTGGTCACTTCCAAGCCCTTGCGTTTGATGACCACTGCTTCAGAATTAATCAGCGGCTCGCCGAATGGTTCGAGCCCCTGTTGGCGCAGGGTGTTGCCGGTCGATACCACGTCGGCGATTGCATCGGCCACGCCCAAACGGATGGAAATCTCGATTGCTCCATCAAGACGGATAACTTCAGCCCGAATCCCGCGGGCGCGGAGATCGTCGCGAACCAAGTTGGGATAAGAAGTAGCGACGCGCTTTCCCTCGAGCCCTTCAATGGTTAAATCGCTACCTTTCGGGGCGGCGTAACGGAAGGTGGAGCCGCCAAACCCCAGCTCTAGTAGTTCGTCAACTTCGGCTCGGGAATCAGCCGCGAGATCGCGGCCTGTGATTCCCAGGTCCAGGACGCCATTCGCGACGTAGATGGCAATGTCTTTTGGCCGCAGGAAGAAGAATTCCACGTCATTGTCTACATCTACGATATTCAAAGACTTTGCATTGCCACGGCCCTTGTAGCCCGCTTCCAGCAATATCTCCTGCGCGGCTTCAGAAAGGGAGCCCTTATTGGGTACGGCAATCTTGAGCATTTTATTCTACCTTTAGCATTTGTGGAGGAAGATCGACTGATGGCCCTACTTTCTAGCAGTGGCCCCGTTCCGAGGCTTTGATGCGGCCCCGGAGGTTTGGCAGATATTTTATAAACCGCCTTGCGCTTATCGGCGCATCTGCCTCTTGTGGTTTACAAGTACCTATAAACGTCCTCTGGCTTGAGGCCGCGCTTTACCATCATGACTTGAGTCCAGTAGATCAGCTGGGACATTTCCTCGGCTAATTCCTCATCGGATTGGTACTCCGCGGCAATCCAAACCTCGCCGGCTTCCTCGATGATCTTCTTACCGATAAAGTGCTCGCCCTTGTCTAGGGCTTCAACGGTCCCGGAACCCTCCGGGCGTTCCTCGGCACGGGCGGTTAAATCAGCGAAAAGAGAGTCAAAGTTCTTCACGGTGGTTATTGTTTCACACCGAGCAATAATATGCACCACCAAGGCGGATGTTTTGCCCAATGCTCAAATTTTTATCCATCAGACTGCATATAATTTTTCAAACCATGCATAAACGTCACGTGCCCCTGCGGGCGCTAAATGCGCGGAATCGTGCAGACGGTTAATGGGGGTAACCCCCTGCGGGACGTCCACCCCGCCATGCTCCGGCAACCCTATTACCACGCAGCCGGCATCGAGCGCCGCCCGCATCCCGGCCGTCGAGTCCTCAAACACCAAGCAATCCCCTGGGCTATGCCCGACTCGGCGGGCCGCCTCTTCGTATATGTCCGGCGCCGGTTTCCCGCGCTCCACCTCATCCCCACAGATAGTATCCGCAAAGAAGCCGCGTCCAACCGCGTCGATTGCAGCATCGGCTACGTCACGCTGGGTATTGGTGGCAACCACCATCTGGATGCCGTCAGCTTTGAGGTCCGCGAGTAAATCACGCACCCCTGGAAAAACTTCCAGTCGTGAGGAAAAGGAATCTTTGACGCGGCGAAATAGCCATTGCCGGTGGATTTCATAATCCCCTGGGGCTAGGGTCACCCCGGCGTGCCGAGCACAGATTTCCAATGTGTTATTGAACGTGGAGCCCACCGTTTGCTGGCGTATTTCGGGAGTGATTCGCTTTCCAAGCCTCTCCGAAAGGGCGTAAGTCGCTTCTCCCCACAACGGTTCTGAGTCCGTGAGGGTCCCATCCATGTCCCAAAATATCGCTTTAGGCTTGATCATCTTTATTCGAATTCAGGGATCTGCGCCAGTGCTTCCTCTTCGGCACCGGTAGACGCCGCCATTTTACGGAACAAATCCTCGAGTTCTTGCTTTTCTTCCGGCTCGATGACGGCGTCAGCGTGTTTGGAATTGAATGCATCGAGATTCGCGTAGACGGAATTGAAGTGGGCAGCTAGAGCTTCGCCGGTTGGCGTGTTCCCTAGCCCATCAAACCCGTCTGCCGCCCCTTCAAGAAGAACTTTAAGCTTCGGCAGGCAGGCCACGTCGAAAGGCTCATCCCAGAATTCCTTTTCCTCCTCCTTGAGGTAGGAGCCGGTGGCGAAGGATTCTAGGTCACTCATGAACTCGTCGATGTCTGACTGGAACTGTGAACGAATAGTCATAGTCCCTATTCAAGCACGAAGCCCCGCCTCTCAGCAGAGTAGGCAGGGCTGTGGGGTACACCTACGGAGGGGGCCCTAAAGGTTAACGCCGAGCAATGCGGAAATGGCCTGGCGGATACAGCCAGCAGCTGCGTCCTCGTTTGCCCCGTGGTCCGTGCCGGCCCACTCGTCGATGGCAGCAAGCGCGGAGGGAGTATCAAGGTCATTGGCGAGATGCTCGCGGACCTGCTGGACAAGAGCTTGTGCCTCGTCCATGGTGCCCGGGTTGGCCAAGGCCGCACGCCACATCTCGAGTCGCTGTGACGCATCCGCCAGTACCTCTTGGGACCAGTCCCTGTCGCTACGGTAGTGACCGGCGAAGACACCCAGGCGGATTGCCGATGGGTCTACGCCTTGTTCGACTAGCTTGTGAACAAAGACTAGATTGCCCAAGGATTTGGACATCTTTGTTCCGTCCAGGCCAATCATGCCCGTGTGTACGTAGAAATTAGCCATGCGCTCTACATCATGGCCCGCCTCAGCATGTGCCGCGGAAAACTCGTGGTGCGGGAAAATCAGATCGGAACCACCGCCCTGAATCTCAAACTGGTGGCCAAGGCGGTTAGTGGCGATGGCCGAGCATTCCACGTGCCAGCCTGGACGGCCGGGGCCGAAAGGCGAATCCCAGGACGGCTCGCCTTCACGATGCGCGCGCCAGATGAGCGCATCGAGGGGATCTTTCTTACCAGCCCTGTCCGGATCGCCGCCCCGCTCAGCAAAAAAGACTTCCATCTGCTCGCGCGTATAGTTTGACTCGTAGCCAAACTGTGCGGTTGCCTCTATCGAGGCGTAGACGTCCGGGTACTCATCATCCACTACATAAGCGGCGCCCTTATCGAGGAGTTTTTGCACCAGATCGATGACCTCATCGATGGTCTCCATGGCTCCCACATAGTCTTGGGGCGGGAATACGCTCATAAGCTCCATGTCAGAGCGGAACAAATCTATCTGGGAGGTTCCCAGCTCCCGCCAGTCAACACCATCGCGTTCAGCACGCTCGAATAGCGGATCATCGACATCGGTGATGTTTTGGACGTAGTGAACCTTCTTGCCCTGATCTAAAAGTTGGCGGTAGATCAGATCGAAAGTCAGGTAGGTAGCCGCGTGCCCCAGATGGGTAGAATCGTAAGGGGTAATCCCGCACACATACATGCCAGCGGTATCCCCCTGAATGGTTACGGGCTTTATTGCTTTATCTGCCGTGTCGTACAAGCGGAGCTGAGAAGCATCGCCCTGAGCACGTTCAAATTCCGGTGTTGGCCAAGATCGCATGTCTGCCATGGTAGCGCTAGAACCCTCTACGGCAAGCAATGGCCACCATATAAGGGCATGCGAAACCTCGCCACTCCTTACGGCATGGTAGGCAATGGGTTCTCCGCTGCACGGCATGAACTCCCTACTAATTAAGCCCCTCCGCAGCTAGCCCAGTACACGGTGCCTCATTGAATGTAGGCATCAGCGCACAAAAGAACCCGGACGGAGGATTTCCCCCATTGTCCGGGACCTTATTTAAACTCAAACCTTGGCGAATTACATCGGCGCGAGGATGCCCAGGGCCAGCAGAATCATTACCACGATGCCTACCGGGATGCGGTATGCAGCGAACCAAGCGAAGGAATTGTTCGCCACGAACTTCAGCAACCAGGCAATCGCGGCGTAACCAATCACAAAGGCGATGGACGTTCCCACGAGCAGCTGGATACCCGAGGCCGCCTGACCATTGGCCGGATTGAACGCGTCTGGCAGTGAGAACAGGCCGGAAGCCAGCACCGCCGGAATCGCCAGCAGGAAGCTAAACCGCGTCGCCACCTCGCGGTCGAGCCCCAGGAAGAGGCCACCGGAAATGGTTCCGCCAGAACGGGAGACTCCTGGAATAAGCGCCAAGCACTGGCACAGGCCCATGACAAGGGCATCCTTCATGGTCAGATCGTCGTAACCCCGGTTCTTCTTGCCAACCTTCTCGGCAAGAATAAACACAAAGGAAAACAGGACCAACATCGCTGCCGTAATCCAGAGATTACGGAGACCATCGCGGATTGGGTCCTTGAAAAGAAGGCCAATCACGCCGATTGGGATTGAGCCAACAATGACCATCCATCCCATCTTCCAGTCCTGGCCCCGGGACCCCTTATCAATCCATCCACGGAACCAACCGGTAAGAATTTGCCAGATAGTCTTCGCAAAGTAGACCAGGACGGCCAATTCCGTGCCTAGCTGAATCACTGCGGTAAAGGAAGCGCCCGCATCCTCGCCCCAAAACAGGGTGGAAACAATGCGAAGGTGCCCGGAGGAGCTCACGGGAAGAAACTCAGTCAAGCCCTGAACGATAGACAGGACAATAACCTGAAGCCACGACATTTCAGACGCCGCCGTCCCCGCCTGGGCTAATACGCTAACACTGCTCATTCGTCACAGCCTACAACCTCTCACGCGGATTGGACGGAACGAAACTGGACCAAAACGAGTGAAATACCCCGCCATCCATTCCGGATGTGACCCGCCTTTACCCGGGCTTTGGGGTGTGCGAACCTTAAGAGCACGCCCCAGGCCTTGCCCGCCGGCGGCTTGCCTACCTCGCTGTGACTGGCTGCTAGGATTACACCCTGTGAAGACAGTTCAGCGCATCAAATTTCTAACCACGGCAGCCGTTGCCTCTGCGGCCTGCACACTCTCGGCTTGCGGCGGCCTGGATGTCCCCGGCGCCCCGGAAGCCCAGGAGGATACGGCGGTACAGGGTAACGCCACTCCAGCCAGCTCTCCGCAGGCAGACGATCCCGCGGGGGACGTGGTGGCAATCGATGGCTTTGAGCAGGTTGATGACCTTGCTGCCATCGGCGAGTCCGTGGCGGTGCGCTCCGGGGACAAGCTAGCGGTGGGAACCGTGGAACAGCTCAAGAGCGGAGAACTTGAAGCAACCACAATCCCAGCCGAGTGCGGAGTAATGTCTACCTCCCATCTTGGATTCGTGATGGGGTGCGGAGACCACGTTCTCACGGTTTCCCCTAGCAGCCCCGGCTCCCCAGAGCGAACGGATGTAAGCGAGGAGTTTTCCGTAACCACTGCAGCGATCGTTGACTCCGGAGAAATCTTCGTCGCCTCTTCTGACGCGGCGGAAGTGTCCATGTATGTCAACGGAGAGCGGACGGAAAACTATGTGGTGGGAGCGCCGACGGACCAGCTTGTGTCCGTTCCGAACGACGATGCCGATGATGCCGTGGTACGCACTTACCGTGGGGATACCACCATCCAGAACCTAGACTGGGACGACGCTCGTGAGGGCGGCCGCCTGCGCGTTGGCGTGGCGTTGGGCCAGATGAGCGTGGGCAACAACGGAGTAATTCTGGTATCCGATACCGGGGGCCGCCGCCTGGCTGTCTACACCTCAACCGACGTAGTGCGCCTGCACCAATACGGTAACGTGGACGGTTCTCCGTGGGCCGTGGCCTGGGATCCACAGCGTAATCTGGCGTGGGTTACGGCCACCGATAATAACTCCGCCCAGGCTTTTGATATCTCTTCCGGCGCTCCTGAACCACGCGGACGCTTCTCAACCGTAGCCAATGCCCAGCACATGGCCATTACCGATTCTGGAGCCGTAGTCATCGGCTCCGCCTCGGGCGACGGGGTTCAGATCGTGACAGAACCACAGCTGGAATCCTAAAGGCGAACCGCAAGGAAGTTTCATCATGGACAAGCCATCCATTATCAAGGCCGTCACTACCAAAGGGTACGAGGTTGCTCTCAAAGCCATGTTCACCATGGATCCGGAGCGTGTGCACACCTTAGTCAACACTGGGCTTAAGGCCTTGAACTCCGCCACTAGAGTCAACAGAGCGCTGGGGAAAGTTTTGCCCGTAAATGACCCAGTCTTGAGCCAGAAGCTTTTCGGGGTCACTTTTCCGCGTCCCCTCGGGCTAGCAGCGGGTTTTGATAAGAACGCTACGGCCGTGGATGCGTGGTCCCCACTGGGGTTTGGATACGCTGAATTGGGCACCGTCACCCCACGACCGCAGGATGGAAATCCGGCCCCTCGCCTGTATCGGCTGCCGGCAGACAAGGCGATCCTTAACCGCATGGGGTTTAACAACCTGGGCGCGGCCGAGGTCGCTAAGAATCTTCGTGGCCGGAAGAGCAGCGATGTTATAGGAATCAACATCGGCAAGAACAAGGTCACCCCAGCGGAGCGAGCTAATGATGACTATCACACCTGCGCCGCTATGCTGGGCGAGTTGGCTGACTATTTGGTGGTCAATGTTTCCTCGCCGAATACCCCGGGCCTGCGCGACCTCCAGGCCGTAGAATCCTTGCGCCCGATCATGGAAACGGTGCTTTCTGCTACCGACGTCCCCGTGTTGGTCAAGATCGCGCCCGATCTTTCGGACGAGGACGTCGATGCAGTAGCGGACATGGCCGTAGAGCTAGGCCTAGCGGGAATAGTCGCCACCAATACGACCATCTCCCGCGATGGGCTCTCCACACCCTCCGAAGAAGTTGATGCGATGGGCGCTGGAGGCATTTCCGGCGCTCCGCTCAATGAACGTTCGCTTGAAGTTCTCAGGCGCCTCAACGCGCGCGTTCAAGGCAAATTAGTCCTCATTTCCGTCGGCGGAATCACCACCCCGGAACAAGCGTGGGAACGCATAACTGCGGGAGCCCACCTCCTACAGGGATATACAGGCATGATTTATGGCGGCCCGGAGTGGATCCGCGATATCCACAATGCTATCGCCTCCCAGATCAGGGCTCATGGGCTCCCCTCCATCGCGGACGCCGTAGGGTCAGGCCTTCCCTGGAAGGCGGAATAAGGCATCCCCCAGACGGCGTGTCGTTGTGATGGCCAAAAGGGCTGAACGCTAAGCGTTCAGCCCTTTTTTTGAGTCACCCATTACGATTTTGGAATCATTGCGCGACGGATGATGAGCGCGCACAACAACGCGGCGGCACCGTACATAAACAACCAATACTGGCCCAGCACTGTCAGGACCGTAGGCGGTAAGAAACGGCTAGCGATTATCAAGGCTACGGCGACCAAGAGCGCACCGACCTGAGCCTTGCTCGACCTTTGATCGGTGCGGATCGTAGCAAAGGCGCCCACGATAAGTGCCGCGATCAAGATAGCTAGGCGGGGCCACGTCATTTCGAATGGAACATTAACGCCATCAGAGATCATTGCTACAACGCCCATGATAAACA
This sequence comes from Corynebacterium endometrii, assembly GCF_004795735.1. Classification (NCBI taxonomy): domain Bacteria; kingdom Bacillati; phylum Actinomycetota; class Actinomycetes; order Mycobacteriales; family Corynebacteriaceae; genus Corynebacterium; species Corynebacterium endometrii. Next base: position 1,283,862 of record NZ_CP039247.1, read on the forward strand.
GGGTGATGCCCAGGGCCATGAAGGCGCCGCCGACTCGCATGGGAAGCGGGATACTTACACCGTCTTTACGCGGATTTCTCTGAGTTTGTTGTGAATTCATCGAAGCTAAACGTAGCAGAGGATTCTATTTTTCCTCGTACCAACCCCACAGGATGGCGCGGCCAATCGCATGGAAGTGAAGATTGAAACCAAGAACCGTTGGGGAATCGCCCGCGTCTACGTCGAGTTTCTCCACGTCCACAGCATGCACCGCGTACAGGTAACGATGAGGCGCGTGGCCTGCGGGTGGCTGCGGACCGTAATAGGTACGAGAACCAGAGTCATTCTTCAGGCTAACAACGCCTGGAATACCCAAGTCCTCAGCCGAACCCGCGCCCGTAGGAAGCTCCGTCACATCCGCAGGAATGTTGAAAGCAGCCCAGTGCCAGAAGCCGGACGCAGTAGGAGCATCAGGGTCAAAACACGTCACAGCCAGGGATTTGGTCCCCTCAGGAAGATTTGACCACTCTAACTGGGGCGAAACGTTCTGTGGGGCGCGAAACTTCTCCTCAATTTCATCACCGTCAATAAGATCCTGGGAAGCAAGAGTAAACGAGGGCAGGTCCTTGAGCGGCGCGTAGGGATCAGGCCCTGGGAAGCGGGAATCATCATATGTAGTCATACCTACAGTTGTACCGGAGTTCACTTCTTCACGCCTCGCATATTCCCCTTGCCTGAGGAGAATATCTTTAACGAATCGAATTTTAACGCCTACCTCTACCCTTTTCTACGCCCCACATACCAAGGAATAAACGCAGGATATGGATACGATTTGTAACTAGGAGCGCGTTCGGTATACAGTATTCGAGTGCCCAGCCGAGAGGCTGAAATCAAAACCCGGCCCGGGTGGCGGAATGGCAGACGCGCTAGCTTGAGGTGCTAGTGTCCTATTAACGGACGTGGGGGTTCAAGTCCCCCCTCGGGCACAGATAGAGGCCTTACTTTTCGAAGTAAGGCCTCTTTGCTATAACGAATAGCTATTTCGCAGAGGTTGAAGCCGCCGCATACCTGAACAACGGGAAAGCGGCGGCTTCTCTAGCTCTTTGAATCAGCCGCCTAGTGCTGCTCGTTAGGGTCGTTATCGGCGTCTTCCTTCGTCTGGTGGAAGGTGCCCTTGACATGGTCCGGGGCAGCGTAGATGGAGTACAACTTCACCGTTTCCTCACCTTCGTTGATGAAGTTGTGCCACTTTCCGGCAGGAACAAAGATAGCGAAATCATCTTCGACCACGCGGTCAACCTCGAGATTGTTCTCATCAGTGCCGATGAGAATACGGCCACGGCCGGCCTCCAGTCGCAGGAACTGGTCATGGTCATCATGGACCTCCGCACCAATTTCACCGCCGGCCGGAATTGCCATTACCGTCATCTGGAGGAACTTGCCAGTCCACAGAGTGTCACGAAACGCTTCGTTCTCCTTGGTCACGGACTCAATATCGAGGACGTAAGGGTTAGGGCCATGATCCGTACGAAGCTCAGTCATTTTTCTTCTCCTTATTCTGCCTGCAGCCCGGCTTTATAGATACTGCACCCTTCAGCCTACGCAGCATTTCATCGAGGGGCTAGCTTGCGATGGCTGATAGGCTGAGAAACCATGCCCACTTCCCACCCATCTAGGTCCTCCTCTTGGGTCCACAGCCTCTTAGGCTTCATTGGCGAGACTCTTTGCGATGCGATATCGAGCGTCCGCCAATGGTCGATTAGACAGTGGCTGCTGTCCATAGCGATTGTGGCGACCGTGCTCACCTTCATGTTCGCCGTCGAGTTACCGGAGCTTGCCACTTTACGCACCGAGGCCCGGGAACATGGGGCTTGGTCGCTGCCAATTGTGTGGGTTGCTTACGTTATCTTTACTCTCTTCCCCATTCCGCGGACCATTTGGACCGTCGCGTCTGGAATCCTTTTTGGCCCGGCCGTTGGGATGCTGGTGGCCCTTTCCGCATTGACGGTTTCGGCTACCCTAGCCTTCAGCGCGGTCAGGAGCGCGTTAGGCGAGTGGATACGCCCGCGTCTAAGCCACCCGGCCGTATCTGGCCTCAATGAGCACCTGTCAAAGCGTGGCTGGTTAGCAATCGCGAGCCTACGAATGATTGCCGCAGTTCCATTCTCCGCGCTTAACTATGCTGCGGGGCTCACGTCAATCCCCCTTGGCCAATTCGCGTTCGCCACGCTTATCGGTTCCATCCCTACTACCGCCCTTGGCGTGTTCTTCGGGGATGCTCTGGTTTACGGCTCCAACCCCTGGATAGTCGCGGCAATGATCTTTTTCGCCCTCATTGGCTTTGCGGCCCTCTACGCAGACTATCGAAATGCTCACGCGAACAATACTCGTAAAGTCAAGCCCGTGCAGTAGACTTACGCCCGTAACGGAGACGTTATCAACCCGACCCCTTATCCGTTCGAGTGCATTTTAAGGACTAATAGTGCTTGCTGTTTACGCCCGTTATCGCGGCCGTTCCGTGCGACGCGCCCAGCTCGTTGAGCGCTCCGCTCAAGCTTTATCCACTCTAGATGGGGTGGGCCCCTTCGATGTCCTGGGGGTTGAGGACATCTGCGCGCGAGTTGATTCAGCGCCATCTGTCTGCGACTTAGCCATGGCGTTGCTAGCGGATGGCGACTGGGCAATTGGGATTGGCATCGCCCCGGGGCGCGGCACAGAGGCTCAGGCGAAGGAGGCCGCTCAGGCCTCTCTAAAGAAATCCTCCAGGGCCGGACAGGTCTACGCCAAGGTAGCGGGCCGCGGCAGAGCGTCGGAAGCTCAAGACATTGCCGCGACCTTTGCGCTCCTAGGCTACGTGTTGCATAAGCGCACGACCGAGGGCCGAGAGGCGACCAGCCTGGTCCGCTCTGGACTTAACCAGAATGAAGCCGCCGCGGAATTAGGAATATCTAAACAGGCTATGTCCCAGCGCCTTCAGGCTGCGGGATGGTCTGCAGAAACCGCGGGCTGGCAGTTAGCCGTCAACCTTATCGAGCGTGCTAATTCTTAAACGGGCATCCGCTCGAGTGTGCGTTACATCAGATCGTATTTAGATAGTTCAGGCGTGGTGACAAAGTCCACCAGTCTTTCCACGGCCCCGATCAGCGTGGCGTCAAGGTCGCGGAAAGATTCGACCGCCGAATAGACTCTATGCCAGCCTTCTTTAGGATCTGACCACCCTACGCGGCGGCAGATTCCGGTTTTCCAATCCTCCCCGTAAGGCACTTCGGGCCACTGGCGAAGGCCTAATTTCTGAGGCTTAACCGCGGCCCAGATGTCCACAAAGGGATGGCCAGTCACTAACACATCATCGCCCACGGCTTTGGTCAATCGGGTTTCCTTTGACCCCTCGACCAAGTGGTCGGCCAACACGCCGACGCGGCGCCCGGGTGCTGGGTTGAATTCGGCAAGCCGCTCCGGAAGATTGTCAAGGCCTTCGAGGTATTCCACAACCACGCCCTCCACGCGTAGGTCGTGACCCCATACCTTTTCTACTATTGCGGCATCGTGGATGCCCTCTACCCAGATCCGGGAGGGGGCAGCTACCCTTGCCTCTAGGTTTTCGACGCGTCGCGAGCCCGAATTGGATTTTCTCGCCGCTTGCTTTTCAACGTGTCGGGTCAGTGATACCCGCTCCCCTTCAAATAGGAAGCCGCCTTTAATCAGGTTAAACACTCGTTCATTACCGTATCGATCCTCTAGACGCACTACGTCCCCGTAAACGGTTTTATCCACGCCGAGGACGGCCCCGACGAATTCGTCCGGATCGCCAAAGACCTCGACCACTATGCCCGGCTTGGCAGGAATTACTGGAAAAGTTCGCGGGGCGGAACGTTTGTGGCCTGCAAAAATATCCCCTCCGTAGGGGTCACGGGAATCGAAGTTCATGGGCAATCAGGCTACCAACTAGAGTGTGAGGCTATGGATATGCGCGCCGAAGTTTGGTCCCCTTTGCAAAATGCAGCCGTCTGGATCGGAGCGTGGCTATACGGGCATGAACCCACTGATAGCCTTTTGGGCGCCCTGACAGACCTCACCGGGCGTCCGGAGATGATTGATGGTTCGCCATTCATCGACTTGCTCAGCCGTATTCGTGTGGAAACGTCCGAAATCGTTGATTCCGGGCCCGGTGAACCCGTAATCCGTCTCATCCTTTCAGGCCCCGGCGAGGCTCCCCTGCTTCCCGCGGGTTCTCAGTCCGCTGCCGCGGCGTCATCGAATGACGCCGGCGCGATTGTAATCCGCACCAATGATTCGGATACTCACCTCGTCTTGCTCGCGCACCGAGGCCCGGAAACGAGCCATTGGCAAGTAATTGAGGAGCGTCAGCCTCTACCCAGCCCGCAATGGCTCTCCCCCGGTGAGGCGGACGCGCTCCTAACGGAGGCAACGAACGAGTCAGCACGGCTGATCGAAGCCGGTGGGTACCATACGGATGCCCTTCATAACCCACGGCTGACCGTGGGAACCCTGTCAGATTTCTACGACACCCCAGGACTGCCCTCGGCGGTGCCCGCGAGAGCAGCAAAGCTATTTGCCCGAGCTGACAACGTGGGCGCAATCATCGAAACTGTCACCACGCGAATGAATGATCACAGCCTCGATGTGCACCTATTAGCCCTCTGGCGCCACATCCGTGCGGCGCGCTCCGCAGGAGTTGCCTATGTGGTCAGTGAGTTCGCCCGTTAACTACTTGGCTGGCTGGGCATGCTTCTTGCGCAGACCCGAAATATCGCAGCAGCCGGGTGCGCACGGCTCGCCATTGACGGTGCAGCCCTGAACGGTAACGCGGCCTAGGGATTCCGGCTTACGCCCATTGGTGTGCTCTTCAATGAGATCTACGACCAGTGCGGCGAAACTTGGCTCCGGGGAAGCGGTGGCTGCGCGCTCGAGTACGATGCCCAGCTCATCGCAGGCCTGCTGCAGCTCGGTGTCCAAGTCCCAAATGACTTCCATATGGTCAGAGATGAACCCAATAGGACAGACCGCGATAGCCTCGACGCCCGAGTTGTGTATCTCCCGCGTGTGGTCCACGACGTCAGGTTCGAGCCATGGCACGTGAGGGCTTCCGGACCGGGACTGCCAGACCAGGTCGTAGCTTTCTACGCCAGCCGCTTCCGCAACTAGGCGCGATGCCTCCGCGACTTGGCGGGAATAGAGGTGTTTATCGCCCTCCGCGCCTCCCACCTCATCGTGCGCGTTAGGCACAGAGTGGGCGGTGAAGAGCACGCGGGTGGCATCCTTCTTTTCTTCGGGGATCTTGGCCAGGGCGTCCTTGAGCGATTGCGCCATTTGTTCCACAAACTTTGGGTGATCGTAGAATTGGCGAAGCTTCGTGAACCGGATTTCCGGAAGATTATTGTCAGAAAGATGCGCCCGCATAGCCTGGATATCTTCGTCGTACTGGCGACATGCGGAATAACCGCCCCACGCCGAGGTCGCAAACACCAGCGCATTACGGACGCCATCCTTGGCCATCTGCTCGGCGGCTTCGCTGCCAAATGGATGCCAGTTCCTGTTGCCGAAATAAACCGGTAGTTCAATCTCCCGGTGCGCCAACTCTGCTTCGACGTTGGCGATGATTTCCTTGTTTAACCTGTTAATAGGGCTTACACCATCGAAATGGAAGTAGTGCTCCCCCACTACCTTGAGGCGCTCGCGTGGGATGCCACGGCCTCGCGTGACATTCTCCAAAAACGGAACGACCTCCTCGTTGCCTTCCGGGCCACCGAAAGAAAGAACGAGGAGGGCATCGAAGTCATGGGAATGCTGTTGTGCGTCAGTCATATCCTCGACTCTACCAACTAAAGTTGGAGTTTCCGTCATCCACCATTCCTTAGGCTAACTTGGCCATTGTTGTGCAGACAAGGGACCAAATCCTTATGCCTATGGCTATGGCTACGGAGATTTCCGTATCAGTTTTGTGCCTTGATAAGGGCACAGCTCACCCAATCAAGGGTGCGGGCCGCCTGTTACAGGGGCGAACGAAGCCAAAAGGTTTGGCACGCACCTAGAGCAAACGCACAGCGTAAGGGGCCATACCTCCGTAACGGACCGGCACCTCGGAGACCATCTGGCCGGACTGTGGGGCCTCAATCATCATGCCGTTACCCAAGTAAATTGCAACGTGCTGTCCGCCATCCGGCCCCCAGAACAGTAGGTCACCGCGCTGGATATCGGAAATAGGCACCTTGGTTCCATAGTTGTATTGGTAGCCCGTGTAGTGGGGCAGAGAGATTCCGGCAGCAGCGAATGCGTATAGGGTCAAGCCGGAGCAATCGAAACCAACCTTATTGTAATCGCCGTGGGAATCGGCTAGACCGCCGTCTGCAATGCCTTTAGTCGGGCCGTTAGCGTCGCCGCCGCCCCAGGCGTATGGCGTGCCAATCTGGGACTGGGCGCGGGCAATGACCGCCTCAATTTTCTCCGAACGGTCCAGGTCCCCCAGTTCCGCTTGGGCCTTCTCAGTAACGTCTTCAATTGAAGAAATCGGTTCCAAGACTCCGGATATCTCATCGGCTAGAGAGTCCTCCTCTTCGGATGCAGTCCCCGGCCCCTGAAGAGCTGGGTTCTGCCCCTCGGCAGCCGCCGGGGTATCGAGCGCAGTGTGCTGCGGTTGGCTTGCAGCAATGATGGACGCGGCGATGCCGGCAGCACTAGACGCGAACGCTAAGGCATCATTAACCGTAACATCACTAACCGAACTGCCCTCTGGAAGCTTTAGGGTTACGCCGGATGCACCGGCCTGCTGGGCTACGGCGCTCGAAAGCTCGAGTGCTGCCTGAAGCTCAGCCTCGGAAGAAGTTACTCCGGCTTGCCCGGTGACTGCCCGCGTTTCTACAGAATCAGATACCTGTTCGGAAGTCTGGGTAGTAGTCTGCGATGGTTTGTTTGAAGTCTCATCACTATCTGCAGGCTCGGTTGACTGCGTCGCGGACTGCCGCTTGCCGTCAACAGCCGCACCCGAGGTTGGGGCAGCTTCCCCTTCTGCCCCAACCGCAGGTGCCGCCGGAGCTTGAGCCGCTTCGGGTTCTATACCACGAACCTGATCGAGCAACTCCTGGGCTTCGGACTGCTTGGCTACTAGTGCGTCCCTTTCCTCAATGACGCCAGCAATCTTTGTCTCGCTTTCTTCCAGTACGCCGCGCGCCTTCGACTCCGCCTCAGAAGCACGCTGCTCGCGTGCTTCGGCTAGTTTCTGCGCCTGGCGCAGTTGCGATTCCTTGTTAGCTTTCTCGGTCCGCTTCCTTTCAAGGCCGTCCACCACAATTTGCTGCTCGGCCGCCTGCGTGCGCAGGTAGGCCTGCCGCTCGAGCATTTCTGAACGCGCATCACCGCCGGAGACCCGTGTCACTGCCTCCGATGTATTCGCTCTGCGGTATGCCGCGCGCGAAAGTTCATTCAGGCGCTCCTGGGCTGATTGCAACTGGGCCTCAGCGTCGTCAAGCTCCTCCCGAGCAGCAACGGCGCCTTCGCGAGCCTGAGTAGCCTCGGTTCGGGCATCTTGCAGATCAACCAGAGCACGGTTGACATTTTCACGGAACTTGCCGATCTCGGATTCGAGGGAAACTAATTCACCTTGCGACTTGGCGATAGCCGTAGCCAGTTCGGCGATGGACGGATTGCTGCTGGAGAGAACATCACCCAGCTGGTTGATAGCCGCTGGCGCATCCTGAGCTACCGCGGGGGCTAGCGGGCTGACGGTTGAAAGCGTTGTGGTGCAGGCGATTATCGTCCACGCCGAACGGATACGAGTTAAGCCGAAGGTATTCGTCGCGCGCTTGCGCAACGAGTTTTTAACTGGGGTCTTGGTGGCCACGAGAAGATCTCCTCACACACCACCGCTCACGTCATCTCTAACCCGCGGCTTCTCGTTGGAAGCGGCCTTTAAAGTCTCGATAAACCGCATCCGAACATAGGAATGCCCGGGACGGAGGGGCCAGCGCATCGCCATAGCCTTCATGCACAATCGGCGTGGCGAAGGCGCGTCAACCAGGGCATCAATAATCCGCCTCTCGGCTTGATGGCTCTTACAAGCCTTCACGAGATAGGCCAAGCTGGACGCCCCACAAGTTGGGTACGCCAAAACCGCTCCCCACCGTCCGGCAATCTTGATAGTTTCAAGCTGCCTGTTGACACTATCGCCGACTTAAATCGGGGCGTTGCCCACGAGAATGCCGGCACCCGCAACCGTTACGGATGAAAGCGACAGACTGCACAAGGACTGCCTGTTCCACCCTTGAGATACGGGTGTGCCCTGGACTCAGGAGCGCTTCAACTTAAAACCCCACTCGCAGGTAGCCAAAAGGGACCTTCATTCGTTACTCCAATAAAGGTAATCCGTTTGGATTAGCTCTAAAGGCAAGATCGGGCTGCCATGGGCGAACGCGCATACTCCAGAGCCTTCATTCACCAGCGCACGATACATGCCTGCTGCGGGTCCGTGAGCCCCGGGCGTTGTTCACCGGGAGCTGACATTGCGCCGCACGATCATCACGCGTTGAGTACGAAAGCCTGAATGCTCGTCCCCTACGGAGGGTGGGTGTTTCTTTTGATAAAGCGAACACTGGAATCGCAACACGCGCCCATATCCCCCACTCCGGTATGAATTCCGTAGCCCAGCTTCCAGTTCGCAATGCTGTGAGCTCTTGGCGTGCTTCCCCACATGCCCGTGCGTCACGTTCGTTATGCATCGCAACCCTAAAGTCAAGGTTCGGCCCATGACAGAATGGACAGAACACGACTCACGTGTTGACATTCAGAACAATACGATACTGACACACCTTGTTGCACACTTTTCCCACAAACCACAGTGAATCTCGCTTATAACAGCTTTCACAAATGCCTTCTCACCTGCACCGAAGAGGCAAATCATCATTATAAGTGACCTTTGTCACATAAGTGTCATGCAGCGAAAGGGCAAGTCAAGGTAATACACTTGACTATCGGGTTCACCAAACGGCCGCTATACGAAAATGGGACCTCAAGACACTCGACGAGAACCCCTTACCCAATAAGACAACCCGCGCCTGAGCTCTTATCGCTACCCGGAAAAGTCAAGCTTTAGGGGTTGATTTACCCACTTCCCTACCCTAGAGCCCCTAGATTGAGAAGCTGCACACATTGTGGGCCCATAGCTATGCCGCACCCCACCTCAGCGGACAATGAGTCCCGGCAATCCTCCGGGTTAGGCAAGGCCCTTAACTGTCCCCAGGGCCAGGATCCCGCGGCGACCATTTGCTACCAAGTGCCTGATCCCCCTTTACCCCAACCCCGTAAGGCGATGCCAGCGGCTAAACGCGATTGATTACAGATAACCACCTAAAGGTGATCGCGGCGCGTCAATACCAGCCCTCCACAGGCGAACGCTTGGCCACTAGCCGTCTAGGGACAAAGAGGACTTCCGGAACGAGCTCCAAGCGGCCACGGCCATCGTAGCCACCAGGAGAAGGGCCACTAGGCCCCAGGGGAAACTAAAGCCATCAATACCGGCATAGAACTGATTGAGCAGGCTCACCTGGTCCATTCCCTGAGGTATAGCCTGTTGCACCGCCTCAATTTCGGCGCGCGCATATGAGTCACTGACGGTGGATACATTAATGGGCGTCTGGACGATGACCGTATCCAGCCCGGTGATGTCCTGAAGTTCCTGAGCTATATCGCGCGCATCGGCGGCCTTGGCCGGCACCACGTCAACAACGGCAATACCATGCCGAGGGGCAAGGGCGTCCGAAATGGGCGCCTGCACCTCTTGCGCCCCCGCTAATTCGGGGTTAGTGAAAGCCACGCCATCCACATTGAGCTGCTCGGCCAAATTGTTAATATCTACCCCGTGCGGAATCATGCAGAAGCCCTTTCCTTATTGCTGGCTACATGAAATCATTGCTTATAACCAGCACGTTTAACTCACCTTGCCGGTGTTGCGCATTCTCAGTTATATCTGTCCCTGCCCCCGACCGCCGAGTGCAACGCGCCCTACAGGGGCTAAAAATCTTAAATAGGACGGACGTACTGTTATAGTTACAGCAACGGACGGTTCACCTGCCTACAATTAAATAGTGAACCATCGCGTTCTTCTTTTTCTACGCGCACCCGTGGCTATACCAGGTAGGCGACAATGCCGCCGGGGTCTGGTTGAGTGTCACGTATGAAAGAGAATTTCGAACATTAAGTTCTTTTAAAACATGGAATGGAGCTCCCTGTGACTGAAAGCTTGAACTCCTTCGGAGCCAAGAAGACTCTCGAGGTCAACGGCAAGACCTACGAGTACTTTGACATCAACGCAGTTGAAGGCCTGGAGAAGCTGCCTTACTCCCTGAAGGTGCTTGCTGAAAACCAGCTGCGCTTTGAGGATGGCGCTAACGTAACCAAGGACCACATCAACGCCCTCGCCAACTGGGATCCAGAGGCCGAGCCGGACACCGAGATCCAGTTCACCCCTGCCCGCGTGCTCATGCAGGACTTCACCGGCGTTCCTTGCGTGGTTGACCTCGCCACTATGCGTGAGGCCGTTTCCTCCCTGGGTGGTACCCCAGACCAGGTCAACCCGCTGAACCCGGCTGAGATGGTTATTGACCACTCCGTCATCGTTGAGGCCTTCGGTTCCTCCGAGGCTCTCGATAAGAACGTTGAGATCGAGTACCAGCGCAACGAGGAGCGCTACCAGTTCCTCCGTTGGGGTGCTGAGAACTTCTCCAACTTCCGAGTCGTTCCTCCAGGAACCGGTATCGTTCACCAGGTAAACATCGAGTACCTGTCCCGCGTCGTCTTCGACAATGACGGCCTGGCATACCCAGATACCTGTATCGGTACCGACTCTCACACCACCATGGAAAACGGCCTGGGCATCCTGGGCTGGGGTGTTGGCGGCATCGAGGCCGAGGCGGCAATGCTCGGCCAGCCAGTTTCCATGCTCATCCCGAAGGTTGTTGGCTTCAAGCTGACCGGTGAGATTCCTGCAGGCGTTACCGCGACCGACGTTGTTCTTACCATCACCGAGATGCTCCGTGAGCACGGCGTGGTTCAGAAGTTCGTTGAGTTCTACGGCAACGGTGTTAAGTCCATTCCTCTGGCTAACCGTGCAACCATCGGTAACATGTCCCCAGAGTTCGGTTCCACCGCAGCGATCTTCCCAATCGATGAGGAAACCACCAAGTACCTGCACCTGACTGGTCGCCCACAGGAGCAGATCGACCGCGTAGAGGCTTACGCTAAGGCTCAGGGCATGTGGCTGGAGCAAGACGCTCCAGAAGCTACCTACTCCGAGTACCTCGAGCTGGATCTGTCCACCGTCGTACCTTCCATCGCTGGCCCTAAGCGTCCTCAGGACCGCATCCTGCAGTCCGAGGCTAAGGAGCAGTTCCGCAAGGACCTCGCTTCCTACACCACCGACGAGGTGTGCGTCGACGAGACTTCCGTTGAGGCTCGTCGCATGAACGCTGAGGGCGGAGAGGTTGAAGACGGCAACTCCGACGTAACCGGTGGCCTGAATAACTCCCGCAAGGGCGAGGGCGAATCCGCTGCAAAGGGCGCCTCCGGCCGTCCTTCCAAGCCAGTGGTCGTCAGCTCCCCAGAGGGTGGCGAATTCACCATCGACCACGGCATGGTTGCTATTGCCTCCATTACCTCTTGCACCAACACCTCCAACCCATCCGTTATGGTTGGCGCCGGCCTGATTGCCCGCAAGGCAGCAGAAAAGGGCCTCAAGTCCAAGCCATGGGTTAAGACCATCTGTGCCCCTGGTTCCCAGGTGGTTGACGGCTACTTCAAGCGCGCTGACCTGTGGAAGGATCTGGAGGCCATGGGCTTCTACCTTGCAGGCTTCGGTTGTACCTCCTGCATCGGTAACTCCGGCCCACTGCCACAGGAGATTTCCGACGCGATCAACGAGCACGATATCGCTGCTACCGCCGTGCTTTCCGGTAACCGTAACTTCGAGGGTCGTATCTCCCCGGACGTCAAGATGAACTACCTGGCGTCCCCAATCATGGTTATCGCTTACGCTATCGCCGGCACCATGGACTTCGACTTCGAGACCCAGCCACTGGGGCAGGATGCCGATGGCAACGATGTATTCCTGAAGGACATCTGGCCATCCACCGAGGAGATCGAGGAGACCATCGCAGGCGCTATCTCCCGCGAGCTCTACGAGGCTGACTACGCTGACGTATTCAAGGGTGACGATGCATGGCGCTCCCTGGATGTACCAGAGGGCCAGACCTTCGAGTGGGATGACAATTCCACCTACATCCGCAAGGCTCCTTACTTCGACGGTATGCCAGCTGAGCCAACTCCAGTAGAGGACATCAAGGGCGCCCGCGTTCTTGCCAAGCTCGGCGATTCGGTCACCACTGACCACATCTCCCCTGCTTCCGCAATTAAGCCTGGCACCCCAGCGGCTAACTACCTGGATGAGAACGGCGTTGAGCGCAACGACTACAACTCGCTCGGTTCCCGTCGTGGTAACCACGAGGTAATGGTCCGCGGTACCTTCGCTAACATCCGTCTGGCTAACCAGCTGGTTGACGTTACCGGTGGCTACACTCGTGACTTCACCCAGGAGGGTGGCCCACAGGCCTTCATCTACGATGCTGCTCAGAACTACGCTGAGGCTGGCATCCCACTGGTTGTTATTGCTGGTAAGGAGTACGGCACCGGTTCCTCCCGTGACTGGGCCGCAAAGGGTACCAACCTGCTCGGCGTCAAGGCCGTAATCACCGAGTCCTTCGAGCGTATCCACCGCTCCAACCTCATCGGCATGGGCGTCATCCCGCTGCAGTTCCCTGAGGGCGAGTCCCACGAGTCCCTCGGCCTGGACGGCACCGAGACCTTCGATATCTCGGGTATCACCGAGCTGAACAACGGTGTTATTCCAAAGACCGTTAAGGTAACCGCCACCAAGGAGTCCGGCGAGACCGTCGAATTCGACGCTAAGGTTCGCATCGACACCCCGGGTGAGGCTGACTACTACCGCCACGGTGGCATTCTGCAGTACGTTCTGCGCCAGATGGTTAAGTCCTAATAATTAGGCACAACCACACCACTCCCAATGGCTTAGAGCATCCGTTTCAGGTGCTAGCTAGGCCATCGGGTTTGTGCTGAGACTGCGGGACTGTATCAACGTCAACGTTGTTCGGTCCCGCAGTTTCTTTTTAACTTCTTGCTGGTATCCCCTTTTTTACCGAACCCGATCGGATACTCCAGCCCCTTTCCCTGCTTCGCAGCTGATCGCAATTTGAAAAGAGTGCCCGTGCCGCTGATTAGCAAAGTAGAACTCCTCCGCCGACGCGCCGAAATCCTTGCGGGAGCCCGGCGTTGCTTTAGCGAACACGGATATGAGGGTGCCACCGTTCGCCTACTCGAAGAGGCGACTGGGAAATCCCGCGGGGCTATCTTCCACCATTTCGGCGACAAGGAATCGCTCTTCCTGGCTCTCGCGCGCGAAGACACGGCGCGCCAAGCTGAGCTCGTTGCTTCCAATGGTTTGGTCGAGGTCATGCGAGAAATGCTTCACCACCCGGAACGCCACGACTGGCTCGCGACGCGCTTGGAAATCGCGTCTCTAATCCGCACCGACCCGAATTTTAGGGAGCGTTGGCGCAACCAGCATTCCATTCTCGCGGAGGCAATCCGCACCAGGCTGGTAACCAACTCGGATCTGGGAACCCTACCCGCGGGCGAACTCAATGCCTTGGTTGACTACCTCTTGACCTTTTTGGATGGGTTTATCGCCCGCTTGGCTCGCGGGGAAACAGAGAACCTAGAGCAAGTTCTTGATATTGTGGAGCGCTCAATTCGCACCTCACGCAGCTAGCCTTTCAACCCCCACGGAGGCTATCCCAAGTAGGGCGGGCATCGACCGGCGAGCAACCTGATTCATGGCGAATGGGCAAGGTGGTGGGGATAAGCTTGCAACCTTAACCAAGGGGTCGCGGCAAAAGGCCTGTTGGGCGGGAAAATTCAAGCGCGGATATCCACTGTCCGGGTAACCCGGACATCCGGGCGGTATCGCCGCTGGCGTCTCTCCCCACGATATCGTTGCTGAAATTTTTCGATAAATCGGATGCCAGTTTCGAGTGTATTTTTCTTCACGAGTATAAAAGTGTGGCCAATGCCTGTGCCTCACTCGCGGTGGGGATAGTATGAACAGCTATGTATGCCATCATGACCGTGACCGGTGCTGACAGCACCGGCATCATCGCCGCCGTTACCACCAAACTCGCCGAGCTTAACATCAACGTCGTTGACGTGTCTCAAACCCTGATGTCTGGGTATTTCACGATGATCCTGCGCGTGGAATTCGACGAGGAAAATCTTTCCGTAGCCCAGATTCAGCAGCAGCTCAACCCGGTCGCGGAAGAGACTAAGCAGGTTATCCGCATCCAGTCTGAGGCCCTGTTCTCGGCGATGCACGAGATTTAGGAAGCGGGGATTCGTGCATGTTTAAAACTGAGAGCATTCTCGATACGATCGAGATGATTGACAAGTACCGCCTCGATATCCGCACTGTGACTATGGGAATCTCCCTCTTAGGTTGCACCCGGACATCCATGGCCGAGACCTGCCAGGCTATTTATGACCGCGTGACCACCCAGGCGGCGCGCCTAGTCGAGGTGTGCGAAGGCATCGAGGCCGAACTGGGCATCCCAATTGTCAACAAGCGCATCTCCGTAACCCCAATCTCCCTGGTCGTCGCCGGCGTTGAAGGCTCCCCCGTGGATGCCGCCAAAGCCTTGGACAAGGCCGCGAAGGAAGTAGGCGTCAATTTTGTCGGAGGCTACTCCGCACTGGTGGAAAAAGGCGCCACCACCGCTGAAAAGAAGCTCATCGCCTCCATCCCTGAAGCCCTCGCCACCACCGACGTGGTCTGCGGTTCGGTCAACATTGCCACATCCCGGGCTGGCATCAACATGAATGCCGCACGCAAGATGGGTGAGGTTATCAAGGAAGCCGCGGAATTAACTAAGGACAACTCCGCTATCGCCTGTGCGAAGCTCGTCGTGTTCGCCAACTCCGTGGGTGACAACCCATTCATGGCCGGCGCGTTTCATGGCATCGAGGAACCGGACTGCGTTGTCTCCGTAGGCGTATCCGGACCTGGCGTTGTGGACCGGGCGCTGGGCAACCTGAAAGGCGCCACTTTGGATCAGGTTGCGGAAGAAATCAAGAAGGCCGCTTTCAAGATCACTCGTGCCGGACAGCTGGTAGGTAACATGGCCTCGCAGCGCCTCGGTGTCCCATTCGGAATTGTGGACCTTTCCCTCGCCCCAACCGCCGAGATGGGCGATTCGGTAGCCCATATCCTGGAGCATATGGGCCTTGACCAGGTTGGTACCCACGGAACTACTGCTGCACTAGCCCTGCTCAACGACGCGGTGAAGAAGGGCGGCATGATGGCCTGCTCCCGCGTGGGCGGCCTGTCCGGTTCATTCATCCCAGTGTCTGAGGACAAGGGCATGATCGACGCGGTGCGTGCGGGAACAATTTCCATGGACAAGCTCGAGGCGATGACTTCCATCTGTTCCGTGGGCTTTGACATGATCGCCCTTCCCGGCGACACCTCTGCGGAAACCATCGCCGGAATGATCGCCGATGAGGCCGCTATTGGCGTCATGAACCATAAGACCACTGCGGTCCGCGTGATCCCGGTGCCTGGCGCCGAGGTGGGCGATGAGGTGAACTTCGGCGGTCTGCTGGGCTACGCTCCAATCATCCCGGTCAACACCGTGGGTAATTCAGCGTTCATCCATCGCGGAGGCTTTATCCCGGCTCCCGTCCACGGTTTCCGCAACTAATGCCGCGGGCCCTATGGGATGATATTGCCTCCGCGCGGCGCATCGTCATTGGCGGAGTCACCGGGGCGGGCAAGTCGACGGCGGCAACGCGATTGGCCGCCGTTCTCACGCGATTCACGGGCCGGGAGACCCGCGCGATCGATTTCGATGAGATCGGCTGGGAACCGGCGTCTGTAAAACCATGGACCCACCGCCCATCCTGGGAGCAGCGGCAACTCGCGTCCGAGGCCATTCAGGCGGACTCTTGGGTGATGACTCGCCCTTGGTCTTCCGCTGAAGATATCGTCTTCCATCGAGCCCAGCTCGTTATCTATTTGGACTATCCTCCCCGCACCACGCTGGCTAGGCTGTTCAGGAGGACCATTACGCGGATAATAAGGCGAGAGCCGTGTTGTAACGGCAACAGGGAATCATTGGCGAGGCTTTTTAGCCGTGACAGCATCATCTATTGGTGGCTCAAAACCGTCAGAAGCCGTCATGACGAGGCTTTGGAATTAGAGACCGCCCCATCCTCACCGTTGAACCCTCCGGTTCTACGCCTTACCCACCCCTCACAGATGGACGCGGTCTTATCCCTGTACCGTGCCAAGTAAAAGCGAGTCCCGTGCCCTGAAGGTTAGGAAACACGACTCTTTAACGCCGCTATTTAACGTTTGCGGCCAAATAGATAGAAGGCCGCCCACCCGAAGGTGTTGAGGGCCGGGATGACCATGCTCCACAGAAGCTTAGGGCCACGCACCTTGCTGCGTGGCGTCTTGGCCAGCGTGGCTAGGGCGAGGCCCTTCATTGCGGTATCGACGGCGACTAGGGCACCAAGGATCCCCTTGACCTTACCGTCCAGGCCGTTCCACTTCTGAGTGGCCTGTTTGCCGTTTTCCCCGAGGAATTTACTTAGTTTCGCGATTGCTTTCATGCCCTAAGCTTACACGCTCTCAACGGACTTGTGCTAGTTGGACTAGTAAATAGTGTTGCCGCGTAAACCGCGGATTTCGAGCGCGAATAGTAAGCGCGCGGCCCGTACGCCCTGAGTCACTGACCGGCTATAGGTATGCCGGGGCAACCTATGCGCTGACTACCCCTGCCCGGCCGGGCTAAGCAAGTAGCGCTAGGCCAGCTCCACGATCTCCATGTATTCGTCGTTCCACAGGTCCTCATCGCCATCAGGCATAATAATGACCCGCTCCGGCTCAAGGGCCCGAACGGCACCTGGATCGTGAGTTACTAGAACCACCGCGCCGGTGTACGTGCGCAGAGCGTCAAGCACTTGTTCGCGGGAGACGGGATCCAAGTTGTTGGTCGGCTCGTCTAGCAACAAAACATTAGCGCGGGAGGACACCAGCGTCGCCAAGGACAAGCGCGTCTTCTCACCGCCGGACAGCGTGCCCGCTGGTTGTTCAAGTTTGTCGCCCGAAAACATGAAGGCGCCTAACAAACCACGCAAATCCTGCTGGCCCGCCTCTGGGCACGCGTCAATCGTGTTTTCCCACACGGTCTTGTCCGGATCGATGTTGTCATGTTCCTGGGCGAAATAGCCCACGCGTAGGCCATGCCCTTCCACGATGCCACCCTCGCCATCCGTGCGTTCGACGCCGGCAAGCAGCTTGAGCAGGGTGGTCTTGCCGGCACCGTTGTAGCCAAGCACCACCACGCGCGATCCTTTATCGATGGCTAAGTCCACGCCCGCGAAGACCTCCAAAGAGCCGTACATCTTGGTCAGCCCCTTGGCGAACATTGGTGTCTTACCGCACGGCATCGGTTCAGGGAACCGAATGTTCGCTACCTTATCCGCCACTCGCACCTCATCGAGCTCGTTCATCATGCGGTCCGCACGCGCAAGCATTTGTTTCGCCGCCGCAGCCTTGGTGGCTTTGGCGCCCAATTTGGCGGCCTGCTTTTGCAATGCCGACGCCTTCTTTTCGGCATTCGCACGCTCGCGGCGGCGGCGGGCTTCGTCCGTCGCGCGGGCATCCAGATATTTCTTGAATCCCATGTTATAAATATCAGCCTCGGCCCGCACGGCGTCTAGGAACCATATCTTGTTGCAGACGTCTTCCAGCAGCTCTACATCGTGGGAGATAAGGATGAGGCCGCCCTCATGCTTCGCCAGGAAGCTGCGCAGCCATCCAATAGAGTCCGCATCTAGGTGGTTCGTCGGCTCGTCGAGCAGCAACGTGGTGCGGGACTTGCCGGAGCCTTCCGAGGCCGCAAAGAGAATCTGCGCCAGCTCCACCCTTCTGCGCTGACCGCCGGAGAGTGTTTTCAGCTGCTGGTCCAGCACGCGCTGCGGGAGACCGAGGTTATCGCAAATCTGGGCGCATTCCGCGTCGGCTTCGTAGCCGCCAAGCGCCTCGAAACGCTCCTCAAGGCGAGAAAACTTCGCAATGGCCTTGTCGCGCTTGTTATCATCGAGGGTTTCCTCCATGATTTTCTGCTGCTTGACCATCGACTTTTTGATCTCATCAAGGCCACGGGCGGACAACACGCGTTCGCGAGCAGTTTGTTCGATGTTCCCCTCGCGCGAATCCTGGGGAAGGTAACCGATAGGGCCAGTACTTGTTACCGAGCCACCGTATGGCTGGGTCTCCCCCGCCAAGATACGCATGGTAGTGGTCTTGCCTGCGCCGTTGCGACCCACAAGACCAATGCGGTCACCCGGCTGCACCCGCAGGTGCTGGCCTGGGGCGTCAAGCAACGTGCGTGCGCCTACGCGCACTTCAAAGTCATTGGTAACAATCACAAGGAGCCAGTCTAACAACCCTGCACACGGTATGAAAATAGCGTCTAGCTAGGATAAACTCCCGGCTAGACGCTAAGTATTGGATCCCCGCTGGCTATACGGAGAAGCCGAGGGCCTGAAGCTGCTCACGGCCTTCCTCGGTAATCATGTGAGGGCCCCAAGGCGGCATCCATACCCAATTGATGAGGCACTCATCAACGAGCTTGTTGCCCACCACCGCGGTATCCACCTGGGCCTCGATGACATCCGTCAATGGGCAGGCCGGCGAAGTCAGGGTCATATTCACATTAGCGATAGATTTGCCCTCCTTCTCCTCGAGCCAGATGTCATAAACCAACCCTAGGTCAACCACGTTGATTCCCAGCTCGGGGTCAATCACATCGCGCATGTACTCGGCGATGTCAAAGGCCTTGGCCTGCATCTCCGGAGTCTGCTCCGGACGTTCAGCAACCTCTGGTTCCTCGCCCGGCACAAAGGATTGATTCTCCGCCACGTTCTCCGCGGGGGTATTCGCGGCGGTCTCTTCAGGTGTGTTGTTTTCTGGAGTCTCACTCATGATTTATTTCTCCAATTCGTTGAGAGCGTCGGCGGCGGCGGCCTGGAAGGCCTTCCACCCTAGCAGCGCACATTTAACACGGGCTGGGTATTTGGAAACACCGGCGAAGGCTATACCGTCACCAATTACGTCTGCGTCGCCTTCCTCGGTCCCGCGCGAGGTAATCATCTTGTCAAACTCCGCGAGTTTAACGTTCGCCTCCTCCAATGATTTGCCGATGATTTCCTCGGCCATCACGGAGGTGGATGCCTGAGAAATGGAGCATCCCTCAGCATCGTATGAGACGTCTTCCACGGTTAAACCGTCAGGCGACAACTGCACGCGCAGGGTGAGCTCATCGCCGCAGGACGGGTTAACATGGTGCACCTCGGCCTGATACGGCTCGCGAAGACCCGCGTACTGCGGGTTTTTATAGTGGTCCAGGATGACTTCCTGGTACATAGAATCCAGATTCATTTAGCTCACTCCAAAGAAATCGCGCGCGGCCTTAATGGCCGCGATGAAAGCATCTACTTCATCCTTAGTGTTATACAGGTAGAAGCTGGCGCGAGCCGTTGATTGCGCGCCCAAGGCGCGGTGCGCGGGCCATGCGCAATGGTGGCCCACGCGGATACACACTCCATGATCATCGAGTACCTGGCCCAAGTCATGCGGGTGAACTCCGTCTACGGAAAAGGCAATCACGCCACCGCGGGCAGTAGTGTCCCGCGGCCCATACACGGTCACGCCCGGAATCTTCTGGATCTCCGCAAGCCCGTAAGCGACTAGCTCCTGCTCATGGGCGTGGACGTTCTCCATTCCCAGGCCCTCGAGAAACTTAACGGCCGCGCCAAGGCCAACCACCTGGCTGGTCATCTGCGTGCCCGCCTCAAATCGTTGCGGAGGGGCGGCGTAGGTGGTCTTTTCCATGGTGACCACCTCAATCATGGAACCACCGGTCAAAAATGGCGGAAGCTTGGCCATATGTTCGGCCTTGGCATAGAAGACGCCAACGCCGGATGGACCGCACATTTTATGGCCCGAAAAAGCCGCGAAATCAACGTCCAAGGCGTGGAAATCGACGGGCATGTGAGGAACGGACTGGCACGCGTCCAGCACCACCATGGCCCCCACCGCCCTGGCCCTGCGCACCATCTCATCCACGTCAGCAACCGCTCCGGTCACGTTGGACTGGTGCGTGAAGGCCACCACCTTGACCGAGTCATCGAGCTCCAAGGAGTCCATATCAATGCGGCCATCCGCGGTGGACTTATACCACTTGAGCGTTGCGCCGGTGCGCTGCGCTAGCTCCTGCCACGGAACAAGGTTCGCGTGGTGTTCGAGCTCAGTGATGACAATCGTGTCACCTGCGGTGACTTGCAAGTCACCGCTTCGAGGGTCGCCCAAGGCGTAGGCAACCTCATTGAGTGCCTCGGTGGCGTTCTTGGTGAAGGCAATTTCTGCATCATCCGCGCCGACGAATCGAGCGATCGCGGCGCGGGCGTCCTCATAAGCGTCCGTCGCTTCCTCTGCCATCTGATACGCGCCCCTGTGGACCGGGGCAAACGTGTTCATAACGAAGTCACGCTCCGCGTTGAACACTTCCTCCGGCCGCTGTGACGTAGCACCAGAATCTAGGTAGACCAGTGGCTTTCCGCCGCGCACGGTGCGCGACAGGATAGGGAAATGTTCCCTAACAGCCTGGACATCGAAAGTAGACATGAGTCCTTCTTATAGCTTCGCTGTGTGCAGAAATTTAAAGGGCCTATACGGCTTAGAGGTACTTATCGTAGCCCTCGGCCTCGAGCTGATCGGCCAACTCGGCCCCACCGGTTTCAACGATCTGACCGCCGGCGAACACGTGAACGTAGTCAGGAATGACGTAGTTCAGGATGCGCTTGTAGTGGGTAATCATCAGGATTCCGCCACCGGTTTCCTCCTGGTAACGGTTGATCCCCTCGGATACCACGCGCAGGGCGTCGACGTCGAGGCCGGAGTCAGTCTCATCCATGATGGCAAACTTTGGCTTGATAAGGTCAAGCTGCATGACCTCGTGGCGCTTCTTCTCGCCTCCAGAGAAACCCTCATTGACGGAACGGGCGATGAAGGACTTGTCGATCTTCAGCGCGTCGCGGGCGGCGGAGAGTTCCTTGTTCCACTCGCGCAGCTTAGGCGCCTCACCGCGGACAGCGGTAACAGCGGAGCGCATGAACTGGGACACCTTTACGCCGGCGATCTCAGTTGGGTACTGCATCGCCAGGAAGAGGCCGGCGCGTGCGCGCTCGTCAACGGACATCTCGAGGACGTCCTCCCCATCGAGAAGGATCTCTCCCTCAGTGATCTCGTAGCGGGGATGGCCCGCGATCGCGTAGGAAAGCGTGGACTTTCCGGAGCCGTTAGGGCCCATGATGGCGTGGGTCTCACCGGACTTGATGGTCAGGTTGACGCCCTTGAGGATTTCCTTAGGCTCAGCGCCCTCCTCGGTAGGGAGCACCTGCGCGTGGAGGTTCTTAATTTCCAGGGTAGACATAATGTTGTGCAAGTCTTTCTTGTGCTTCGGGAGGGTTAGGCGTTGATCTTGGAGAGCTCGTCGGTCACGCGGGACTCTAGCTCTTCACGGAGGGACTCAACCGGGATGCGGGAGATGACCTCAGAGAAGAAGCCGTGAATGATAAGGCGGCGTGCCTCAGACTCGGGGATGCCGCGGGCCATGAGGTAGAACAGCTGCTCATCATCGAAGCGTCCAACGGTAGCTGCGTGGCCTGCACCGGCGATTTGGCCCGTCTCGATCTCGAGGTTAGGGATGGCGTCGGCGCGGCCGCCCTCAGTCAGGATCAGGTTGGCGTTCGTTTCGTACGTATCGGTGTTGTGCGCGTTGGCGCGGATCAATACGTCGCCTACCCAACAAGTACGGGCCACGCTCTTTGGGGTGCCCTGTACGGCGCCCTTGTACAGGACGCGGGAGCGGCAATTTGCAACCTTGTGATCCACCAACAGGCGGTTTTCAAAGTACTGGCCCTGGTCCGCAAAGTAGACGCCGAGCAGCTCGGCATCCGCACCAGGCTCAGAGAAGACCACGCGGGGAACGATACGCACTACGTCTCCGCCGAAGGTGGCAACGGAATGGCGCAGCACCGCATCGCGGCCCATGGCGATCATCTGGTTCGACAGGTGCACCGCACCGTTATCCCAATCGGCGTCGACAATCACAGTGACGTTTGCGCCCTCACCGATGTTGAATTCCACATTGTCCGCGTGGGTACCGGTGCCAACATACTTGAGCACGATGGTTGCCTGGGCGTGGTGGCCGACCTGGATAGAGGTAGCGCCGAAGGAGGTGACGCCCTCGCCGGATCCCTCGATAGTGATATTGATTGGCTGGTCCAGGACTGTATCAGCGTCAACGGTGACGACCTGCGCGTCGGGCATGGACGTCCACGCCTGCGCACCAACGCGGTCAGAGGGCGCGCCCACCTTGCCTAGGCGCTCGTCATCGGGGGACACGGTCTCGGCCCGCACACCAGCCGGCGCCTCTACGGCCACCTTCTGGCTGACGACCTCGGCGAACGTGCCGTTGTGCAGACCGCGCAGTTCGCGCAGCGAGACAAAGCGCCACACCTCGTCACGGCCACGGGGGATGTCAAAGTCCTCGACGTTAAATGAGGTGAATTGGTCACCCTTAGTAGCCTGGTGGCCAGCCTTTGGGGCGAATTCATTCGCGTTAACCATTGGGTCTAGCCCACCGATCCTTCCATTTGCAGCTCAATGAGACGGTTCAATTCAAGGGCGTACTCCATCGGCAGCTCCTTCGCGATTGGCTCGATGAAGCCGCGGACGATCATCGCCATCGCTTCTTCTTCCTCGATGCCGCGGCTCATGAGGTAGAACAATTGCTCCTCTGAAACCTTGGACACCGTAGCCTCGTGGCCCAGTGTCACATGCTCGGTGCGGATATCGTTGTACGGGTAGGTATCCGTGCGGGAGATGTCATCCACCAATAGCGCATCGCACTCGACCTGGGCGGTGGAGTTGTGCGCCTGCGGATGCACCTCAACCAGTCCTCGGTAAGCCGAACGCCCGCCGTTGCGGGAAACGGACTTAGACACGATGGTCGAGGAGGTGTGCGGCGCCATGTGCACCATCTTTGCGCCGGTGTCCTGCACCTGGCCTTCGCCGGAAAACGCCGCAGAGAGTACGGAACCACGCGCGTGCGGGCCGGTGAGCCAGCAGCCCGGGTACTTCATATTTACCTTGGAACCAATGTTGCCATCGACCCATTCCATGGTTCCGCCCTCTTCAACCTTGGCTCGCTGGGTCACGAGGTTGTAGACGTTGGTAGACCAGTTCTGAATCGTGGTGTAGCGGCAGCGCGCGCCCTTCTTCACGATGATTTCGACGATGGCCGCGTGGAGGGAATCAGACTGGTAAATCGGAGCGGTGCAGCCTTCGACGTAGTGAACGTAAGCGTCCTCATCGACGATGATGAGGGTGCGCTCAAACTGCCCCATGTTCTCCGTGTTCATGCGGAAGTATGCCTGCAGAGGAATCTCGACATGCACGCCCTTAGGAACGTAGATGAAAGAGCCGCCGGACCACACAGCGGAGTTAAGCGCGGAGTACTTGTTGTCACCCGATGGGATGACGGAACCGAAGTACTCCTTGAATAGCTCTTCGTGCTCGCGCAAGCCGGTATCGGTGTCAACGAAGATTACGCCCTGCTGCTCCAGGTCCTCGCGGATCTGGTGGTAAACAACCTCTGACTCGTACTGCGCGGCCACACCCGCGACCAGGCGCTGCTTCTCAGCGTCCGGGATGCCGAGCTTGTCATAGGTCTGCTTAATATCTTCTGGAAGATCATCCCAGGACTGCGCCTGCTTCTCCGTGGAGCGGACGTAGTACTTGATGGAGTCATAATCGATGTGAGAAAGATCCGGGCCCCAGGTAGGAACCGGCTTCTTCTCAAACATGCCCAGAGCCTTCAGGCGGAAGTTCAGCATCCACTCCGGCTCGTTTTTCATGCGGGAAATATCGCGTACAACGTCCTCGTTCAAACCGCGGCGTGCCGCAGCACCGGCCACGTCTGAGTCGTGCCAGCCGTAAGCGTAAGCGCCCATGGATTCGATGATTTCATCATCCGTCATCTTCTCGCCTGGGGCTACTGCATTAGATGGCGCAGTATTTGCCTGGGTCATGACCCGCTCCTTTCCTCTTAAGTCTTAAATTTATTGTGTGCGCGTTGTAAACCACGGGGCTTAACCCGTGGACCTAACTTGCATTTCGCCTAGTGTTTATCGGTGTCAAAGGGATATTGGTGGTACAGATTCCATGGCCGTTGACAATGGTTGCCAGTGGCTGAACGTGGGTACCTAGCACTGAAGAGATGACTTCCTGTTCCGCCTCGCACAGTTCGGGATGCTCAGCCGCCACATGCGCCACCGGGCAGTGGTGCTGGCAGATTTGAACCCCGTTTCCGGCCCTATCCACCGTGGCCGCGAACCCATGGGCATCAAGCGCCTCGGCTAGTCTACGCGCGACCTCCACCACGGATTCATCCTCCCTGATGGAAGGACGAATATCATCGACGAGCCTTTCCATTCGCGCGATGGCAAACGCCTTGACCGCCTCGGAACCGCCCACCTCACGAAGTGCAGAGAGGGCGTCGGACGCGAGGGCGTCATAGGCGTGCCCGAACTGCGCGCGCCCGGCATCGGTCAAGCGGAAGTGCTTTGCGGGGCGGCCACGGGTTGCATGCTCACCATTCCTGGCGACCGGGCGGCGATTGACAACCTCAGTAAGCCCCTCCTCCACCAAAATGTCTAGGTGCCGGCGTACGCCCGCTGCGGACAGCCCCAAGCGCTTGCCTAAATACGACGCGGTAATCGGCCCCTCCTTAAGCAAGAGAAGCATCACCTGACGGCGGGTATCCCCCTCGGTACTACGGGACTCTTTAGGACCCGGCTTCGCGCCGAGTTCCGCCGAGGCCGTACGGGCCGGCGCGGTTCGAGCCTTGGGGCGCCGTGCTGCAGTCATGCTTGCCTCCTTTCCTTAAGATCCTAGGACCGAATGGACCACCATCCGGCTTGCGCTAAACCTTGTCTGTATTGAGTGACGGCACCGTGAACGGCGCCCCTCACCTTTAGACAACACTAGTGTTCCCTAATTGATTCCAAAATGCCACCAACGCAGGTTATCGGCGTGGCGCCAAGGCCATGGAACTTATAAAAATCCCCGGCGACACCCTTCCCCCGCTTCCTTTGCCGCAGCCTCGGGAGAATCACGGATCTCTAATTGTCCATCGCGATCTAGGCCAGACTAGAGTGTTTAAGCATGAAACGAACATTGTCAGGTCTACTCGACGGGCTGGTCACCGAGCTGCCCTCAGTAGGCACTGCCGGTTCGCGTTCTAGCCTGCTTCACGCCGAGCCAGCACACGATGGCCAAGGGGACATACGCTACGACACGGCGTTGCCCAACCAAGGCCGTGCCCGGGTAACGATAAGCCAGCTGCGCACATTCTTCATCCTGCGCTGGATGGGGACCGTAGGATCCCTTCTCATCGCCGTGGGTGCCCTAGGCGCCGGCGCGCTGCCGGTGGTGACCAACCCCTACGACAATGTGCCGCTAGGGTCACTGATGTCCCGGATGCTGCAATCATCCTCGGCGTTGGTCTTTACCGGGGTTGGTTTGTTGGCCCTGGCTTGGGTCCTCCTAGCTCCGTATGTCGGCACGCCGCTACGCGGTGAGCAGTTTAATGCGGTGACAAACCTGGAGATCAGGAGTAAGCACGGATCCGCGAAGGCCCGCCGCACCAAAGGCGGCTCCCCCGAGGAACCAGTACCCGCCGCGCGACCCACGCGCGTCGCGGCGACTCCCCGTCTAGTCTCCGTGGCGCAGCTGTGGCGAACCTACGCCTGCTGGATCATCCCCCTCATTGTCACCGCACCGCTTTTTACCCAAGACATCTACAGTTATCTTGCCCAAGGCTCCAGCGTTGCCCAGGGCATGGACCCCTACAGCGCGGGGCCGGTAGAGCTGCTGGGAAGCGATGATATCCTGGCGCGCTCCGTGCCCTTCATCTGGGCTAACTCCCCCTCCCCTTACGGCCCGGTCGCTCTGGGCCTAGCCGCTGGGATTAGCCGGTTGACCTCAGACTCCATCCTTCTAGGTGTGCTGTCACACCGCATCCTGTCCGTGCTGGGAATGGCGGCGGCCGGCTGGGCGATTACCCGTCTGGCGCGGCGCTGCAACGTTTCCCCGGAATCCGCGTTGTGGTTGGGCGTTCTCAACCCCTTGGCGATACTGCACTTGATCGGTGGCATCCACAATGAATCCATCCTGCTGGGTTTTGCCCTAGCTGGCATGGAGCTGGGGTTGCGGGGCCTGGATTGGATGGACCAACGCCCCGGGTTCCGCGCCTGGATGCTTGTGGTAGCCTCCGGAGCTCTCATCTCCGCAGCCGGCATGGTCAAGGTCACCGGCTTCATTGGCCTTGGATTTATTGGCATGGCCCTAGCCCGTTTTCTGCATGACAAACGCAAGCTCGCCGCGTGGAAGGCTATTTTGTACGCCGCCGCGGGTCAGGCGTTGCTCCTTATTGGAAGCGTCATTGCTATAACGTTGCTGACCGGGATCGGCTTGGGCTGGATCACCAGCCAGGGCGGAGCCGCCACCATACGCTCTTGGCTATCGCTTTCCACCGATTCTGGGGTGTTCGCGGGATTCCTGGGCATGCTGTTGGGCTTGGGCGATCATACCGAGTCGATGTTGACGATCACCCGCGCCGCGGGAGTACTAGTGGCCGCCGCATTCATGGTCCGCATGCTCTTCGCCACCTTCAAAGGAACCATCCACCCGGTGGGCGGACTGGGCGTGTCCACGTTGGTTTTGGTTATCTTTTTCCCCGTGGTTCACCCGTGGTATCTCCTATGGGCGGTACTGCCTCTGTCCGCATGGGCAAACCGCCTTATATTCCGCCTCACGGTAGTTGCCTACTCCACAGTGATGAGCTTCGTTGTCCTCCCCCGCGGTCTAGGCCTTCCACCGGGCACTATTTTTACCATTTACGCGGCCGCGGCCTTGACGTTTGCAATAGTAGCCGCGATTTGGTGGGTTCTACTACGCCGTTCCGGCGCCCGTATCCTAAACTAGGCAACCGTGAATACAACTTTCGATGGATCGCCCGCGCTGGAACTGTCCCATGTGACAAAATCGTATGGCCCCAAGCTGGCCGTCAACGATCTTTCCGTAACGGTCCAGCGGGGCGAACTTGTCTGCCTGCTCGGGCCAAATGGGGCGGGTAAAACCACCACCATTGAGATGTGCGAAGGTTTTATTCCCCCATCCTCGGGGCAGCTAAGGGTATTAGGACTCAACCCCGCCCAAGATCCTGACGCCGTGCGCGCACGAATCGGCATCATGCTGCAAGGCGGCGGAGGTTACTCCGGCATCAAAGTCCGCGAGATGCTCAAATTGGCCGCTAGCTACCACACTAATCCTCACGATCCCGAATGGTTGTTGGATATTTTGGGCCTGCGCGGCGTAGAGAAGAACACGTATCGCCGCTTATCCGGCGGCCAACAGCAGCGGCTGTCCTTAGCACTGGCGCTCATCGGCCGCCCCGAATTGGTCTTCCTCGACGAACCAACGGCCGGCATGGATGCCCAGTCCCGCCTGATGGTCTGGGAGCTCATCCGCAGTCTCAAACGCGACGGTACGTCCGTCGTTTTAACCACGCATTTGATGGACGAGGCCGAAGCGCTAGCCGACAAAGTAATCATCATCGATCATGGGACCCAAGTTGCCGCGGGCACTCCGGCCGAACTCACGGCCGCAAGCCAGGAAGGTTCAATCACGCTAAGGACCACCACCGAGCTCGACACGGAACGTTTCAAAACCGCCACCGGTTGCGACGCAAGGGCCATACGCCCGCTGCACTACCGCGTTCAGGCTCCTGCAACGCCCGAGCTCATAGCCTCGTTCGCCGCCGCCCTCGCCGAGCAAGGCGTGCTTGCCCACCGCATTGATACCGCCCAGCGGACGCTAGAGGATGTCTTTTTGGATATCACCGGCCGCCAATTGCGAAGCTAGGCCAGAAGAACTGCCCGCCTAAGAAAACGTAACCACACCAGTTAGAAGACCAATGACTTCATCACCCACTGCTGCCCCCACCGCTTTCCCACCTGGAACGTTTGCCCCCGCCCCGCAACGCGCAAGCCGGCTCGCCATGGTCAAAGCGCAGGGTCTGATTGAAACCAAGCTTCTGTTGCGCCACGGTGAGCAGCAACTGCTCAGTGTGATAATCCCTATCGGCCTACTCATCGCCGGCGCCGTGATTGATTTCCTGCCTGGTGGCCAAGGCATCGATTTGATTTTCCCCATGGTCCTAGCCGTAGCCGCAACCTCCGCCGGTTTTACCGGCCAGGCCATCGCGGTGGCTTTCGACCGCCGGTACGGCGCCCTCAAGCGCACCGGTGCTTCAGGCGTATCGCGCAGTACCATCGTCTCCGGCAAAATAATTGCGGTTATCGCCTTATCCCTCCTGCAAATAGTCCTGCTGGGCTTTACGGCATACGCACTTGGATTCCGAACTGGGATTACCGGCATCATCGTGGGCCTTGCCGTTCTGCTCATTGGCGTTGGGGCGTTTACGGCGATGGGCCTATCTCTCGGCGGCAGCCAGTCCCCCGAGCTGGTCCTGGCGCTAGCTAACCTGCTTTGGTTCATCATGCTAGGCATCGTGGGGTGGGTGATGTACTCCCAGGGCCTGGGCGATAACGGGTTATTCACGCTTATTCCTACCGTCGCCGTGGCCGCCGGTATAGCCGAGGCCTTCGCGGGAGTAGTGCCGGTATATGAATTCCTCGTCTTAGTTGGCTGGCTCGCCATTGCCTCATTTACTGCCATGAAATGCTTCCGCTTCGAGGGCTAAGCAAGCCAACCGTATGAAACCCGGTGGCGCGCAAAAGCCTACGTTACGGCAACAGCTTAAGTAATTCACTCCTCGATGCGTTATGTGAGCTTCGCCATTAACCCCAGATATCAGCTGGTAAAAGCCATCCACATCCACTATTCGATTGATAAAGAAGGTAAGGTCAGGTCCGTGACTACTACGACCACTCCATCGACCAACTTTAAGGCGCCACTCACGCAGCGTGAGGGCTTTGCCAACCGAGTCAAGGCATTTTTCAAAGAGGCCTCCCCAACAATCGCGCAACAGCGCATGGTTGCGCTGCTGCTGTTGATCTGCCAGGGGGGAATCACCGTTACGGGCTCCATCGTGCGCGTAACCGGATCGGGCCTCGGCTGCGTCACCTGGCCCAACTGCCATCCCGGTTCGCTTGTTCCCGTGGCGGGGGCTGAGCCCGTCCTCCATCAGGCCATCGAGTTTGGAAACCGCTTGCTCACCTTCGTGGTCACCGCCGCGGCCGTTGCGGCCGTGGTAGCCGTGTATCAGGCAAAGCGCCGCAAGGAGCTGAAGGTCTACGCGTGGCTGTCCGTTGCGGGCATCGTGGTCCAGGCCGTTATTGGTGGCATTTCCGTCCACATGGAATTGGTCTGGTGGATGGTGGCCGCGCACTTCCTGCCTTCAATGGTCCTCGTGTGGATCGCAGGCATGCTCTATACCCGCATTCTGCAGCATGATGACGGCACGTTAACTGCGATGTACCCGTCCGTTGTTCGCTCGCTAGCGATTGTCGCGGCGGTGGCGCTCTCCGTAGTTCTGATTACCGGCACCATGGTGACCGGGTCCGGCCCGCACGCGGGTGACGCCGAGGCATCCCTGCAAGGCCGCCTGGACGTGGATACCGAAATGATGGCCATCATCCACGCGATCTGCATGTACGTCTACCTTGCATTCACCGCAATCACCGTCTTCTTGCTGCACCGCTACAACGCGGTGAAGACCGCTAAGAAGATTGGCTGGATACTCATCGTGGTCATCCTCGTTCAGTGGGCAATTGGCGTCACTCAGTTCCACCTTGGAGTGCCGCGGTGGACCATTCCGGCGCACATTGCCATGTCCTCAGTGGTAACCGCCATGACCTCTATCCTGTGGGCTAACGGCATCCACCGCAAGGATGGCACTTCGCCCACCACGGGTTCTCCCCAAGGCGATCTGAAATATGAGGCCCGCCAGGCGGCGCTGGCGCTGCGCAAGGGCCGCTAGAGCCGCCAAACCGCTGGATAGTTGACCACCGGTGCAGTAAAACTCCCCGTGCGGTGATAAAAACCTATAACCTGGGGACATGCATGCGATTGTTATTAACAGCACCGGTGGACCGGAAGTTCTCCAGTACGCTGAAGTAGACGCCCCTACTCCTACCGAAGATCAAGTATTGGTCGAGGTATTAGTAGCGGGCGTTAACTACATTGACACCTACTATCGTGACGGCACCTATCACTCGGCCACTCCATTTATCCCGGGATTTGAGGGCACCGGCCGCGTGATTGAGGATCCGCGGGGAGAAATCGCCCCTGGCACCATGGTCGCCTGGGAGAACGCCTTTGGCTCGTATGCGGAACTGGTGTGCGTGGAGCGCGACCGCATGGTTGCGGTGCCGGATGATATCTCCCCCGAGATTGCCGGTTCCATGCTGCTGCAAGGCATCACGGCGCATTACCTCACCCAAGGCGTGTATGAACTGGATGAGACCAGCACCTGTCTGATTACCGCCGGCGCCGGCGGCGTTGGCCTCATCGCCACCCAGATGGCTAAGTCCCTCGGCGCTACCGTCTACACGGTGGTTTCCTCCGATGAAAAGGAGGAGCTTTCCTACAGCGCCGGCGCAGACAGGGTGTTCCGGTACTCCGATGGCCTCGCCGAGGAAGTCCGCCGATTCAACGGGGGCGGCGGCGTGGACGTGGTCTACGACGGTGTTGGTAGGGATACGTTCCAGGAATCCTTGGAGGCGGTCCGCCCACGTGGCACCGTCTGTCTCTTTGGAGCCGCCTCCGGCCCGGTCGAGCCCATTGACCCGCAGGTCCTTAACAAACATGGCTCCATCTTCCTCACCCGTCCCTCCATAGGAGCATGGACCGCTGAGCCCGGTGAGTACCAGATGCGCGCACAGGCCGTTGTTCAGGCCGTCACGGAGGGCAAATTAACCTTCCGAGTCTCCGGCTCATACCCACTGGAGAAGGCGGCCGAGGCGCACAGGGACCTGCAGTCGCGTAAGACCACCGGTTCCATCGTCCTCAAGGTAAAACAGGAAGCCTAGGCCCCGAACTCGGTGGCCGGCGGAGTCCACCGCCTTGAAAAGAATGCGCCGCTTGACCCTGAGGTCAGGCGGCGCATTAATCTTCGCACGCTGATGGTGCGTCCGTAATTCACCTGCGGAGCTAGCTAGAACAAGGTAGCAGAAAGGCCCAGCATCCTGCCGATTGGCTCCCAGCCCAGTATGGCATCGATGGACAGGCCAATAAACAGCACAGACAGGTAGTTGTTGGAGTAGATGAACAGGCGCATCGGTTTGACCGGAGTCCCATTGATGACGCCTTGGTGCAGGCGGATCGCCATCCAAAGGAACACCGCTCCGGACGCCACTGCGGCAATCAAGTAGATCCACGAGGCGGCGGGGATGATGAGGAAAGACACGATCAGGGTGCCGACGGTGTACCAGATGATCTGGCGGGTGACTTCCCGCTCCGGAGCCACGACCGGAAGCATCGGAACGCCGGCGGCTGCATAGTCCTTCTTGTACTTCATGGCGAGCGCCCACGTATGCGGCGGGGTCCAGAAGAAAATGATCAGGAACAACACGATTGCCTGCCACCAGCGATCGGGCTCCCCCGCGGGTGCATTATCCCGAATCACGGCCCAACCCACCATCGCCGGCATGCAGCCCGCCAGGCCACCCCATACGATGTTTTGGGCATTCCGCATCTTGAGGAACTTCGTGTAGACGAAGACATAGAAGAAGTTGGTCAGCAACACGAAGAAGGCCGCCAACCAGGAGTTAGCCAGCACGCCCAGCCACAGCACCGATAGAGCAAGCATGACCCAGGCGAAGATTGTGGCATTGCGCGGGGATACGGTGTGGCGCACCAAAGGGCGCGCGCGTGTGCGCTGCATTTTTTGGTCAATATCAGCGTCGACCACGTTATTAAACGTGTGCGCCGCCGCGGCCCCCATCCAGCCGCCGAAGATCGTGGAGATGATGAGCCAGATATTGTCTGCCACTGCGTCTACACCACGCTGTGCCTGAAGCATCGCCGGAATAGCGGCGACGAGGAGAAGCTCAATGATCCTAGGCTTCGTCAGCGCAAAGTAGGCCTTGATGGTCTCCAAGGAATAACCCTCCATTGTGCGGACACGGTGTTCTCAGCGGTGTCTAGCAAGTTGA
The DNA here is from genome assembly GCF_004795735.1 of Corynebacterium endometrii. Classification (NCBI taxonomy): domain Bacteria; kingdom Bacillati; phylum Actinomycetota; class Actinomycetes; order Mycobacteriales; family Corynebacteriaceae; genus Corynebacterium; species Corynebacterium endometrii. The sequence goes on from NZ_CP039247.1 coordinate 1,316,289, forward strand.
ATGTTTAAAAGTGTGCGGTCTCCCAGCTTATTGCCTACCAACCAAAAGTTGTAGGGAACACGCTGACTTTACAGCATTATTGCTCCCCATGCAGCTTTCCTTGGGACGCCCAACGTGGCCGCAAACTGTGTACTTCACGAGCGCCGGCCGCCGCACTGACTTAGTGCGGCCTCTGTGGTGGCGATTGGTGCGAGACTGGGCAACAAGCCGAAGCTTGGCTTAGCGATGCCACGTACTAGTCGCACGAGAAAGTAGAAAAGTTCCCGAGCCGATTGATAGGCGAATCCGGGGCCTTTCACCTGCCGGTTACCATGCACTTGACGCGGCCGGTAGGGCAACCCGCAGGCCTTCCTCGGCCGAATACCCCGTGGTTTCGCAGAGCCACTCCAGCGGTCGAGGTATCAACTGAGCCTACCCGGCGGCCGCCAAAGGTTGAAATTATGCCGGGGCGGGGACGAACCGCCGCAATAAACCACAGCGGATGGAAAAGATCACTAGAATGAAAAAGTCACATAACTCCGAATTTTTAGTGAGGTTATCCACTGTGTCTGAAAATAAGCTGTCCCCCGAACTGAAGGCGATGACTGAGCGCCGCTACCCATCAGATTGGACGGACACTGACACCCGCGCAGTAGACACTGTGCGTGTACTGGCCGCTGATGCCGTAGAGAACTGCGGCTCTGGACATCCGGGTACCGCGATGTCTTTGGCCCCGTTGGCCTACACGCTGTACCAGCGCGTCATCAATCATGACCCGGCTGACGTGAAGTGGGCCGGGCGCGACCGTTTCGTTCTTTCCGTCGGCCACTCCTCCCTGACCCAGTACATCCAGCTCTACCTCGGCGGCTTTGGCCTCGAGATGGAGGACCTCAAGAGCCTGCGCACATGGGGCTCGAAGACCCCAGGCCACCCAGAGGTTCACCACACTGACGGCGTGGAAATCACGACCGGCCCGCTGGGCCAGGGCCTGGCGTCCTCCGTGGGCATGGCTATGGCGGCCCGCCGCGAGCGCGGCCTGTTTGATCCGGAGGCCCCTGCCGGCGAGTCCCCGTTCGATCACTACGTCTACGTCATCGCCTCCGATGGAGACCTGCAGGAAGGCGTAACCGCTGAGGCTTCTTCCCTAGCGGGCACCCAGAAGCTGGGCAACCTCATTGTCTTCTGGGATGACAACCGCATCTCCATCGAGGATGACACCGATATCGCATTCAACGAGGATGTCACCAAGCGTTACGAGGCCTACGGCTGGCACGTCCAAACCGTTGAGTCCGGCGAAGATGTCGAGGCAATCGAGCGGGCCGTTAAGGCCGCCCAGGAGGTTAGCGACAAGCCTTCCTTCATACGCGTAAAGACCGTCATTGCTTTCCCGGCGCCTACAAAGATGAACACGGGCGCATCCCACGGCTCCGCTTTGGGCGCCGATGAAGTTGCGGCTACGAAGGAAATTCTGGGCTTCGATCCTAATTCCCACTTCCACATTGACGATGAGGTCATTGCCCACACCCGCAAGCTCGTTGAGCGCGGTGCGGAAAAGCACGCCGAGTGGCAGAAGAAGTTCGATGCATGGGCCGCGGCAAATCCGGAGCGCAAGCAACTGTTTGACCGCATGAACGCCCGCGAGCTGCCGGAAAACTTCGGCGCGGGGCTTCCTACCTGGGAGGCCGGCGAGTCCGTGGCAACTCGAAAGGCATCGGAAGCCGCTATCCAGGCTTTGGCGGCCGATCTTCCCGAGATGTGGGGCGGATCCGCCGACCTGGCCGGCTCCAACAACACGGTCATCAAGGGCGCGGATTCCTTCGGCCCCGAGTCCATCACTACCAATGCGTGGACTGCGCAGCCTTATGGCCGCAACCTACACTTCGGCATCCGCGAGCACAGCATGTCCGCGATCATGAACGGTATTGCGCTACACGGCAACACCCGCGTGTACGGCGGTACGTTCCTGATCTTCTCTGAGTACATGTACCCAGCGGTGCGCCTGGGCGCGCTGATGAGCACTGACACCTACTACGTCTGGACTCATGACTCCATTGGCCTGGGCGAGGACGGGCCTACCCACCAGCCCGTTGAGACTCTGGCCGCGCTCCGCGCTATCCCTAACCTGTCTGTAATCCGCCCGGCCGATGCCAATGAGACTGCTCAGGCGTGGGCAGCGGCCCTAGAATACAAGGCCGCCCCTAAGGGCCTGGCCCTGACCCGCCAGAACATTCCGGTGCTCGAGGGCACCAAGGAAAAGGCCGCTGAAGGCGTTCGCCGCGGCGCTTACATCCTGGTCGAGGCGTCAAAGCAAACCCCTGACGTCATCCTGATCGCCTCCGGTTCCGAGGTTTCCCTAGCGGTCGAGGCGGCTAAGGAGCTCGAGGCAAACGGCACCGCCACCCGCGTCGTCTCCGCGCCGTGCCTTGAGTGGTTCGATGAGCAGGATTCGGCCTACCGCGAGTCCGTACTTCCATCCGAGGTCCGCGCCCGCGTCTCCGTTGAGGCTGGCGTCGCGATGCCTTGGCACAAGTACACCGGCTCATACGGCCGCAACGTTTCCCTGGAGCACTTCGGTGCCTCCGCACCTGCCGCGGAGCTGTTCGAAAGGTTCGGCTTCACCGCCGCAAAGGTAGTCGAGGCGGCCAAGGCCTCCCTCGCTGACGCCTCCTAGCGAACGGGCACAACGAACGAGTTCGATTCTTAAGTTCTTAAGGAGCTTTTCTTTATGACCCACATCGATACCCTTGCCGAGATCGGCACGTCCACCTGGTTGGATGACCTGTCCCGCGACCGCCTCAAGTCGGGCAACCTGGCTGAGGTTATTAAGAACAAGTCCATCGTTGGTGTTACCACTAATCCCGCAATCTTTGCGGCCGCCATGTCCAAGGGCACTGCCTACGACGCTGACATAGCCCAGCTCAAGGAGGCCGGTACTTCCGTCGATGAGGCGGTCTATGCGCTCGCAATCGACGATGTGCGCGATGCGTGTGATCAGTTTGCGGAAATCTACAAGTCCACCGGCGGCAAGGATGGGCGCGTGTCCATCGAGGTAGATCCCCGTATCTCCGCCGATACGGAGGCCACCGTTGCACAGGCCAAAGAGCTTTGGGCAAAGGTGGACCGCCCTAACCTCATGGTCAAGATCCCGGCCACGGACGGTTCTCTTCCGGCCATCACCGAGGCACTGGCTGAGGGCATCTCGGTCAACGTCACCCTGATCTTCTCCCTTGAGCGCTACCAGCAGGTAATCGACGCGTTCAAGGACGGTATCAAGAAGGCCGCGGAGGCCGGCAAGGACGTCTCCCAGATTCATTCCGTAGCGTCCTTCTTCGTCTCCCGCCTCGATACCGAGGTGGACGCTCGCCTGGAAAAGATCGGTACCGATGAGGCTTTGGCGCTGCGCGGCAAGGCCGGCGTTGCCAATGCCCAGTTGGCTTACGCGCTCTTCCAGGAGCAGCTGGCTAACGCCACCGATCTGCCAGAGGGCGCTAACCCGCAGCGCCCTCTGTGGGCCTCCACCGGGGTGAAGAACCCCCAGTACCCAGCCACACTTTATGTTTCGGAGCTCGCCGGCCCCGAAACCGTCAACACGATGCCTGAGGGCACCATTGACGCAGTTCTCGAGCAGGGTAATCTTCACGGAGATACGCTTACCGGCGCACGGGCTGAGGCTGAGAAGGTCATGGCCGATGTGGCTGCGGCTGGTATAGACTTCGCCGACGTATTTGCGGTGCTGGAGAAAGAGAGCGTGGATAAGTTCGTTGCCGCGTGGGACGAACTGCTTGAGTCCATGGCCGTTCGCCTCTAAGTAGAAAAGCGCACGTCTCACCGGCAAGAAGCAACGCTTTTCTTCCAAAACAGGGCCTCCGATGTCAATCGGAGGCCCTGTTGTAGTTAGACTGTCCCCACGTACTTCATTTTTAGAAGATCCGAAAGGACGCAATCGTGTCTGTACCTAGTGCGTGGGGTAACCCGCTACGCAATGATGAGGACAAGCGCCTGCCGCGAATCGCGGGCCCTTCTGGCCTGGTCATTTTTGGCGTTACCGGCGATCTGGCCAGGAAGAAGCTCCTGCCGGCAATCTATGACCTGGCTAACCGCGGCCTGCTGCCTGCCGGTTTCACCCTAGTGGGCTACGGCCGCCGTGATTGGGACAAACAAGCATTTTGCGAATACGTCCTCCAGGCCGTTAAGGCCGGCGCCCGCACCGATTTCCGGGAGCACGTCTGGACCCACCTCGCCAAGGGCATTGAGTTTGTCTCCGGCGATTTTGATGATGAAGGGTTTGACTCCCTTTCCTCCCGGCTGGCGGAACTAGACGCTGAACGCGGCACCGGCGGCAACTGGGCCTACTACCTGTCCGTTCCACCGGAGTTCTTCTCTAACATTTGCCACCAGCTTGAGCGCGTGGGCATGGCCAACCAATCGGACAATTCATGGCGCCGCGTCATCATTGAAAAGCCGTTCGGGCACGACCGGGAATCAGCCCGTGAGCTCAACGAGATAGTCAATGCGGTCTTCCCGGAAAAATCCGTGTTCCGTATCGACCACTATCTGGGCAAGGAAACGGTTCAAAACATCTTGGCGCTGCGTTTCGCCAACCAAATCTTTGAGCCAATGTGGAACGCCCACTACATCGACCATGTTCAGATCACCATGGCGGAGGACATTGGCCTTGGCGGTCGCGCCGGATACTACGACGGTATCGGCGCGGCCCGCGACGTGATCCAAAACCACCTCATCCAGCTCTTGGCTCTCGTTGCCATGGAGGAACCGGTTTCCTTCCAGCCGGAAGCCCTCCAGGCGGAGAAATTAAAGGTCCTGCGGGCTACCCATGCGGTCCATCCGCTCAACAAGACCACCGCCCGCGGGCAGTACGCGGCCGGATGGCAGGGTTCGGAATACGTTAAGGGCCTGCGAGAAGAAGAAGGCTTCGACCCTAATTCCAGCACCGAGACGTACGCGGCCTGCACGCTGGAGGTCAATTCCCGCCGTTGGGGAGGCGTGCCGTTCTACCTACGCACCGGCAAGCGTTTGGGGCGCCGCGTCACCGAGATCGCCTTGGTATTCAAGGAAGCCCCCCATCAGCCGTTTAGCGACGGCCAGACCGGCGCACTTGGCCAAAATGCCGTGGTCATCCGCGTCCAACCCGATGAGGGCGTAACCATGCGCTTTGGCTCAAAGGTGCCCGGCTCCGCGATGGAGGTCCGCGATGTAAATATGGACTTTGCGTACACGGAGGCGTTCACGGAGGAATCCCCGGAGGCCTACGAGCGCCTGATCTTGGATGCCCTATTGGATGAGTCTTCACTCTTCCCCACCAACGAAGAGGTAGAACAGTCCTGGGCAATCCTGGACCCAATCATCAAGTACTGGGCCAGCGCCGGCCAGCCGGAAGAATACCCGGCCGGTACGTGGGGCCCAGAGTCCGCCGACAAGATGCTGCGCCGCCGTGGACACACGTGGCGCCGCCCCTAGGAATGAACAGGAGAATTTACCACCGTGATTATTCCTTTACCGCAGACCAACACGCGGACCATCGTCAAAGAGCTCACTTCGGCGCAGGAACATTACACCCATGCCACCGGACGCGTGCTCACGCTCATCGTGGTCGCCTCGGCCTCCGATGATATCGATAACATCCTCGACTCCGTGCGTACCGCGTCCCACGAGCACCCATCGCGCGTCTTGGTAGTCATCGCCAACCCGGATAACCCGCAAACCTCCATCGATGCCGAATTGCGCGTGGGCGGTGAGGCTGGCTCGTCAGAGATTGTGGTCATGCAGCTCCATGGCGCGCTGGCCGGTCAGGCTGAGGCCGTGGTGACTCCGCTGCTCCTGCCCGATACACCTATCGTCGCGTGGTGGCCTACCCGCGCCCCGCATAACCCGGCACAGGACCCCATCGGCCGCATCGCCCAACGCAGAATTACCAACGTCCTGCATGAGGCGTCCAGCGGCCGGGAGGCCCTGCAGAGCGTGGCATCGGGATACTCCCCGGGCGATTCCGATATGGCGTGGGCCGCTATCACCCTGTGGCGGGGCATCGTCGCCTCGGCTTTAGATCGCTACCCGCAGGAGCCGGTCATCTCGGCCACGATTGCGGGTCCTGCGGCGGCCCCCGCAGTGGATATCGCCGCGGGTTGGTTAGCGGACCGCCTGGGTGTGGAGGTTAACCGTGAGTACCGCGAGGCTACCGCCGGGCGCCAGGGTTTTCCCATCGAAGGCCTGCACTTTGAGCGCGATTCGTCCAACGTCACCATCAAGGTCGTAGACAACGATACCGTCAAGGTCTCAGTGCCGGGTTCCCCAGCCTCGCTGGTGGCGCTTAACGTGCGCACCCAGGCCGAAATGCTCTCCGAGGAACTGCGCCATCTCGATACGGACCATGCCTACGCGCATGCCCTGCGAGCCCTCGGGCGAGTCACCTATGGAGAAAGTTAATTACCGTGGTAAACATCATTCGAGTCCGTGACCAAAAAGAGCTCATCAACACCGCGGCGCTGCGGTTTACCGATGCCATTGTCGCCGCCCAGAATCCCGGTGGCGGGGTTCACGGTGACGGCGTAGCCCGAGTAGTCCTCACCGGCGGCGGGGCCGGGATAGGCCTTTTGCGTCAGCTCGCAGACCTTGACTACGCGGCACGGCGGCAGGGGGACCAATTCCCCGCTTTAAGCGTCGATTGGTCCCGGGTACACGTATTTTTCGGCGATGAGCGCAACGTGCCGGTAGACCATCCGGACTCCAACGAGGGGCAGGCCCGCGAGGCGCTGCTCAATCACGTGGGTATTCCGGAGGCCAACATCCATGGTTATGGACTGGGCGCCTTGCCGATGGAAGAAGCGGCCCGCGCCTATGCGGAGACGCTTAGCGAACACGCGCCGCACGGGTTCGATCTCCATCTCCTAGGCATGGGTGGTGAAGGCCACATCAACTCCCTGTTCCCACACTCCGCCGCAACCGCCGAGGCGGAACGCCTCGTGACGGTAGTCAACGATTCGCCCAAGCCGCCGGCTGAACGGCTTACCTTAACGTTGCCTGCAATCCGCCGCGCGAAGAGGGTCTGGCTACTCGTCTCTGGAGCCGAAAAGGCTGAGGCTGCCAAGCATGTTGCTGACGGTTCGCCCGCTGCAGACTGGCCTGCCTCCGGCGCGCAGGGCGCGGAGGAGACGCTGCTCTTCCTCGCCGAAGACGCCGCGGCCCTACTATAGCCCTTCCCTTTAACTTCCTAGCGCGGGCTAGACAGCAAAAGGCGCCGGCGACCATACGGTGACCGGCGCCTTTTCGCTAGTAGCTTAGACTGTGAAAGCCTCGATCAGGTTCAGGCCCACGATGCAGGCCAGCCAGATGATCACCATGAAAATGGTGACACGATCCAAGTTCTTTTCCACCACGGTGGAACCGGACAGATTAGACTGCACACCGCCGCCAAAGAGGCTAGACAGTCCGCCGCCTTTACCCTTGTGCAGCAGGACAAAGATAGTCATGAGGACAGCGGAGGCTACGAGAAAAATCTCGAGTGCGAGAACCATTCTGGGCTTCCTTACAAAAGTCTGATTGGGGTTAAAAAATTTGCGGGGCAATGAGCCAGATTCGAAACTGCATTGCCACGTTCTCTTATTCGATTGTCGCAGGTGATTCAACGCCGCGAGTGCTCGGACCAATGCTACACCATCGCGGCCGCAAAAAGCATTTATACCCTCCGCGTCGCCCGCGATGGCGCAGCTGACACTACTGCCGAAGTACCGGCCGATTAGCTCACCGCGTTGGCGGCGTTGGCGGCCAGCTTAGCGAAGTCCTCGCCAACAAGGGAGGCGCCACCGATGAGGCCGCCGTCGACGTCCGGCTTGCCAACAATCTCGCCGACCGAATCGACCTTGACGGAGCCACCGTAGAGTATGCGGATGCCCTCTGCTACCTCTTCTCCGGCGAGCTCCTTTACCAATTCACGGATAGCGGCGCATACTTCCTGCGCATCCTCAGCGGAAGCTACCTTGCCCGTGCCGATTGCCCATACGGGCTCATAGGCGATAACGGTCTTGGAGAGGTCTTCTGCGGACAAACCGGCAAGGGACGCGCGGGTCTGTTCCACCACGTAATCAACATGGGTACCAGCCTCGCGAATTTCCAAAGGCTCGCCTACGCAGACGATCGGGGAAATGCCGTTCTTCAATGCCGCGGCAGCCTTAGCTGCCACGACCTCATCAGTTTCTCCGTGGTACTCGCGACGCTCGGAGTGACCCACGATAGCCCAGGTGCAGCCGAGTTTAGCCAGCATCTGCCCTGAGACTTCACCGGTGTATGCGCCCGAATCGTGCTGGGAGATGTCCTGTGCGCCGTAGGTTATCTTGAGCTTGTCCCCCTCAACCAGAGTCTGGGCGGTACGAATATCGGTAAACGGTACGATAAACGCAACGTCAACCTTCTCGTAGTACTCCTTCGGCAGGGAGAAATCGAATTTCTGGATGGTGCCCACGGTCTGCATGTGATCGTGGTTCATCTTCCAGTTACCCGCAATGAATGGGGTACGTGCCATAGGTGGCACTCCTTTCAAGTAGTGAAAAGTCTTTACTAGGCCTCGAGTACCGCCACGCCGGGGAGCTCCTTGCCCTCGAGGAATTCGAGGGAAGCTCCGCCGCCGGTGGAAATGTGGGAGAAGCCTTCTTCATCCAGGCCAAGCACGCGAACGGACGCGGCGGAATCGCCGCCACCCACGACGGTGAAAGAACCGTTCTTAGCGGTTGCGTCAATAATCGCCTGAGCTACGCCTGCGGTGCCCTTGGAGAATGGTTCCATCTCGAATACGCCCATTGGGCCGTTCCAGAACACGGTCTTGGATTCAGCGAGGATGCCTGCGAATTTCTCGACGGACTTAGGGCCGATATCGGTAGAAAGCCAGCCCTCTGGGATTCCGTCCAGCTCCACGGTCTTAACCTCAGCGTCGGCCGAGAACTCGGAAGCCGCGACCAGGTCAACCGGGAGTACCAACTTGTCACCGAAGCGCTCAAGCAGGCCCTTGCACGTGTCGATCATTTCCTCTTGCAGGAGGGACTTCTGCACGTCGTAGCCCTGTGCTGCCAGGAAGGTGTAGCACATTCCGCCGCCAATGATGACGTGGTCAGCCTTGTCTGCCAGCGCCTCGATAACGCCTAGCTTGTCGGACACCTTGGAACCACCCAGCACTACCACGTATGGGTGCTCAGGTTCCTTGGCCACTGAGGACAGAACGTCCAGCTCTTTTTGTACCAACTTGCCAGCGTAAGCGGGCAAACGCGTGGCTACGTCATACACGGAGGTCTGGGCGCGGTGTACAACGCCGAAGCCGTCGGAAACAAATGCGCCGTTATCGGCGGCCAGGGCCACGAGCTCGTCGGCGAATGCGCCGCGCTCGGACTCGTCCTTAGAGGTCTCGCGTGGATCGAAACGTACATTTTCGATGAGCATGACGTCACCATCGTTGAGGCCGTTTGCCCGCTCGTGGGCATCCTCACCGGATACATCGCCGGCAAGCGCTACGTACTGGCCCAAGGCCTCGGACAGGGCTTCGGCAACCGGGGCCAGGGAATACTTCTCATTGACCTCGCCCTTCGGGCGGCCCAGGTGGGCGGACAAGATGACCTTTGCGCCGCCTTCGACCAGGGCCTTAATCGTTGGCAGGGAGGCTGTAATACGGCCTGGGTCCGTGATATTTCCCTCATCGTCTAGCGGGACGTTGAAATCGGACCTAACCAGAATGTGGCGGGACTCCACACCCTCAGCAAGCAGATCATCAAGGGTCTTAAAAGCCATGTCTTCTCCTTCGAAGAAAAATATACAGATACCTAAAACAATACCGGCCCACGCGAACCCTTGCTGGGCACTCTCGTGAGCCGGTGACTAATCACAATCGGTGATTAACGTGTGGTGGACACTTACGCTTCTACAGCGCGCCGCCAACCTGCTTGGTCAGGCGCAGGAGCTGGGAGGTGTAGCCCCACTCGTTGTCATACCAGCCCAGGACCTTGACCAGGTTGCCGTTGGAGACCTTGGTCATGCCGGCGTCGAAGATGCAGCCGTGAGGATCGGTGATGATGTCAGTGGAAACCAGTGGGTCCTCGGTGTAGCCAAGGGTTTCGCCGAACTCGCCGGAAGCGGCCTCCTTGATGGCGGCGTTGATCTCCTCGACGGTAACCTCGCGGGAAGCGGTGAAGGTCAGATCGGTCGCGGAGCCGGTGATGGTAGGAACGCGCATTGCGTAACCGTCCAGCTTGCCCTCGAGCTCAGGCAGAACCAAGGAAACGGCCTTGGCAGCGCCGGTGGAGGTAGGAACCATGTTGACCGCGGCCGCACGTGCGCGACGCAGATCCCTGTGAGGAGCGTCCTGGATGCGCTGGTCACCGGTGTAGGCGTGGATGGTGGTCATCAGGCCCTTCTCGATGCCGAACTTCTCGTGGAGGACCTTAGCCATCGGTGCCAGGCAGTTGGTGGTGCAGGAAGCTGCAGAGATGATGTTGTGGTTCTCTGGGTCGTAATCCTCAGAGTTTACGTTGTATACGAAGGTCGCATCGACGTTCTTGCCTGGGGCGGAGATGATGACCTTCTTGGCGCCAGCCTCGATGTGGGCCTTTGCGCCGTTTGCGTCGGTGTAGAAACCGGTGGACTCGATGACGATATCCACGTTAAGCTCAGCCCAGTTGAGCTTGGAAGGATCCTTCTCGTCGGTAGCCTGGATCTTCTTTCCGTCAACGGTGATGGACTCCTCGTCGGAGTCAACCTCAGCACCGAAACGGCCCAGTACGGAGTCATACTTCAGCAGGGTTGCCAGGGTCTTGTTGTCAGTCAGGTCATTGATGGCAACGATCTCGAGGTCGCCTGGGTTCTCGGTAACAGCGCGGAAGAAGTTACGGCCGATGCGGCCAAAGCCGTTAATAGCTACGCGGATGGTCACAGTGTGTCTCCTCAAATTCGGGAAATGTTTCATGGACTTCCCAACACGGGTTACCGTGTGAAATCCAACAATGTTCATGTTACCCATCCGGAGAGGAATCCGCAGGTTTAAGTCAACATTACGGACATGATCCCACAGAATCAGACATGAACAGAGCGGGAAGTACCTTCCATTCCCGGCCTTCTACCTGCGAATTCGGCTTGTTTTGGTTTCACAACTGGCCAATCGGTTTGTCTCAGAGCAAATTTTGAGATATCCGTCACCATCGCTGGCGCATCGAAAAGCCCAACCTTACCCGGCGCATGGTTGGGCGTTTGTAGCAAGATTGAAAGGAAAACCTGCCGGTCGGCGGCCGTCATAGCCCCCTACTGCTCGTCGAAGAGCTCCTCCGATACGGACTCGTTGGTATCCGGGATTTCCAATTCCTGAGCGCGCTTATCCGCCATTGACAGCAATCGACGGATGCGCCCCGCAACCGCATCCTTAGTCATTGGTGGATCGGCCAGGCGGCCCAACTCCTCCAGGGACGCCTGCCGGTGTTTGACGCGAAGGTGACCGGCGTCGGCCAGATGCTCTGGAACATCATCGCCAAGGATTTCCATGGCGCGCTCGACGCGCGCGGCCGCGGTCACCGCAGCCCGCGCCGAACGGCGCAGATTCGCGTCATCGAAATTCTGAAGCCGCGAACCCGTGACGCGGGCCTCATTCAGCAAGCGCTTAGACTCCCAGTCCAAACGGGTGGTCTGGGCCCCCATGCGCGTGAGCAACGCGCCAATAGCGTCTCCGTCGCGCACCACAACGCGGTCAGCGCCTCGGGTCTCTTTGGTTTTGGCAACTATGCCCAGGCGCCGCGCGCAACCAACTAGCGCAAGCGCGGCCTCTTGGCACGGACACGTGACATCGAGAGAAGATGAGCGCCCGGGTTCGGTCAGAGAACCCGCAACCATGAACGCGCCCCTCCAAGCCGCCTCATTATCGGCGATGGTCCCGGAAATCACCTGCGGAGGCAGGCCCACAACTGCATGCCCGGAGCGGGTCACCAGGCCTAAGCGCCGCATGAGTTCCTTCACGCCCTGGGTCAAGCGCACTTGGATTCGCGGTTTTCGGGAAGCGCTTCCGGGGCCCACCAAGTGGGTAGCCGCCTTAATATCGTAGAGCTCTTCCAGGCTGGCAACCACTCGTTGGGCGACTAGTTGGTCCTCCAACTCAATCTCTAAGACCGCGGACTCTCCCACTACTGATATCTCACCGGCGAAGCGAATAATCGCCGCCAGCTCGGCAGCCTTTGCAGACTGCCGAGGAACGTTCACAGCAGTGAGTTCTTTGACTACCCTTTCGGTAAGAGTCACTAGTACTTCCTACGCTTTCTCGCAAAGTTGCTTGTGCCTAACCCGGCTATGCAAGGCGCCGGGTTTCGGAGTTGACCAATGTAGCGGAAGCCCCCGCTACATCCACGAACAGATGTTCTTTAAAGCCCCTGACAGTTTAGACGGGCTGTGTAGATTTGTTGACAGTCCATTGTCATCTATTTCATGGACGTCTTCAAATACAACGCTGGCGCCGAGGCTTTGAGCCGCACGCTGAAGGTAGCCCCTTTCGCTTTCCGACAGGTTGGATGAATCGTCAACCACAACCCTGTCAATGCGGAGGTTGGGCGCGTGCTGGGCCAGAACATGAAGGTGTCTTTCCGCGGAAAAACCCTGGGTTTCTCCCGGTTCCGCAGAAAGGTTCAGGATCACTACACGCATAGCCTCGGATCGCGCGATGGTATCTACTATCTCCGGCACCAAAACATGGGGCAGTACCGAGGAAAACCACGAGCCAGGGCCAAGGGTAATAAGGTCCGCGTCCTCCAGCGCCTCGATAGCCTTGGGGTTTGCGGTGGGTGACTCCGGAATCACCCGTACCCGGCGAACCTGGCCAGGCGTCGAGGCCACGGCTACTTGGCCGCGAACCGAGCGTATAAGCCGCGGGTCATCATCAAGCCCAGCAACATCGGCTTCGATATCCAACGGCTGATTTACCACCGGGTACACGCGCCCCCGGGAATGCGTAAGCTCGGCAACCATATCCAGGGCGGCCTGCATGTCCCCGAAGACCTCTGTAAGGCCGGCGATGAGAAGATTGCCCACCGCATGTCCCGCCAGCGCGCCGTTACCGCCGAAGCGGTGCTGCAGAGCGGTGGCCCACACGTCATCCCCGTGGTGATCACCTGCCAGGGCGGCCAGCGCCATACGCAGATCCCCCGGGGGAATGATGTCCAGCTCGCGGCGCAGGCGTCCTGAAGACCCACCGTCATCGGCGACGGTTACGATGGCTGAGATTCTCTCCGCCTTGAACTCCTGCGCAGCCAGTAACGTTTGATAAAGGCCGTGGCCGCCGCCGAGGCAGGCCATGTGCCGAGGAAAAGACATATCCAACCCCACAACCTAATCCCGTGCTATGTCGCGGTGAAGCACGCTGGCTTTGACCTTCCCCGCGGCATTAAGACGCCTAGTAATCTCTTCGGAAACCGCAACCGAGCGGTGATGCCCACCGGTGCAGCCCACGCCCACCGTGATAAAGTCCTTGCCCTCGTGGCGGTAGCCCGCAACCATGGAATCGAACATTTCCATGAACTTATCTATGAATTCTCCGGCGGAAGGCTGCCCCAGTACGTAATCACTGACTGGTTTATCGGTGCCGCGGTAGGCACGCAGTTCGGGGACCCAGTATGGGTTCGGCAAGAAGCGCACATCAACAATAAGATCAGCATCACGAGGGGATCCGTGCTTGAAACCGAAGGACTCGACGGTTACGTGCTGCTTTTCCGCGTCCATGGATCCAAACGAGGCCTCGATGGCGCGACGCAGGTCATGGACGGACAAATTCGTCGTGTCGATAATGATGTCTGCGCGCGCACGTACTGGCGCGATGACCTCCCGCTCGCGGCGAATCCCGTGCTTGAGTGTCTCAGACTCCTGCAGAGGGTGGGTTCGGCGCACCGAATCAAATCGCCGGATGAGTACATCGTCACGGGCGTCCATGAATAGCACCGTGGGCGCCATGCCGAGTTCGGTGAGTTTATCAATCGTCTCGATGAGCGAACCCGGGAACATGCGGGTTCGCACATCGGTCACCACGGCAACCTTGGATACAGGGGAATCCTCCTGTGCGCACAGCTGCAGCAGCTCCACGATGATTTGCGGCGGCAGGTTATGGGCCACGTAATAGCCCTTATCCTCTAGGACCTTGGATGCGGAGGATAATCCGCCACCGGACATACCGGTCAACAAGACGGGCGGTTGTTCAAACTTGGTCATGAAGGCTAGTTTACGTGGCCCAGGTAAACCAGAGCCGCGCATTGGAAAATTCTTCGGTAAATCTAGTGAGCCTGAAGGTGCTCGACAATAGTCTCAGCCAGCTTGGAGCCAAAGCCCTTGAGAGACGCAATCTCTTCTACAGTGGCTTCCTTGAGTTTCTTCACCGATCCAAACTGCTTGACCAGGTCCGCCCTGCGGGCGGGGCCAAGCCCTGGAATGCCATCGAGCGCGGAGGACCGCATCCGTTTCGAACGCTGCTGCCGGTGGTAGGAGATGGCGAAACGGTGGGCTTCATCGCGAATCTGCTGCAGCAAGTACAGGGCCTGGGAATTACGCGGCAAAATGACCGGTTCATCGTCTCCGGGTACCCAGATTTCCTCCAAGCGTTTCGCGAGTCCAACAAGGGTCACGTCCACGATCCCCAGCTCGTCGAAAACTTCCTGCGCGGCTTTGACCTGTGGGGCGCCGCCATCGACTATGAACAGCTGGGGCGGATAAGCAAATTTGCGCCCCGCCTCAGCCGATTCCTCGGTGACCTTGTCTTCTTCAAAGCTCGTTGCCTCGAGTTCCTCGTCGGGATTGGCCAGCCTGTCCTCTAGGTGCCGCTTGAACCGCCGACGGGTCACCTCGGCAATCGAGCCCACGTCATTTGAGTGACCATCCCCCGCCGCTTCCTTGATGCGATAACGGCGGTAATCGGACTTTTTCGGCAACCCATCTTCAAAGACCACGAGAGAGGCCACAACGTCCGTGCCCTGTATGTGGGAGATGTCCGTACACTCGATACGCAGCGGGGCGGTTTCCATGCCCAGGGCCTCTTGAATATCTTGCAGCGCGGCCGAGCGGGCCGTCAGGTCACCTACCCGCTTGAGCTTGTGCTGACGAAGGGCATCCTTGGCGTTTCGTTCCACCGTCTGCATCAGCGCACGCTTATCCCCGCGCTGCGGGACGCGGATATCGACGTTTGCCCCTTTGAGTTCGTTGAGCAATGTGCCCACCTGCTGGGCTTCGGCCGGCATACCTTGAACCAGAATCTCACGTGGAATCACCGTTACGGCGCGGGATTGCCCGTGGGACTCTTGGTCCACTCCCCTTCGCCTCACACGCGCATTGATTGCCGCGTCCTCCGCCGCCTCATGTTCCTCTCGCTCAACCGCGTCGGAGTAGAACTGGATGAGAAAGTTTTGCATCAGCTCCGGAAGCGCCGGATCCGGCTGCCCCGGCTCGATTGGTTCGGTGGTGGCCTGATCTCCGGCGCGCTCTACCACCCAGCCCCGTTGGCCGCGGATGCGCCCGTCACGCACGTGGAAGATTTGCACCGCCGCTTCGAGCTCATCGGAGCAAAAGGCAATCAGATCCGCATCCGTGCCATCACCGAGCACCACGGACTGCTGCTCCATAATCTTGGATACGGCACCAATGTCATCGCGCAGGCGTGCGGCCTTTTCGAACTCGAGGTCCTCTGCCGCTTGCTCCATCTCTTTCTGAAGGCGGCGCGTAACCTCCTTGGTATTGCCATTCATGAAAGAAACCAGCCCGTTGACGGTCTCGCGGTGTTCTTCCTCGCTCACGCGTCCGATGCATGGTGCATCGCACTTTCCGATGTATCCCAAAAGGCACGGCCGGCCGAGGTTCTCATGCCGGTTAAACACGCCTTTAGAGCACGTCCGCATGGGAAAGACACGGGTGAGCAGGTCAAGGGTTTCGCGCACGGCCCAGGCGTGCGAGTACGGGCCAAAGTAACGCACTCCCTTGCGGCGAGGTCCGCGGTAGAAAAACGCTCGCGGATAGCGCTCTCCCACGCTGACAGCCAACATGGGGTACGACTTATCATCGCGGTACATCACGTTGAACCGCGGGTCGAATCGTTTGATCCAGGTGTATTCCAGCTGGAGCGCCTCAACCTCGCTTGCCACAACCGTCCATTCCACGTGGGCGGCGGTAAGCACCATCTGACGAGTGCGCGGATGCAGCTGGGTAATGTCTTGGAAATAGTTGGATAACCGCGCGCGCAGGTTCTTCGCCTTGCCAACGTAGATGACGCGCTGGTTTTCGTCACGGAATTTATAAACGCCCGGGTCCGTGGGAATGGTCCCCGGCGCCGGGCGATACGTGGTGGGATCAGCCACTAGTTCACAGTCCTCAGAGGGTTATTGCTTTTATCGGTTAGTCCTGCGGCATGTACTTGGCTTCGAGCTCGCGGAATTGGCGCACGGACTTGATGACCTTCGCCTTATCAGCCGACTGGAATGCCCACAGGGTCACGTACTCGAACTCGGGAAGCTCCAGCCGAGCCATCTTCTCGCCTTCCGGGAATGACAGCCCGTAGATTACCTGCCAGGGGTAAAAACGCGTGCCCACAATGTTGCGCACCTCCACGCCATCGGAGTTGGCGCGCACGCGTGGGCGGGTAAAGATCAGCCACAATAGAACGGACAGAATGACGCCAACCAGCGGGTACGCCCAGCGGTCGATCGTGGTAACGGCCGCGCCGGTGTACTCGAGGCCAACGGTCACGCCCATGAAAATGTGCCAAGCCATGCAGACGAGCACCGCGGCAATAGCAACCTTCTTCAGGAAGGGTGAACTTACCGTGAGCTCCCACGGTTTGTTTGAGGTCAATGCGAAGGGGTCCGCATTGGTGTAACGGGCCACATCCAGTTCAGACATCTGGGAACTGGAAGCCGCTTCCTGTTGGGGCTGCTGGGTCGGGCCGTGTGATTCAGTCATGAATACGCTCAATCTCCTAAGGGTGCACCGCCGTTGGAACGGTCGATTCTATGCGGTGTGGTTCAACTAACCTATCTTACGCAACTTGGCCACAGTGTCGAGAGCGGCCACCATCGCCTCCGCCCCTTTATCCTCAACGGAGCCCTCAAAGCCGGCCCGGTCCCGCGCCTGCTGCGCATCATTGGTTGTCAGAACCCCATTGGCGACCGGGGTGGATTCATCAAGGGCTATCCGGGTGAGCCCTTGGGTGACCGAGTCACATACGTAGTCAAAGTGCGGGGTCCCACCGCGGATAACGCAGCCCAGGGCCACCACCGCATCGTATTTCCGCGCCGCCGCCTGGGCGACCACGGGAATCTCCAGCGCACCTACCACCCGAATTCCCGTTGCCTCCGCCCCGCATTCTTTTGCGGTATCCATGGCGCGCCTATGCAGCTGGTCGCAAATCTCCTCATTCCAGGTCGCGGTGACAACGGCAACCGTAATGCCGGTGCCGTCCACGGTGCCGGCATCAATGGTGGGCAAGCCTTCTTTACTCAATTTTCCTCCTTGGATGGCTAAAGTTCGGCGCTAGTCGTGTGCATTAACGTTCAGGTTTCCGTTGCGCACCCGGTCGCTGTCCGCGTGGAGTCTGTCCCATTGCTCGACGCTGGGCAGGTCGTGATGCATGCGGTCCCGCTTGGTCCTTAAATAATCAATGTTGTGCTGGTTGGGCTCTGTGCTTAGCCCCACCACCCTAGCTATATCTACGCCGTTGCCTTCCAGTTCGTGCGATTTATGCGGATTATTGGTGACCAGGTCAACGGATTCTATGCCTAGGTCGCGAATGATTTGTGCGGCAACGGAGTACTCCCGAGCATCCTCCGGCAGGCCTTGGCGCAGGTTAGCATCGACCGTGTCCAAACCCTGGTCCTGCAGCTTGTAGGCCTTGAGTTTGGGGATCAATCCAACTCCGCGCCCCTCTTGACCGCGCAGGTAGATGACCACGCCTTGACCTAAGGAATTAATCAGTTGAAGGGAAGCGTCGAGTTGGGGACCGCAATCGCAGCGTCGGGAGCCAAAAGCGTCTCCGGTAAGGCACTCGGAGTGCACACGCACCGCCACATCACGGGCGCCGCGCAGCGTCTCGACATCGCCGGCAACAAGGGCCACGTGTTCGCTACCGTCCACCACGCTGCGGTAGCCCACCGCGCGAAACTCGCCATGAACGGTGGGCAGCCTTGTCTCAACTTCCCGGCTCACCAAGGTCTCATTGGCTCTGCGGAAAGCGATAAGTTGCTCGATTGAAATCATGGACAGCTCGTGGGAATCCGCGAACTCACGCAACTCGGGGCCGCGTGCCATATCGGTGGGGTCCTGCTCGGAAACCACCTCGCACAGCACGCCGGCCGGGCGCAACCCCGCTAGGCGAGCCAAATCCACCGAGGCCTCGGTGTGGCCATCGCGTTCCAGGACCCCGTGAGGGCGCGCCCGCAACGGCACCACGTGGCCCGGGCGAGTGAAATCCTCCTGCGTGCGCTCCGGATCGGCCAAGCGGCGAAGCGTTTCAGCACGGGAAGCTGCGGAAATTCCGGTGCTGCCCGTGTTGGCGTCCACCGTCACCGCGTACGCGGTGTGACGCGCGTCTTCATTGATGGCCACCATTGGCGGGAGATTCAGGCGGTCGCAATCTTCAGGCACGAGCGCCGCACAAATGTACCCAGAGGAATAGCGAACCATGAAGGCCACCAGCTCTGGGGTCGCCCGTTCCGCGGCGAAGATGAGGTCACCTTCATTCTCACGGTCTTCATTATCCACCACCACCACGGCTTTTCCGGCCGCGATATCGGCGATCGCCTGCTCAACTGAATCCAAACGAACTGTAGACATATTCCTATCCTTATTCACCAATCCCCGAGTCACTTCAGTGCTGCGAGCTTCTCCACGTACTTGGCGAGTACATCCACTTCGACGTTCACAATGTCCCCGCCGGTGAGCTGGCCGTGGGTGGTCTCACGCAACGTGGTGGGGATGAAGGAGACCTCGAACCAGTCATTTCCCACTGCGGCAACGGTCAAGGACGTCCCATTGAGCGCGATAGACCCCTTCTCCACCACGTACGCCGAAATCTCTTTCGGCAGGCTAAAGCGCACTATCTCCCAGTGCTCCGATACCGTGCGGCTTTGCACTTCTGCCACTCCGTCAACGTGCCCCTGCACGATGTGCCCGCCCAGGCGCGTGGTGGGCAATACCGCGCGCTCGAGGTTGACCGGACTTCCCTGTTCCAGGCGGGACAAGGACGTACGGTTGAGAGTCTCCTGCATTACGTCGACATAGAACGCGCCGTCACTGATATCCGTCACGGTCAGACACACGCCATTGACCGCGATAGAGTCCCCTAGCCGCGTCCCTTCTAGCACTGCGCTGGCGCTAATCCCCAGGCGTAGTGCGTCCCGCTGCGGCTGTGACCCCGAAATTGTGCCGATTTCCTCGATAAGTCCGGTAAACATAGGCGTCCTTTTCGTCTTTTCATCATTTCTCACAGGTGAGTTCACAAGGCGCTCAGCACCACTGTTCCGGGCCTCGAATGGACCGTGCGAAACTGGTGCGGGGTGAATGTGAGCTAAGAGTTTATTGGCGCGGCGACTGCAGTTGCGGCGCCGGCCTCAGTCGGTTGGGCAGGCCCAACGCCCTCGCGCTTTTGTATGCGGAGCCAGGAGACGAATCCACACGTGACAAAGACTCCGTACACCAGGTAAAGGGCTGCCGATGGGTAGTAGCCGGCGACAAAAAGCAGCGGTACCCCAACGAGATCGACAGCGATCCAGATAAGCCAAAACTCGGTCCAGCCACGCGCCATCCCCCAGGTGGCTAGCATGGATCCTACGAAGATCCATGCGTCGGCCCAGGGCCCCCATGAACCCAGCGCTTTGAAGATATACGCGCACGCCAGCGTGCCAATCACAGCGAGTAGCAGGAGAATAAGGCGTTCGCGCCCCGTAGCCCAGCGCGGCTGAACCGCAACGCTGTCATCGCCCTGATGCTTGGTGCGGGACCACTGCCACCAGCCGTATATGGAGACCGCCATGAACATCACCTGGCGTCCCGCCTGGCCGTAGAGATCTAGGTTTTGTGGAGTGTGGAACACCCCGCCCAGGAATACGGTGAGAAGCAGGGCGTTTCCTACGATGCCCACCGGCCAGGCCCACACCAGGCGCTTCATACCGAAGTAGGCGCTAGCGAGGCCGAATACGTTGCCGACTATTTCGCGCACCAGGATTGGCACGCCGCCGATGGTGAGCTGAGCGGTCAAGAAACCGGTCAGCGCGGACATTACAGATTCCACGGTGAAACTCCTTCTCTCCCATCCGGACTATGACCGTCGGTCCCGGATTCCAACCGGGTCTGCTGTCCTTCCCCCACACGACCACCGTGTGACAGGAAGCGCTCGCGGACTTATTCAGCGTGAAACGAAAGTGTTCAATTAGTGCTGACATCACCGCCGGTGGGGAATTTCACCCCGCCCTGAGAATGCGAGGACCAGAGTATCACGTCTTGAACCATCAGTGGGGATTAAATAATCCCCCAGCTATGCACGCCCCGCCTGTACCACTCACCCACCACGCGCCGGCACTGGTGGTGCGCAGGAGTTATACCGTGTATTCGATGAGCATGTCTTCGCCCAGCTCAATGGAGCGCAAACGCCTAAACCGCGGGGCGTCATTGATGTTTTCGGCAAGCGGGTGCGCCAATACTCCCCTGCCCTCACCGAAGAGAGTGGGTGAGATATAGGCCTGGATTGCATCGACATACCCGAGTTTGAAGAAGGAGCTCGCAAGCCCGGCTCCTCCTTCTACCAGCACATCGCGTGCGCCCTCCTCGTACAGCTGCGCGAGGGCTTCCTCGATGGTTTCATACTGGTCGTAGCCCAGGTCCCGCAGGTTGCGGGAGGCTTCACCGGTGGCCTGCAAGTCGCGGCTACCAATGACAACGCGACGCGGCTGGTGTTCGCGAAGCGACCCGTCTGGATAACGTGCTGTAAGCGATGGATTATCCGCGAGTGCGGTACCGGTACCAATAAGGATTGCATCGCGATGAGCGCGATCTTCGTGCGCATAGTTTCGGGCGATCTCTCCGGTGATCCACTGACTGGAACCGTCCGGCGCGGCCGTGAAACCGTCCAGGGTCTGTGCGAATTTAACGGTCACGTGCGGGCGCTGTGAACTCACCGCAACCAACCAAGGGATCAGCACGTCCAGCGGCGCGCCCACCCCTGCGGGCCCATCCAGGCTGAGTTTTTCTACTCGAACTCCCTTGTCCCGCAGGTACGCAGCGCCGCCTGCGGCCTCAGGGTTAGGATCGTCGTGTAGGTAGAACACGGCGCCAATCCCGGCACTAATGAGTCCCTCCACGCATGGACCCGTGCGTCCCGTATGGTTGCATGGCTCGAGCGTCACCACGGCGCTGCCGCCACGAGCCGCTTCGCCTGCGGCTTCCAGCGCCTTGATTTCCGCGTGCGCACCGCCAGTTGGTTGCGTGGCACCGACGGCCACCACCTCCCCATCGGCGGACAGGATAACGGCTCCCACCGGTGGGTTGGGGCTAGTGGTTCCGCGCACGTTCGCACCGGCACGCATAGCGCGATGCAGGGCCGCGATTACTTGTGGCGAGGTCGCGGTCAGGTGCTCAGGGCTCACTTGCATCCATCCTTACGTGAAGAGTTAGAGGTAACAGCGCAGTTTTATTATCTGCTAGATTGTGGCGAGCCTGCGCAGTTCTTCTACCGCTGCGGCCTTATCCTCCTGCTTATAGATGGCGGAACCCGCCACGAACGCATCGCAGCCCGCCTCCGCCGCAGAGGCAATGGTCTCTGCGGAGATCCCGCCATCAATCTCGATGAGGGTATCCAAGCCGGCCTCGTCGATAGCCGCGCGCAGCTTGCGGACCTTGTCCAGCTGCTCCGGCATGAATTTCTGGCCGCCAAAACCTGGCTCAACGCTCATCACGAGGGCCAGATCAAAATGGTTGAGTTTGTCGAGCCATGGCTCGATCGGCGTACCAGGCTTGATGGAGAAACCAGCGCGGACGCCTAGGTCGCGAATCTTTTGCGCTAGGTCTAAAGCAGCGTTCTCATCCGCGACGGCCTCTACATGGAAGATGATGCAGTCCGCTCCGGCCTTTGCGTAGGTTTCCACCCAGTTTTCCGGCTCTTCGATCATCAGATGCACGTCCAAGACCTGGTTGGTCACGCCGTCTACCTGCTTCGTGATATCGGGGCCAAAGGATAGGTTCGGAACGAAGTGGCCATCCATGATGTCAACGTGAATCCAATCAGCATTGGCCACGGCGCGGACATCGTCACCGAGCTTCGTGAAATCGGCAGCGAGGATGGATGGGGAGATGATGGGGGCTTCAAACGTTCCAGACATGCGTCTATCCTATCGTGATTTGGGGTATGCGGGACAATGGCTTTTCAAGGCGCTGGCGGAAAGCTAGCTCGCCGGCTTGGATAGCACAGCGAAAAACATTGCGTCGGTTCCGTGGCGGTGCGGCCACATCTGAGCGGAAAGCTCGTTGCCGAGATCCGGCATCTCCGGCAAAAATCGTCGGGCATCGAGCTCAACTACGCCCAGCTCCTTGACCGCACGGTCCACAACAAAGCGGGTTTCCCGCAAATCCGGCGAGCAGGTGGAATAGACCACCACGCCCCCAGGACGGACGAGTTTCACGGCGGACTCCAGCAGTTCGAATTGCAACGGGGCCAGCTCAGCTATGTCTTCCTCCCGCTTGCGCCAGCGTGCCTCGGGGCGGCGGCGCAGCGCGCCGAGGCCGGAACATGGAGCATCCACAAGGATGCGGTCATAGCCCGCTTCCAACCCGGGATTGCGCCCATCGGCGACGTGTACGGTAACCGGAAGGTCACGCACGAGCTTAGAAATTAACTCCGCACGGTGAGGTGCCACCTCGACCGCATCCACGGTGGCGCCGTCGATGCGCGCAAGCGCACCCAGCAGCGCGGCCTTTCCGCCCGGCCCGGCGCACAGATCGAGCCAACGCCCGGAATCGGCACCGTCAAGCGGAACTTCAGTAAGCGCTCGGGCAATGAGCTGCGAGCCCTCATCCTGCACGCCGGCCAGCCCATCCCGGACGGGCTCGAGCTGTCCTGGGTCGCCGCTATCCATGTAGACCGCGTAGGGGGAATATTTGCCTTGCTCGAATCCTGTCATCAGCGCCAGTTCCTCTGCGCTGATCTCACCGGGCCGCGCAACCAAGTGAACCGTGGGGCGCGCGGAATCCCCGGCCAGCGCAGCCTCCAGTTCGGCCAGGCCCACTACCCGGCTAAAGGAATGAGCAATCCACTCTGGATGGGCGTGCTTGAAGGCTAGCGCCGCCACCTCTCCTTCGGGAGAGAGCTTGCTAAACCACGTCTCTACTGGGGTGCGGGTGATGGCACGCATTACCGCATTCGCAAAACCCTTAGCCTTGTCCTGGCCGGACATTTCCACGAGACGCACGGTGGTATCAACGGCCGCGTGGGCTTCGACCCGGGTGTAGAGGAGCTGATAAGCCCCCAAACGCAGCGCGCATAGCACCCTCGGATCCAAGGTAGACAGTTCACGGGAGGAGCATCGGGAGATGACCGCGTCGAGGACCCCCTCGGCCCGTAGCGCGCCGTAGGCAAGCTCCGTGGCAAAGGCAGCGTCGCGCCCCTCAACACTATGGACCCGCAGTGCCTTCGGGAGAATGAGGTTAGCGAAAGCCTCATCCTGCTCGACCCGAACCAGCGTATCGAAGGCAATAACCCGCGGTAGATCCACGCCGAAGCGCTCCGCATCCGCGCGCAGGTTTACTCCCTGGCGAGGTGCGCCGCCGCGCGCTTTGCCATTGGAATTACCTCGCGCGATCTTGCCGCCCTTATTACCCCTATCCTTGCCACGGGCCTGCCCGGAGCGGGAACCGCCACCGTGTGCATCAGTTAATTTGCGGCCGCGAGCATCGCGCTGTGAACCGCGCTCACCACTGCCGCCCGTGGGTTTCTTGCTTGACCGCGAACGGAAACCGCCGCTCATTGGAATACTCCCTTGCTCGCTTCGCTTACGGATTTATCTGCGGAGCCGCCGGCCAGTCCCCGGGCCCAGTCGGCGGCGTTCATCATCTTTTTGCCTGGCGGCTGCAGCTGGCCCAGGCGAACCGGTTCGGTAGAGGTGCCCACGAACACGGCCTTTTTAGTTACCACAATCTCACCCGGCGCGATTGTGTCCACCTCTGCCCCGGCTGTGCGCACTTCCTCGAGGGATACGGGGGTGGCCGGGCCGATTTTGACGCGTTGGCCCTCGAGTTCGGTCCAGGCGCCCGGGCCAGGGGTGTGGGCGCGAATGTGGCGGTCCACGTTGAAGGCTGGGCTTGACCACGTTATGCGGGCGTCCTCAGTGGTGATCTTGTGCGCGTACGTTGGCTCGCCCTGCTGGGGCTGGCCCACCAGGTCGCCGCGCTCGAGCCCATCCATGGTTGCCACTAGGAGTTCTGCCCCTGAGTAGGCCAGGCGGGTGAGCAGATCATCGGCAGTGTCGGTGGGTCTTATCGCTTCCGTGAGGGTGCCAAAGACCACACCGGTGTCTAGTCCTTCATCGATGCGGAACGTTGACGCGCCGGTGATGTCATCGCCGTGGGCGATGGCAGCCTGCACCGGTGCCGCCCCGCGCCATGCCGGCAAAAGTGAAAAATGAAGGTTGACCCAGCCGTGTGGGGCTATATCGAGCAAGTCTGGGGTGATGAGGTTGCCGTATGCAACCACGGGTAGGGCCTCAGGCTTAAGCTCGGCGAGCCGGGTGCGCAGCGCTTCGCCGTCTTCGGTGCCTGGCTTGAGAGTAGATGGGGTTAGTACTTCGATGCCGTGTTCTTCCGCCAGTGCCTTAACGGGGCTGGGGTGCAAGGTGCGGCCGCGTCCGCGGCGCGCGTCCGGGCGGGTGATTACCGCTACTACCTCATGGTGGGAATCTAAGAGCTTTTGGAGTGCAACTACTGCGGGTTCGGGTGTCCCGGCGAATACTAGGCGCATGTGTTCTTTCTGTCTCCTGGCGGGGATGGTTTATCAGCAGGGCGTGCGGTGCTTGAGATGGGAGCTAGTGGCTTTTAAGCGTTGAACCAGTCGGATTCGCGGACCTGGGCCATGGCGTGCTTGTACTCTTCCGGCTCTAGCCTCTGCAGGAAGAGCACGCCATCCAGGTGATCGGTTTCATGTTGGATGCAGCGAGCCATCAAATCTGAGGCAACCATGGCCACCGGGCGTCCGTAGACATCCTGGCCGGTCACTTTGACTTGGTAGTAGCGCTGTGTTCGCGCGGAGATATTGGGGATCGAAAGGCAGCCTTCCGCCCCAATCTGGCCTAAGTTCCCTACGGGTTCCCATACTGGGTTTACAATCGCCCCGCGCATGCCGGCTTGATAGTGGGAGCAATCGTAGACAAAGATGCGTTTGGTCAAGCCAATCTGGTTGGCCGCTAACCCTACGCCGCCGGCGGCGTCCATGGTCTCCAGCATGTCCCGCGCCAGCTTCTCCAGATTGGCATCGAAGGTATCAATTTCTGTGGCTTCGGTAGTAAGTACCGGATCGCCGTAGTAACGCAGTTCGCGGATGGCCATGGGGCGGTTTTATACCTTTCTCGTTGAATGTGCGGCGCATATCAAGGACTACGCAGTGGCATCCTGGCCCGCGGGAACCTATGGGCCTTAGCCGCTGCGCGTAGAGACTAAACTCTGCGGCTGATTGTACGTGGCTTGAGCTTAAGATTCTCAACCCACTTGGCTGGCCCGGCTTTAGCCCACGTTGACCGGATCGACTTGTATCCGCAGCGGCAGCTCATCTTTGCGGGTACTGCGCGCCGCGTTAGCCTGCCGCAAAGCTTTGCCCAATTCCGAACGCGGTCCGAGCGGCGTGCGCACCACGATGCGCTGTGGCGGTCCGAAACGTGCAGAGTCATAGTCACCGGGCAGGCTTACGCCAGGTGGTAGCGGGACCGGGCCTAATACTTCGGCATGGCGAGGCAGCTCCGCTAATTCCAGGAACATGTCAATGGATGCGTCGGCACCGTCGATCGCGGCGAAGTGAACCGCAGGCGGAAGGCGCACCTGCCTGCGGGCGGCTAGCTCTGTCTGAGCGGCGCCCACCACATCCCATGTGGTCATGAAATTGATCACCGGCAGCTCCGGGTCCGCGGCAATTACTACCTCACCGCCCTTGGGGCCCGGTTTAACCTGTGCCGCGGCCTTGATCCACGTTGCAAACGCCCGCTCTGTAGCGCGCAGATCCTGCCGGGATAGTAAAGCTCCCGTATCCAAAATCACCGCTGCCCCATAAAGGCCGCCGTCTACATCCGGTTCCGCCCCCGGCGTGGCAATGACCAGCGCGGCCTTATGCGGCACCAGGGGCACCACCTTGTTGCCGCCCGAGATGATCACGCGCACGGATGGAAACGCGCGGCCCAACTCCTCGGCGGTGCGTTCCGAGCCCAGCACCACGGCACGCAGGCGCGTGGAGCCACACTCGGTGCAGGAATGGCGGGCCTCGATGTGTCCACACCAGCCGCATTGTGGTGCGGAACCCACCTCGTTGCCCTGCGGCAAGGTCAAGGGCCCGTTGCATCGCCTGCAGCGCGCCGCCGCCCTGCAGTGGCCGCAGGCTAGCGTGGGCACGTAGCCCTTTCTAGGGTTGAGAACCAACACCGGTTCATCGCTGTCCAATGCGGCGCGAATTGCCTGATACGCAGAAGAATGCATTGAGGTGCTAGCGGCTGCCTCCCGCGCCAGGTTCAATCCATACGTGCCCACCGGTGTTACCACTGGTGCGCGCTTTGCCAACACGCCGCCCGACGCCACCAAGTCATGCATCCATCCGCTATCTACCAGTAACTGGGTTTCGGAAGTCCGGGCGTAGCTCGCGATGATAAGCGAGCAGCCTTCCTGCGCGCTTCGGGTGGTAAGCACCTCACGGGCATGGACGTAAGGCTTTAAGTTGTCCACAAGGTTGTCATCGCCATCATGCAGGACCACCGCCAGGCGCAGGTTTTCTACCGGGGCAAACGCGGCAGAGCGCGTACCGATGACTATCCTCGCCTGCCCCTCGGCCACGCTCAGGTAGCGCCTGTAGCGCGCCTGCGGGCCGAGGGAATTGGTCAAAACAGTAACCTGCTTGGCTGCGACCAGATCGCGCAGCGCCGCCTCGAGCTTGTCCAAATCCCGCTGATGCGGGACAACGATTAAACTTCCCCCGCCGTCGCGGGCCACCTTGACTGCCAGTGCGGCGAGGCACCAGGCCCAATCCTCCCCCGGCGTGATCTGCCATGCCGCGCGCGCCGGGTTGCCGGAAAGGACGAAGTCTACGAAGGACTCACCGTGCTGGTAACTCGACCACCCGGACAGATCTGGTTCGCTGCTTTCCCCCAGGTCCTCCCAGGGCGTGGCGAAATCAGATTCCTCGGCCTTGGCGTGCCGCGGGGGTATGGCCGTTCGAATGATGTCCGAGCGGTTCCCGCCGTAGCGGTCGGCGAGCGCGTCCACCAGGTTGGCTGTGCGCTCCGGATACACCACAAACGGCGAGATGACGCGGTCTATGAATTTCAACGAGCCGTCAAAATCACTGTCGCTCAGGCGTGCAAGGACCACAGCGTCTACCAACTGCGCGTGGAAACGCACGCGCACTCGCGTACCCGGCTGGCATGCGCTAGAGCTTTCCTCATCCACCAGGTAGTCAAACGCCCTATCGAGGTGGCTGACGCCCAATAACGGCAACACCCGCACAACAGGCTTGCTGATGGCGGGTGTTTTCTTAGGCATAGAAGCGCATTTTACAGGGCTAGTGCGGCGCGTAGGGCATCCGCACGGTCGATCCGCTCCCAAGGCAGGTCAATGTCCGTGCGGCCAAAGTGGCCATAGGCCGCGGTCTGGCGGTAGATAGGGCGCAGAAGGTCAAGTTCCCGGATGATAACCCCCGGGCGCAAGTCGAACACCTCGTTGACCGCCGCCTGAATCTGACCATCGCTTAGGCCATGCTTTGCGGTGCCGAAGGTCTCCACGTATAGGCCTACCGGGTTAGAGCGACCAATCGCGTAGGCCACCTGGACCTCAGCGCGATCAGCTAAATCGGCCGCCACAATGTTCTTCGCGACCCACCGCATCGCGTACGCGGCGGAGCGGTCCACCTTTGATGGATCCTTGCCTGAGAAAGCGCCTCCACCATGGCGGGCCATACCGCCGTACGTGTCCACAATGATTTTGCGGCCGGTAAGTCCCGCATCCCCCATGGGGCCGCCGAGGATGAACGAACCGGATGGGTTAACCAAAATCTTGGTGTTGTCCGTGTAGAACTTGTCCAGGCCGGCATCGCGGATAACCCACTCTATGACGTGCTCACGCAACTGCTCCTTGAGCCATTCCTGGCTAAACTCCGTGCCATCCGCGAACTCGGGGTCATGCTGGGTAGAGATGACCACCGTATCCAGGTATACGGGTTCGTTGCCCTCATACGCAAAGGTCACCTGGGTTTTACCATCCGGACGCAGGTGAGGGACAATGCCCTGCTTGCGAACCTCCGTGAGGCGCCGCGAGAGGCGGTGAGCCAGAGCGATCGGCAGCGGCATAAACTCTTCGGTCTCATTGGTGGCATAGCCAAACATCAGGCCCTGGTCGCCGGCGCCGTTTTGGTCATCCTCGTTAGAGCTCTGCCCCTGTCGAACCTCCTCGGAGGTATCAACACCGGCGCCGATCTCCTCGGACTGCTCGCCTATCGCGATATTGACTCCACATGTTTTACCGTCGAAGCCCACGGCCGAAGACGTAAAACCTATTTCTAGCAGGGTCTTGCGCACCAGCTGCGGGATCTCTACGTAGCAGTCTGTGCGCACCTCTCCCACGACGTGCACCTGGCCGGTCGTAACTAGGGTCTCCACCGCGACGCGGGCATGCGGGTCTTTTTCCAACAAGGCATCCAAAATGGTGTCAGAGATGGCGTCGCAGATTTTGTCCGGATGACCCTCGGTCACAGACTCGCTAGTAAAAAGGCGCACGGCCTCAGGATTACGGGTTCCCACTTGGTGTTTTGTCCTTACGCTTCAGGCATCGAATCTTTTAATTGCGTACCGTTTGCACCCATGCAGGCACATTTGCGAGCCGAAGGCCAAGCGCGTGCCGGTACATGAGTGCAGTGCGTTGTGATCCGCGCGGTACGGTGACGTTGACCAATCCTAGACCAAGCGGTCTATTTAAGCAATTGGCGCGGTCTATTTGGGCATAATTCGATTCACTGCGTCCAGAATCTGCGCGGCGACCTCGAACTTCGTTCCGGACGGGACGGCCTGGGGTTCGGCCCCTTTAGCCAAGAGCCACCCTTCATTGGTCTTTTGCCCAAACACCTTGCCCTCGCCTACTTCATTGGCCATGAGAATATCGCAACCCTTGCGCTCAAACTTGGACAAGGCGTAATCGAGTGCGGAGCCCGCAGCATCCCCGGTCTCGGCCGCGAAACCCACGATGATAGCGCCGTCTTTAAGCTCACCGCGGTCCCGACGATTGACTAGCCCCTTTAAGATATCCGGGTTTTCAACGAGATGGATGGTGGACAGAGCGTCCTCATCCGCGCCCTTCTTCAATTTAGAATCAGCCTGCGAATCCGGGCGGAAATCCGCGACCGCCGCGGACATAACGATCACGTCCGCGCCCGCGCCGTATTCAGCCATAGCCGCCTCCATCTCACGAGTGGATCCCACGCGCACAACCGTAGTGCCGCAAGGAACCGGCAGACTATCTGTGCTGGCAGCCACGAGGGTTACTTCGGCGCCACGCTGCGCCGCCAACTCGGCGATAGCAAACCCCTGCCTGCCCGAGGAACGGTTCCCAATGTAGCGGACCGGGTCGATGTTTTCCTGAGTTCCACCCGCGCTAATGACCACGCGTTTGCCCACCCAATCATGGTGTGCACCATGACCGGCAACAATGGTGCGGGCGAAATCAGCTATCTGGACGGGTTCAGGCAGCCGCCCCGGCCCGGTGTCCTTGCCCGTTAGGCGCCCGTGCGCCGGCTCCATGACCACTATTCCGCGGCGGCGAAGCGTGGCAACATTATCCTGCGTGGCGGGGTTTAACCACATTTCCGTGTGCATGGCCGGCACTACGACGACGGGACAGGTGGCGACCAGTACGGTCGCCGTGAGCAAATCATCCGCGCGCCCCGCCACTAGGCGTGCAATCAGGTCCGCGGTAGCGGGGGCGATGACTACCAGGTCAGCCTCTTGGCCCACCTGCACATGCTGGACCTCATCGACCGCATCGAACACGGTGGTAGACACCGGGTTGCCGGATAAGGCCTCGAACGTGGCGGCACCCACGAAATTCAAAGCGGCTTGGGTGGGAACCACGCGTACATCATCGCCGTGCTCAGTGAACTCCCGGACTAGATGGCAGGCCTTGTAAGCCGCAATCCCGCCACCGACGCCCACCACAATATTGCGCGGCATTCGCGGCTGCGCGGCGGAGACCCCGCCGGCCGGGGTGTTCTCTGACGGTTCAACAGCATTAATGTCCATGGGTGCCCATATTACCTGCCCATTCGCCTTCACCGGCGGATTCTCAGGCCACAGCCTTTATGGGGTTCACGCGACGGGGCCGCTCGCATAGGAAAACTGCCCCAGAGACCCCAAGAACGAAAAACGAGCTCACCCCGCCGAAACACTAGATGCGTCCCAGCGGGGTGAATGCCGCAAGATTTTTTACTTGCCTTCCTCATGGTCGAGTAGGCCAGCATCGATCTCACGCAGAGCGATAGACAGTGGCTTCTCGCCGGGCTCTGGGGTCACCAGAGGGCCAATAAATTCGAAGACGCCTTCATCCTGCTCCTGATAGTAGGAGTTGATCTGACGCGCGCGCTTCGCGGCGAAAATCACCAGGGCATACTTGGAAGATACCCTGTCTAGCAGCTCATCGATCGGCGGAGAGGTAATTCCTTCCGGCGTGTCGAACACTGGCTCGGGCTTACGGGCCTCTGCATTAGCGGTGGTGTTCACGTTAGTCACATGCACCCTCTCATCGATGGTTGCGGGTTAAAAAATAATCTTAGGACTGTCCCTGCAAGATTGCGGTGATGGCGGCCACTGCGTCGTCAAGATTCTCATTGACTACCACATGGTCGAACTCATCTTTGGCCGCAAGCTCATTGCGAGCAGTTTCCAACCTGCGCTCAATAACCTCTTGCGACTCCGTTCCTCGCCCAGTCAAGCGCTCCACAAGCACGTCCCAGGAAGGTGGAGCCAAGAATACAGTTTCAGCCTCAGGAAGGGAAGCCTTAACATTGCGCGCGCCCACCAAGTCTACCTCGACTAGTACTGGGCGGCCCGCGTCTAGGGCTTCGACAACCGGCTGCGCCGGAGTTCCAGAACGCTGCAATCCTCCGTGAATGTCTGCCCACTCGAGCATTTCGCCGGCGTCGATTCGGTTCTGGAAGTCCTCCGGGCTGACGAAGAAATAGTCCACCCCGTCCGTTTCCCCGGGACGGGGTTGACGCGTCGTCATGGAAACGCTGAAGTACATGCCCTCAACGTCGGTGCGCAGGCGCGAAACAATGGTGGATTTGCCCACGGCGGAAGGGCCGGCAAGAACTACCAGCTTTCCGCGTTGATTAGCGCCAGCCATGAGGATTATTAAGCCTCGAAGCCGAAGCGCTCCAGCAGAGCACGACGCTGGCGGTCACCCAGACCGCGCAGACGACGAGTCTGTGCAATCTCGAGATCCTCCATGATCTCCTTAGCCTTGACCTTGCCAACCTTAGGCAGTGCCTCCAGAAGGGCGGAGACCTTGGTCTTGCCGATGATTTCATCAGACTCAGCCTTAGCCAGAACGTCCTTCAGGTTGGTGTCGCCGCGCTTCAGAGCAGCCTTCAGCTCTGCGCGAGCCTTACGAGCCTCTGCAGCCTTTGCGAGGGCTTCCTTGCGCTGCTCGTCGGTCAACTTTGGAAGGGCCACGGGTTTCCTCCGATTTCGTTAGATGATAAGTAATTACGTCCAGCGCCACTACACGCGCCAGGACACGGCACACACGGAGCGAAAGCTACATGTCTGTTGCAGACAAGCTTCGACGCTTCTGCGGTCCGACTTCTGGCAATAGTAGCATTGGATGAATCGAGATAACGCATTCACGTACATTTATGTCACGTTTAAGCACGTCATCGCGGTGCAAAGAACAAAATACCAGCTCGCGGCCCTATTAGATAATTAGGGCCGCAGAAGCTGGCATTTTCGCTCTGCTAGCTGGGATTATGGGGCCAAAAAGGGCCCTTCCCAGAATTCGTCAGCCGTGCGGATGACAGCCTCCCGGAGAGCGGAAACATCCGGCCCCTGGGACAAAATCGCCCGCGAGACGTTAGCGAAACCTAGCTGGGGTTGCTGCTTCATCAGCTCCGCCACATCGCCTGCGGTTGCACCCTGGGCGCCCACGCCCGGCAATAACACGGGACCGTTTAGCTCATGGATGCGCGGTGGCTCGGTCACCGTCGCCCCCAGAACGATTCCAATATCGCCGGGCTTTCCGTCTCCGCGCCTGTTTAGTTCGGCGCATTCATCGACCACATGCTGGGCTACCGAGGGCGCAGCGTCGGTGGAAAGGCGCGCGTTCTGCAGGCGGCGCGCCTCCGGGTTGGAGGTGGCTGCCAGGACAAACACACCCTTGCCCGTGGCCTGGGCCGCGTCAAAGACAGGCCGCAAGGCCCCTACGCCCAGGTATGGCGTTACGGTAACCGAATCAGCGCACAGGGCCGATGACTCATCCAGCCACGCCTCGGCGTATCCCTGCATCGTGGAGCCAATATCGCCGCGTTTGGCATCGGCTACAGTCAGGCAACCGGCGCTCCGCAGGTCCGCCAACGTTTCCTCAAGGACTGCAAACCCCCGCGAACCGAAACGCTCATAGAAGGCCACCTGGGGTTTGACCAGCGCAGCGGAATCCGCGAAGGCTTCCACGCAGGTGCGCGAGAAGCTACGCAGGCCGTCAACGGTGTCCTCAAGACCCCACGCCCGGAGAAGGTGCGCATGCGGATCGATGCCCACGCACAGGCGGCCGCGTATCCTGCCCGCCGCCACTAGGCGTTCGCCAAAGCCCGCAGGGGCTTGTTCCGCCCTGTTGGCCCCGGGGTTTCTATTCTGCTGGGGCATGTTCGAGCTCCTGGAGCGCACGGACGCCGAATCCGCCACGGTGTACTGCTTCGAGCGCTTGGATGCCCGCGGTTACTCCCTGCACGGAAGAGATGAGCGGAACGCCCTTTTCCACCGCCGCGGCACGAATCTCGTACCCATCGTGGCGCGCCCCGGAAGAACCCGCAGGGGTATTGATGATGAGATCCACCTCGTGGTTGAAAATCTTGTCCAGCACGGACTCACCCTCAGCCCCCGCTCGCACCTGGGAGGATTTAAGTACGGTCTCGCATGGCACGCCATTGCGCTGCAGGATGGACGCGGTGCCTGCCGTAGCAAGCAGCTTGTAGCCCAGAGAATGCAGGCGCTGGATTGGGAAAATGAGGGTACGCTTGTCGCGGTTCGCTACGGACACGAATACGGTTCCGGTGGCAGGTAGCTCGGCGAACGCCCCAAACTCCGCTTTGTAGTACGCCGCCCCGAAGTTGTTCGCTAGACCCATAACCTCACCGGTGGACTTCATCTCTGGAGTCAGCAGGGTGTCCAGCATCGCGCCATCAGGTCGGCGGAATCGATTAAACGGAAGCACGGCCTCCTTCACGGCAATCGGGTGATTCGCGGGCAGCGAGCCACCGTCATAATTATCCGGCAGCATTCCCTCCGCCTTCAATTCCTGAATCGAGGCACCCAGCATGATGCGCGCGGCGGCCTTTGCGACCGGCACGCCAGTGGCCTTAGATACAAACGGAACGGTGCGGGATGCTCGGGGGTTGGCCTCAATCACGTACAAAGTGTTGCCCTTGAGCGCGAACTGGACGTTCATCAAGCCCTGGACACCAATGCCCTTTGCTAGAGCCTCGGTAGAACGACGAACCTTTTCAATGTCCTCGGGCCCAAGGGTCATGGGCGGCAAGGAACATGCCGAGTCACCGGAGTGGATACCGGCCTCCTCAATATGCTCCATGACACCGGCAAGGTAGACCTCTTCCCCATCGCACAGGGCATCCACGTCAATCTCAATAGCGGAATCTAGGAAGCGGTCAACAAGCACGGGGCGGTCAGTATTGATGTCAGTTGCGCGGCTGATGTAATCCTCAAGCGCCGCTTCGTCATAGACGATCTCCATACCTCGGCCGCCCAGCACATAGGACGGACGAACGAGCACTGGGTAACCGATGCCCGCGGCTACTTCCTTGGCTTCGTCGAAGGACGTAACGGTGCCGAATGCAGGCGCAGGCAAGTTGGCCGCTTCTAGCACCTTGCCAAACTCACCGCGGTCCTCGGCCAGGTCAATGGCCTTAGGGGAGGTGCCCACTACCGGAACGCCTGCCTCAGCGAGTCGCTCCGCAAGCCCCAGAGGGGTCTGGCCGCCCAGCTGAACGATCACTCCGGCGACGTTGCCCGACTGGGATTCCGCGTGGTAAACCTCCAGCACGTCCTCGAAGGTCAGCGGCTCGAAGTACAGGCGATCGGCGGTGTCATAGTCGGTAGAAACCGTCTCAGGATTGCAGTTGACCATGACCGTCTCGTATCCCACGCGGGATAGCTCTAGCGCCGCGTGGACGCAGGAATAGTCAAACTCAATGCCCTGACCAATGCGGTTTGGCCCGGAACCCAGGATGATTACCTTGTCCTTCTCGCGCTGCTCTGCAACCTCGGACTCCGCCGCCGGGTCAAGCTCGTAAGCGGAATAGTGATAAGGCGTCTGCGCCTCAAACTCGCCGGCGCACGTGTCGACCGTCTTGAAAACCGGGCGAACGCCAAGCGACCAGCGCAGGCGGCGCACTCCATCCTCGCCCGCTAGCTCTGGGCGCAGGTGAGCAATCTGGGTATCGGACAGGCCGAAGTACTTAGCCTCCCGCAGCAGGGGTTCGTCCAAAACCGGCGCGTCGATGAGGCGCTGGCGGAAGTGGACCAGTGCCTCAAGCTCCGCCAGGAACCATGGGTCGATCTCGGACGCCTCGTGCAGCTCCTCCACCGTTGCGCCCAAGCGCATTGCCATCTCCACGTCATACATGCGGCCTTCGGTTGGGCGCTTGAGATCCTCGAGGATTGCGTCCTTGTCGCCTGCGCGCTCTCCGGCGATGTACTCATCGCTAGCGGTCCAGAACCCTGCAGGCTTGGTCTCCAAGGAGCGCATGACCTTATTCAGGCCCGCGATGTAATTGCGGCCAATGCCCATGGCCTCGCCCACGGACTTCATGGTGGTAGTCAAGGTATCATCAGAGCCCGGGAATTTTTCGAAGGCAAAGCGTGGGGCCTTGACGATGACGTAATCCAAGGTCGGCTCGAAGGCCGCCGGGGTCACGCCGGTGATGTCATTGGTGACCTCATCCAGGGTGTAGCCGATAGCCAGCTTTGCCGCCAGCTTGGCGATCGGGAAGCCCGTTGCCTTGGACGCCAGTGCCGAAGAACGCGACACGCGAGGATTCATCTCGATAACGATGATGCGGCCGTCATCGGGGTTGATGGCAAACTGGATATTGCAGCCGCCGGTATCGACGCCCACCTCGCGAATGATGGCGATACCAATATCGCGCATCTTCTGGAACTCACGGTCGGTCAGCGTCAGCGCCGGAGCGACGGTGACAGAATCACCGGTGTGGACGCCCAGGGCATCCACGTTCTCGATGGACGCGATGACAACCACATTGTCATCACCATCGCGCATGAGCTCAAGCTCGAATTCCTTCCAGCCCAGGATGGATTCCTCGATGAGCACGTTAGCCTCGGGGGAAGCAGCCAGGCCGCCGCCCGCAATGCGGTCCAGGTCCTCCTGGTTGTAGGCCAGGCCGGAGCCCAACCCGCCCATGGTAAAGGACGGGCGCACAACTACCGGCAGCCCCAATTCCTCAACCGTCGCGTGCACCTCATCCATGTTGTGGCACACGGCGGAGCGTGCGGATTCGCCACCGACCTTGGCGACAATATCCTTGAACTTCTGGCGGTCCTCGCCGCGCTCGATGGCGTCGATGTCCGCACCGATGAGCTCGATGTCATACTTTTCGAGGATGCCCGCTCGGTCTAACTGGATAGCGGCATTGAGTGCGGTCTGGCCGCCGAGGGTCGCCAGGACGGCGTCGATCGGATTGCCCTCTTCGATTTCCTTCTGGAAAATTTTCTCGATGAACTCAGGCTCGATTGGCTCCACGTAAGTATGGTCCGCGAACTCGGGGTCCGTCATAATCGTCGCCGGGTTGGAGTTCACTAGGGTCACCCGGAGGCCTTCAGCCTTAAGGACTCGGCAGGCCTGGGTACCGGAATAGTCAAACTCACAGGCCTGACCGATGACGATTGGGCCTGAACCGATGACCAGGACGTGGTTGATATCGCTGCGCTTTGGCATAATTTCTTCTCTTTTCCTTCCCTGGTCAGACTTACTGTGCGTTCGGAGACTCGGCAGCCATCAGCTCAACGAATTGATCGAACAGCGGCTGGGCATCGTGCGGACCGGCTGCGGACTCCGGGTGGTACTGGACGGAGTACGCCAATCCGTTCTTGAGCGCCACCCCCTCAATGACGTGGTCATTCAGGCAGGTGTGTGTCACCACGGCGGTACCAAAGTCGGTCTCGAATTCCTCGCCCGCGGGATTGTCCTTGCCGGACGGGCTCGCCAGGGCAAAGCCGTGGTTCTGGGCGGTGATGTCAATCTTGCCGGTGATGTGGTTTTGAACCGGCACGTTGATTCCGCGATGGCCGAACTTCAGCTTGTAGGTGTCCATTCCAAAGGCCCGGCCCAGAATCTGGTTACCGAAACAAATGCCGAAGAAGGGCACCTTGGCCGCCAATACGTCGCGCACGATGGCTACGGCATCGTCCGCAGTGGCTGGATCGCCGGGGCCGTTCGAGACGAATACTCCGTCCGGGTTGTACTGCTTAATGGCCTCATAGGGGGTGCCGGCCGGGACAACTATGGTCTCAATTCCGCGCTTCGCGAAGTTCGCAGGCGTAGCGGTCTTAATGCCCATGTCGTAGGCGACTACGGTAAACCGCTTCTCCCCTTCGGCCTCAACGGTGTAGATTTCGTCCGCGGAGACTTCAGAGGATAGGTCCGCCCCCTTCATGGAGGCTTGGCCCGCAACTTCCTCAATTAGTTCCTCCAGGGGGCGCTTTGCAGCCTCTCCGGAGAAGATTCCAGCGGCGATGGAGCCATGGTTACGCAGGTGACGCACCAGGGCGCGGGTATCGATCCCGCGGATGCCAACAACGCCCTGGTTTTCCATTTCTTCGGACAAGCTTCGGGCCGCGCGCCAATTGGACACTCGGTGGGCCAGGTCCCGGATCACCAGGCCGGCGACCCAGATCTTGCTGCCCCTCGACTCGTTGTCCTCATCGTTCCACCCGGTATTGCCGATCTGCGGAGCGGTGGCAACCACAATCTGACGGTGATAGGACGGATCCGTCATGGTCTCCTGGTAGCCGGTCATACCGGTGGTAAATACTGCCTCGCCGAGGCTGGTGCCGGTGGCACCGAAGCCGAAGCCTTTGTAGGTGCGACCATCCGCAAGCACGAGTACCGCCGGGATAGAAGCATTGGTGGACTGGGGATTAGCGTCCGTCACGTTCGCGCCTTTCTGCTTAAGACCGTGAGAATTAAATGTATCGTTCTGCATAATATAAACTCGTGTGCCCTACTTTTCCACTTCCATCTCGGCAGCGGCGCCGGATTCGGCGCGTTGGTAAGTCACGCGGCCGCGAAGGATTGTGTGCGTGACCTGTGCGCCAAACTCTTCACCATTGAACGGATTATTGGAAGCCTTAGATTCCAGGGAATCGTTATCGGAAACCCACGCCGCCTCGGGATCCACGATGGTCAGGTTCGCGGGCTCCCCCACGGCGATTGGGCGCCCATGATCCGGCAGCTGCGTGATCTCCGCCGGGCGCTCAGACATGACCCGCGCGATGAAACGCCAATCAGCCAGGCCTGATGCCACAAAGATGCGGGCGATGACCGCCAGCGACGTCTCCAGTCCCAGCATGCCCGGCTTCGCGTTTTCAAACTCCACGCACTTATCCTCGGAGCCGTGCGGTGCATGATCGGTAGCCACGCAGTCAATGGTTCCATCGAGCAGCGCATCGCGCAGCGCGAGCGTGTCATGCTCCTCTCGCAGCGGAGGATTCACCCTGAACACCCCGTCGTAGGTCCTGAGCTTGTCGTCGGTAAGCAGCAGGTGATGCGGGGTTACCTCCGCGGTAAGCGGAATTCCCTGGGCCTTCGCCCATTTAAGCAACTCCACGGTGCCGGTAGTCGAGGCGTGGCAGATGTGCACGCGGTTGCCGTAATCACGGGCCAACAGCGCGTCGCGAGCAACGATCGATTCCTCGGCAACCCTCGGCCAGCCGCGCAGACCTAGCTTTGCGGCAGTCTCACCCTCGTGCGCAACAGCGCCGTCGGTAAGACGCGGCTCCTCGGCGTGCTGAGCCAGCAGCACATTCAGCCCCTTGGCGTACTCGAGCGCACGGCGCATTAGCTGCGGGTCTGACACGCACTTTCCATCGTCAGAAAACATGCGCACCCTGGCGTCGCTGCGGGCCATCATGCCAAATTCGGTCAGCGTCTTTCCCTCTAGGCCCTTAGAGATAGAGCCCACTGGGTGGACGTCACACAGGCCCAAGGCCTGGGATTTCAACCATACGGACTCGGCGATAATCGGCTGGTCCGTCACCGGCGAGGTATTAGCCATGGTAAACACAGCCGTGAAACCGCCCTTAGCCGCGGCCCTTGAACCCGTCTCGATGGTTTCCGTATCCTCGCGTCCGGGCTCGCGCAGGTGAACGTGCATGTCCACCAGCCCTGGGAGCAGAACGTGCCCGCCGGCGTCAATGACCCTATCTGCCTCATGGTCGCCCCCGATGGCCGCAATGACACCGTCCTTGATAAGGACTGTGGTCGGATCGCCCTCTCCGTAGGGCCGGACATTATCTATTAGAACTGTGCCGGCGGCTGGGGCGGATACGCGGCCGGTCTCTGGGAATCCTGTCATCATCAATCTCTCCCTCTTAGAATCCGGCATTCTCGCCGCCGACGAGCAACGTGAAAAGCACGGCCATCCGCAGATGCACACCGTTGTTCACCTGCTGCAACACCGCCGCCTCATCCAAATCGGCCACTGCGTAGTTGATCTCCATGCCGCGCAGCATGGGACCTGGGTGCATGATGATGGCATCCTTACGCATCCGCGATGCTCGCTCCTTGGACAGTCCATACAGGGTGGCATACTCCCGGTGGGACGGGAAGAACCCACCGTTCATGCGCTCTTGCTGCACCCGCAGCATCATGACCACATCCGCGTCGCTAATCTCTGCGTCAAAATCGTAGGAGATCTTGACCGGCCAGTTCTCCACACCGAACGGCAACAAGGTAGGCGGAGCCACGAGTGTCACCTCCGCCCCTAGGGTGGACAGTAGGTCTACATTGGAGCGCACCACGCGAGAATGCAGACAGTCGCCCACGAT
Source organism: Corynebacterium endometrii (assembly GCF_004795735.1). Lineage (NCBI taxonomy): Bacteria > Bacillati > Actinomycetota > Actinomycetes > Mycobacteriales > Corynebacteriaceae > Corynebacterium > Corynebacterium endometrii. Next base: position 1,355,834 of record NZ_CP039247.1, read on the forward strand.
TTTGACCTTGAGGCCGTCAAAATTACCGCCACTTATGCCCAGGCGCTGGCGCATAGTCACGGCATCCAGCAAGCCTTGAGTTGGGTGCTGATGTGCCCCGTCGCCGGCGTTGATTACGGACGGCCCTTGGCCATCGGGGCAAACCCATTGCGCGACCTGCTGCGCCGCACCTGAGGAAGGGTGGCGCATAATGATGGCATCGGCCCCAATGGCCGCAAGGGTAAGCGAGGTGTCCTTAAGGGACTCCCCCTTCTTAACCGAGGACGTTGAAGCCGAAAGGTTAATAACGTCCGCGCTCATCCACTTACCCGCCGTCTCGAATGAGGAACGGGTGCGGGTGGAATTCTCATAGAACAGCGTGTAGATGGTGCGGCCACGCAGCGTGGGAAGCTTCTTCATCTCGCGGCCGTCTAGGGCCTCGCGGAAACGGTCCGCTTCATCCAGCAGGCCAACTATTTCGTCGCGGTTGAGATCCGCGATATCCAAAAGGTGCTTCACAGTTTATGCCCCCTCAGCTTCACGAATTAAGACCACGCCATCTTTGCCGTCAAGTTCCGCGATCTGGACCTCGATTCCCTCATCGCGTGAGGTGGGCACGTTCTTGCCCACATAATCGGCGCGGATTGGGACCTGGCGGTGCCCACGATCAACAAGGACCGCCAGCTGAATAACCTCAGGGCGGCCAAAATCGGAAATAGCGTCCAGTGCAGCGCGAATGGTGCGACCGGAATAGAGAACATCGTCAACCAAAATCACGGTGGCGCCGTTGAGACCCCCGGCCGGGATGGTGGTGGGCTGTAACGCGCGGTGCGGCCTATTGCGCAGGTCATCGCGGTAGAGCGTGATATCCAGGGAGCCGTGCAGAACCGGGCAACCCGAAAACTCTTCAATCCTGGCCGCAAGACGCCCAGCCAAAGGCACGCCACCAGAGGGAATGCCAAGCAGGACAACGCGGGGTGCGTCATCGGAATCTAACGCCGTTTTTTCAATAATCTGGTGCGCGATGCGTGCGACGGTACGCGAAACATCATCGGAGCTAAGCAGCTCCGTGACGGTAGCGTTATTGCCGTGTTCACTCATCGTGACCTCCTTCCCCGCCTCACAGTGCGGTCCTTTAAAGGAAATCTTTCATGGTGGTTGCTCCGGGCCATTCGGCGGAAGCGGATCGCACCGCGTTCCTTGGCCCAGATGCTGCCCTCACTGTAGCACCCCTTTCCCACTACCGCAGAGGTTTGCCTCAGGCAATGGGAAGCAAATCTCGCCGGATGCTTCCCGCACCGCCGGCCGGGCGGTTTATGTAGAATTGGCCCCCACTACTAAACGCGGTGAGGAACCCGAGCCACGCGGGGCTTTGCAGCCCCCTATTCGGCCGCGGCCCCAAGCTAAAGCACCGCACCTATAGGAGGTACATCGTGGGATTTAGCGCGACGCATGAGGTTCCAGCCTCCCGCGAGGAGGTTTGGGATTGGCACACACGCGTAGGTGCGGTGGCGCGGTTGACTCCTCCCTTCGTGCCGATGACACCCGTCCAGCAGGCCAACCGGCTATCTGACGGCACGACGATCTTCAGTCTGCCCGCGGGACTTCGCTGGACCGCTCGGCACGACCTATCCCGCTACCGGGCCGGCTATGCATTTACCGACGTCTGCATCGATGCCCCGATGAGGAAACTCGCCCACTGGCGCCATGACCACCGTTTCGCCGACTCGGGCAACGGCAATTGTTTGGTGACCGATACCCTGCACTCCCGCGTGCCCTCTAGGTTGGTGGAAGGCGTGTTTGCCTACCGCCAAAAGCAGCTCATTGAGGACATTTCATTCCTCAATCGCCTGCGCGAGGCCGGGCTCCATGGCGAAGGCGACAAGCTTACGGTGGCCATCACGGGTTCACGCGGCGGCGTGGGCCGCAACCTAAGCGCACAGCTGACCACCGCCGGCCATAGGGTCATCCAGCTGGTTCGTTCCAACCCGAAGCCCAGCCAGCGCTTGTGGAACCCAGCGCGACCTTCCGAGGATCTCCTAGAGGGCGTGGATGTACTGGTGCACCTAGCGGGTGAACCGATATTCGGCCGCTTCAATGAGGCCCACAAGAAGGCCCTTCGCGACTCGCGAATCGCTCCTACCACTAGGCTCGCGGAGTTGGTAGCAAACAGCCCCTCGGTGAGCACCATGGTCTCAGCTTCCGCCATCGGTTTTTATGGGTCCGACCGCGGTGATGAGGAACTCCACGAGGGCTCCGCAGCCGGCACCGGTTTCCTCGCCGACTTGGTCCAGGACTGGGAGGACGCCACCGCCCCGGCCGCGAATGCGGGAAAGCGGGTGGTCAATGTCCGCACCGGCGTGGTCCTCGCCGGCAATTCGGGCATGCTTCCCGTTCTTCGAACCCTGTTTTCCACCGGGCTTGGCGGTTCCTTCGGCGATGGCGAATTCTGGTTTAGCTGGATCGCCATGGATGACCTGACGGACATTTACATGCTTTCCATTCTCGATTCCCGCCTCGAAGGACCTATCAACGCCGCGGCGCCTCACCCGGTCACCAACAAACACATGTCCCAGGCTCTGGGTAAAGCCCTGCACCGCCCGGTGGTTGTGCCTATTCCCGCGCTAGGCCCCCGCATACTGCTCGGCAAGGAGGGCGCCCAGGAATTGGCCCTCGCGGACCAAAAGGTAATACCCGCGATGCTGGCAGGCCGCGGGCATACATTCCGTTTCCCCACCATCGAGCAGGCGCTAGCCCACGAACTGGGCGGCGAGGAGCTTCAACGCGCTTAAGGCTAACCGCCTACCGGCGGATGCGCTCAGGAGTAGACAGACCCATTTCCTGACCTCAGTGATGATGTTCGTTATGCTGGGTCGAGTACGAAATGTCATCCGTCAATAGAATTGGAAACCTCTTACGTGACTAACCCACCCATCCCAGAGCCGACCGACGACGGGGTCTACCCAGACTCCCCGGTAGCCGAGCTAACACTCGAGCGCATCGGCTCAATCTTGGACTCCGAGAACCTGCAGTACCGCATCGAAAGCCACGACGCCGGCGAAGAGTCCGTCACGGTGCTGCGAACCGGTTTCTCCAACACCGCAATCTTCATGCAGCTGCGCGGTGAGACCCTAATCATTGATTCCATTTGGCGCGGCGTAGTCCCTAAGTCTGAAGGGCCCAAGGTCCTTCAGCTGACCAACCAGTGGAACACCGAAAATTACACGCCCACCCTGCGCTTCCTGGAATCCGGCAATGAAGGCCTCGCCGTCTCCGCAGTACGCGAGGTCCACGTTGGTAACGGAATGAGCCGCAATCAAATTGGCGCCTTTACCATGTCCACCCTGGACGCCATCATGCAGGCCTATACCTACATCGAGTCCCAGTATCCGCAGCTCGTGACTTGGGAGGAGCACAACCATGACGCATAATGACGCGCAACTAGACGCATCCAACGCTCTGCCACGCGTGACCATCGAGCGGGTGAGCGAGGCGATGAAAAGCTTCGACGTGGAACTAGACACCACCGAGGAATCGCAGATGGCCACGTGCAACCTCAACGGCCTTCCAGTCATCTTCGCAGTACTGGAATCCGCAATCATCGTCCGTTGCGACGTGGCGACCGATGCCTCGTACTCTCAGGCGGACGCCGGCCTGTTCCTAGCTGCCCACCAAATCAACTCCGTTCTTATGGGGGCACGGGCCGCGATTGCTGATTACGAGGACACCCTCATCGTGCGTACCGAGCGTGAGATCCCTTGCGCGGCCGGCCTCAACGATGAGCAGCTTTCCTCCGCGCTGAAGGCCGCGGTCGATGGCGTCATCGGCGCACAAAACGCCATGGTGGCCACCGCGGAAGAAATGGCCAAGATGGGCTCCCAGACCTCGGCCGATGAAACCGGCGGCCCAGACTCTGCCTACGCGCCGGCAGACGGCTAAAAGGCCCACCCAGCGGCAGGGGACCACGGGCGAGATCCTCGGACTAGCGCCGAGGTTCTCGCCTTTGCGCTACCTATGGCGAAAAGCCCCGAAGGCGTTACCCCGCACGTGGATTCTTACTTGCCTGTCACGGACTTCGCGTGACAGAAGATTGTTGGGTGACAGGAGATTTTAGTCAAGCGCCTTGAGCCTTGCCAGTTCGGCCTCAGGATCGAAGTCCGCCTCTGGCCAATCAAGGTCCAGCCCACGCAAGGTATTGAGCAGCAGCAGGGCTAGTACTAAACGCGCGTAGCGCTTGTTATCCGTTGGAATGGCGAACCACGGCGCATGGTCCTCGTCAGTGCGACGGATGGCATCTTCGTAGGCGTGCATGTAGTCATCCCAGTACCCACGTTCCGCCACATCGGCCGGGTCATACTTCCAATGCTTATCCGGGCGCTCTACGCGTTCAATAAGGTTCTTTTTCTGAAATTCTTTGGAAATGTGGAAAAAGACCTTGATGATGCGCGTCCCGCCATCCGCTAATTCTTTCTCATAATCGCGGATGGCAGCGAAGCGCCGATCAATTTCTTCTTCGTCGACCCACTCGTGAACGCGCTGGATTAATACGTCCTCATAGTGGGAGCGGTCAAAGGCTACGATGCGTCCCGGCTCCGGATCGTGCTTACGGATGCGCCACAGGAAATCATGTTTCCTTTCCTCTTCCGTAGGTGAGCCAAATCCCACTGTGTCCACGCCCTGTGGGTCAAACATGGAAAAGACATGGCGGATTGCCCCGCCCTTGCCAGAGGTATCCATGCCTTGCAAGACCACAAGCACGGACGGGGCCCGGTCACCGTCGGCAGCTACGCGGGCCGTGGCGAAAAGCTTTTCCTGAAGCTCGCCAATTTCATCCGCGAGTTCATCGAGCGCGTTATCGAGCTTCTTTTTACCGCCATCAAACCCCGGCGTGTCAGTTGGATCAAGGCTGGCGATCTCAAAATCCTTGCCCGCCCGCAACTTAAGCGCGTCTTCTACATCGAAAGATGTCATGGAAAATCCCCTACTGGACCACTTGCACCGGCGTATTACTTCTTGCGGTTCTTCAACCAGATGGCCCCAGTCAAAACGGTGGCAAAGCCCGTCCATGCGGCGTATGGGGCCAGCCACCAGCCGCGTTTGGGCTTAACCTCCACGCATCGGCGCACTAGGTCCGCGCTTGAAGCCGCGAGAGCCGCTGCCTCAGCGGTAGCCAACGCCGGTTTCTTGCCCCGGAAAAAGAGGAAACACCAACCGGTATTCAGAGCAAGGTTCAGGCCCAAGGCTCCTGCCAGCCGCTTAAATTCCTCTTCCTTGCCCTGTTCCTTCAGCTCTACCAGGGTGGTCCCGGTTACCGCCGCAATGTCTACGTATAGCGCGGTCCATGCGACCGGAAACAGCCATGCGGGAGGCTGGAAAGCAGGCTTCCTACGGGTGAGATACCACAAGGAATCCGTCTTCGTGGCAACGGATCCAGCGGCGGCGCTAGCACCCACGGCCGCGGCCGTGGCGGTGAGTATTTCTGTCTTGTTCTGCATTCCACCACCTTACGCGAATTCTTACCACCCTAGGTGAATGCACGCGATGACCACCGCATGGCCAGCCGACCCCTTCGCTTAGGGCCTGGCAAATGGCTCAACCCACCGGCACATACACCGGTGGGTTGAGCAAACATCTTGTTCTAAAGCTGCGGGATTAACTACTCGCCCTGAGGTGGTAGATCCGTTCTAGTGGCGGCTTCACTTTCCCCGGACTCATCAGGCACAGCTACCTCTGGCGCCTCATCCGAGTCATCCGCGGCGGCATCGACCATGGGGTTGCCTGCGGATGTGGCCTGAGCCACGTCATCTAACACCGCGTGGATGTATGGGGCCGCAGCGTCAGTGGAATACTCGCTGGCAAGCTCTACTCCCTCCACTACCGCGGTCACCTTGGGCACGTCGGGGTTAAACAGCAACTCCCATACGCCAACGCGCAGGATCGCGCGATCCACTGCGGGGATGCGGAACAACTCCCAATCCTCCGAAAGGTAACGCTCGATGGTTTCATCGATGACATCGAGTTCCTCTGCTGCGCCCGCGACGATTTGCTGCGTGTATTCGGCGATCGGGGCCACGCCGTGCTCATTATCGCGTGCTAGGGCGACGCGATCTTGGACGATAGCCACCGGGTCTACATCCCGGCTTTCTGCTTCGTACAGGATGTCAGCCGCGCGGCGCCGCGCGCGGTAGCGCGCCGTATGCCGCTTGAACTTATCCTTGGATTCCGATTTGGATTCAGACACTGTACGCGTAAGCCCTAGTTGTTCACGCGGGACAGGTAAGAACCGTTGCGGGTGTCAACCTTTACGACGTTACCGGTCTCAATGAACAGTGGGACCTGGATCTCCGCGCCGGTTTCCAGGGTTGCAGGCTTGGTGCCGCCGTTGGAGCGGTCACCCTGCAGGCCAGGCTCGGTGTGGGAGATGGTCAGATCGACGTTGATCGGCAGCTCGGCGAACAGGGCCTCACCCTCGTGGAAAGAAACCTGGACGCGCATGTTTTCGAGGAGGAACTTTGCGGCGTCACCGAACTTGTCCTCGGACAGCTCTACCTGCTCGAAGTCCTTGTCATCCATGCAGACGTAGTTCGTACCGTCGTTGTAGAGGTAGGTCATGTCGCGGCGGTCAACGGTAGCGGTCTCTACCTTGGCGCCTGCATTCCAGGTCTTGTCAGTTACTTTGCCGGTAACAACGTCCTTGAGCTTAGTACGCACGAAGGCTGGGCCCTTACCCGGCTTCACGTGCTGGAACTCAACGATCTGCTGCAGCTTGTTATCGATCTTCAGTACAAGACCGTTCTTGAATGCGGTGGTATCAGCCACGGATCAAACTCCCATTGGATTGACATCTATAAGTTTCGAATGGACAGTGTACTACTGTCCCCCACAATCAAGCGAATGACCGGCTGAAATGTGAGGGACCGGAGCAGATTAGAAAGACACCAGTTCCTTGGTGTAATTCGTGATGATCTTTGGCGCGCCCTCAGTAATGATGAGCGTATCTTCGATACGCACGCCCCCCTTGCCTGGGACATAAATACCCGGCTCGATGGTCAAGGTCATTCCGGGAGCCAGCTGGCCGGGTGCATTGCGCGCCGCAGCCGGACGCTCGTGGACCTCGAGTCCCACGCCGTGACCGGTGGAATGCACAAAGTATTGACCGTAGCCGGCCTCCTCAATCACGTCGCGGCAGGCCTTGTCTACGTCAGCCAGCCGGGCCCCCGGGACCGAAGCCCTAACGCCCGCTTCCTGCGCGCGTTTGACGATCTGATAGATCTCAGAGGCAAACTCGCCCGGTGTCCCGATAACGAAGGTGCGAGTCATATCGGAATTAAAGCCTGCCCGGTGGGCGCCAAAATCAATGGTGACCAAGTCTCCATCTTCGAGGACGCGGTCGCCCGCCTGATAGTGCGGAAGCGCGGAATTTGGACCGGAGGCCACAATAGTGTCGAAGCTCGGGCGATCGGCTCCGGCGATACGCATGCGGAATTCCAGATCCGCCGCCACCTCGCGCTCGGTGCGGCCGGCAGCCAATTCGCCAGCCTCAAGCATGCCCACCAGCGCCTTGGTCGCCAGCTCGGCGATATCTGTGAGCTTTTCCAGCTCGGTCGCGTCCTTGATGATTCGAATGTCTTCGATGACACCGGTAATGGGGACCAGCGTAACCCCCTCCGGCAGCGCCTTTTCCAAAGCCTCACGCTCGCTGACTGAGATGTATTCAGCCTCAAAGCCCACACGGGCTGGGCCCTCTACGCGGGACAAAAGTGCCGGCCCCACGGCGCGCTCAATGATTGCCTCCACATCGGGCACCTGCTGGGCGATTTGCGTGGTGTACCGGCCATCCGTGGCAACCTTTGCGTTCAACGCCTTATCTATGTAGAGCGCTCCGTTGGAGCCGGAAAATCCGGTGAGGTACTGCATGTGGGTGAGATTCGTTACCACCATGCCATCCACGCGCTTGCCAGCAAGCTTGGAAGCAAGCTTGCGGCGGCGGTCACTGTAACGAGTATCGGCTAAAGACATCTATTCCTCCTTGCACGAGCCTATCCGGGGCACACCCAAAGGCGGGCTTTTACCGATTCTATAGGTTTTGGACCGTGGGTTAGCGCGCACCCTTGTTATCCCCCGAGTTATCCCTGCCGTTCTGTGTTGTGCGCCGGCCGCTACCTAAGCACGCGCAGGTGGTCGAGGTGCTTTATTGCCGCGTGAGGCGAGCATTAAGGCTAGCTTTGTTCCGCGAAATACCCCAGCGCCGCGCGGTATCCGTAAGTACCAAGACCCGCGATGACTCCCCGGGCAATGGGGCTTAGGTAGGAATGCTGCCGGAAAGTCTCGCGGGCGTGGACGTTGGATATGTGCACCTCGACGAATCCGGCCCCATCGGCAATCTCGGCCAGTGCATCGCGGAGGGCCACGGAGGTGTGAGTGAATCCACCGGGGTTGATGATGACGCCCAGCCGCTCATCGGCCGCGCGATGCACCGCTTCAATGAGTTCCCCCTCATGGTTGGACTGGAAAAACTCTATCGCCAACCCAAGGCGCTCTGCCTCGGCCCGCACCTCATTGTTGACGTCTTCTAGGGTGGTGGAACCGTAGATCTCGGGTTGGCGTTTGCCTAAACGGTTTAAGTTCGGCCCGTTGAGAACAAGAATTTTCACGGATCAGTCCTTTTAAGCGAGAGTGGAAGATAAGCGATACGAAGCGGCGGCTAAGCCGAAATCGCCTCATAGGCGGCGCGTAGCTCATCCATGCCGGGGCCTTCGATTCGGGTGGTGCTGCCAACCCCGGTAAGCGCAACGAAGCGGATATTGCCGTCCCGGTTTTTCTTGTCACGGGTCATCCCTTCGTACAGCTCCTCGAAATGCCCGCCCTCATACGTCGTGGGCAGGCCTACCGAATCCAGAATGAGCCTGTGCTTCGCCAGCAGGTCGTCATCGATGAGCCCCCGCGCGTGCGAAAGATGGGCGATAAACATCATTCCTACCGCCACCGCGTTCCCGTGGCGCCACGTATAGTTCTCTCGCAGCTCCACGGAATGGCCGAAGGTGTGCCCGTAGTTAAGGGTCTCGCGCAGGCCGGCCTCCTTGAGATCCTCGCCAACTACGCGCGCTTTGACCGCAACGGAGCGAGCGATGAGCTCAGGAAGGATACCCTCCGGGTCAAGGGCACCGGCTGGATCCGCCAGGTAGTGGTCAATGATGACCGGATCATGAATAAACCCTGTCTTGATGATCTCCGCCGATCCGGCAATGATTTCCTCCTCCGGTAGCGTGCGGAGGCGGTCCAAGTCGATAAACACCGAGTCAGGTTCGTGGAACGAACCAACCAAGTTCTTTCCCGCGGCGGTGTTGATGCCTGTCTTTCCGCCTACCGCCGCATCGACCATCGCCAACAGCGTTGTGGGAACCTGGATTACCTTGATACCGCGCATCCACGTAGCGGCGACGAAACCGGCCAAATCGGTAGTGGCTCCGCCGCCTAGGCCGATAATTGCGTCCTTTCGTCCAAACCCGGCATCACCAAGCCGGTCCCACAGGTTCGCCACGACGTCCAGGGACTTGCAGGCCTCCGCATCGGGTACGCTCAGCAATTCAACATGGATGTTGCGCACCTCGCACTCTTTGGCGATTTGGCGGGCGGGCGCAGCCAAAACAGGCTGGTGGACAATCCCAACCTTGGATATTCCAAGTGAGGCTACCCGCTCGACGATGGATTCAGTTAAACCTCTACCGATAGTGACTTCATACGGCGCCGGACCATTGACGGCAATGACGGTTGACATGGGCACTACTCCTCTAGTTACAGGGTTTCTAAGAATCCCAGAATGTCCGCTACCACCTGCTGCGGACTGCGGCCATCCGTGCGGGCGCGGTAATCTGCCACCTCGCGGTAGAAAGGCGCGCGTTCCTCAATAAGCGCCGCGTAATGCGTTAGGGGATCCGCCGAGGCCAGCACCGGGCGGGTGTTTTCCTCTGCGGTGCGGCGGACGCCTTCTTCGGCGGACACATCGATGAGCACCACTGTATGGTGGTGCAGCAGGTCGCGCGTGGACTCAGTAAGAACCGCCCCTCCCCCGAGACTCACCACGCCGTCAGACTGCAGGGCAAGGGCGACGTGGTTAGCCTCGATCTCACGGAATCGAGGCTCTCCTTCCTGGGAGAAGACCTCACCGCACGTGCGGCCCTCCGCTTCCTCGATCAACTGGTCTGAATCAACCAAGCCGCAGTTTAGGGCGCGCGAAAGCCTGCGCCCGATGGTGGACTTACCCGCACCCGGAGGGCCAACCAGGACCACTCGGGGGCGGGATACGCGCTTGACGGGGTCCTGCGATGCCACGGCGTCTGGAGCGGTCATGACCTATTCCTCCTCAGCAGCGTCCGCGAAAGCCAAACGCTGCGCTACGTACTCCTTGTAAGCAGCAATGTTGCGCTTAGTTTCTTCAATGTTATCCCCACCGAACTTCTCGAGCACGGCACGCGCCAGTACCAAGGCGACCATGGCTTCGGCTACAACGCCTGCGGCGGGAACCGCACACACGTCGGAACGCTGGTGGATGGCGGTGGCCGGCTTGCCTGAGACCATATCAACGGTCTTCAGCGCGCGTGGGACCGTGGAAATTGGTTTCATAGCGGCACGGACAATCAGGGGCTGACCATTGGTCATGCCGCCCTCTACGCCGCCGGCGCGATTCGTAAGGCGAGCAACACCGTCTTCGGAGCGAACCATTTCATCGTGGGCTTCACTGCCGCGGCGGCGGGCCTCTTTGAAGCCGTCACCGATCTCAACCCCCTTGATGGCTTGGATTCCCATGACGGCGGCCGCCAACTGGGCGTCCAGGCGGTCCTCGCCCGAGGTGTGGGAGCCCAAACCGACTGGAAGGCCCTCGACCACAACCTCGACTACGCCACCGAGGGTGTCCCCCTGCTTCTTGGCAGCCTCGATTTCAGCGATCATGGAATCCTCTGCGGCCTTATCGCAGGCTCGCACCGGGGATTCATCAATCCGGTCGAGATCCGAAAAATCGGGGGTTGGGCCCGCATAAGGCTCAGAGGCCCCAATGGAAACGACGTGCGAGAAGACCTCGACGCCCAGGACCTCACGCAGGAAGTTGCGGGCGACCGTAGCCGCGGCAACCCGAGCGGCGGTCTCCCGGGCGGAGGACCGTTCCAGGATCGGGCGGGCCTCATCGTGGCCAAACTTCACCATACCCGCAAAATCCGCGTGACCAGGGCGCGGACGGGTAAGGGCTGCGCCGCGGCCGGAGGCCATGGCTTTAGCGGTTTCCTCATCTTCCCAATCCAGGGGATCCGGGGACATGATAGTGGTCCACTTTGGCCACTCGGTGTTGCCGATCATGATGGCGATAGGGCTACCTAGCGTGTATCCATGACGGATTCCGGAAAGCAGGGTTAGCTCATCGGCCTCAAACTTCATGCGCGCGCCACGCCCGTATCCAAGGCGGCGGCGGGCAAGCTGGTAAGCAATGTCTTTTTGGGTGACGGGAACCCCCGCTGGCATGTGCTCAATCATTGCTATGAGCGCCTGGCCGTGGGATTCTCCTGCAGTGGTCCAACGAAGCATGCCCGTTATTATTTCATGCTTCTCCCCCATCACGTGGCCGGGTGGCCCGTTAGGGGGTAAAACCACCCCAGGCCCACCGGAAACTGGCCCAACCTGGTCCGGGTTTTTAAGCAACGACGCAGCTCAGCACGGAAATCAGCGCGCCGCCAAACATGCTGGGGCCGTGCGGGCAATCCCGTATCCTTAAGGCGCTAAGTATCGCCGCGGTTATTAACGAGGCAGCACACATAGCGACAAACACGGCCACGACGCCGTTGCACCACGCGCAGGCTATTCCAAGCGGTACCGCCAACTTGATGTCTCCACCACCCAGCCCACCGCCGTTGGCCGCGGTAAATAGGTACGTCGCCGGCCAGACTAGGCCCCACAACGCCATGGGCTGGATAAGGACACCGGCAATTAGCAGCCCCACGGCAGGCGGAACGGTCAGCGAGTCCGGCAGGCGTCTAAATTTCACATCCCACCAGCACAGCATCGCAATCCATGCCGCAATAGCTACGCCCGCTAACACGGAAATTGACCAGGAAAATTCCCCCACGTGTATTACTCCCCCCGAGTTCAAGTCCTATGCACTCGAGCAAAGCACGTGGGGTACCGCTTCGTCGAGCCTTATGGAGCGGCCTGTGGATAACCCTTAGCGGGTGCGTCCAAGCGCATTTCGAAGCGCGTCGAACATCGCCGCGCGCGGCGCTTCATGGCCCGTGAATTGCTCGAATTGGCTAAACGCCTGGCAGGCCAGCATGACATGCCCACCTACGGTACGGTACCCGTCGGCCGCTGCCGCGGTGATGAGCCTCGTTGGCCACGGGTCATAGATGACGTCAAGCACCGGCGCCTGGGCAAGGTCTTCTTCAAACCCGTCCAGGGCCGCAGACGGCACCGTTGAAATAACTACATCCGCCTTGCGTGCGAGGGCTTTGAGATTGTCGCGATACGTCGCCGGTTCCACGTGAATCCCCAAGGTTCCGGTCAGGTTGGAAAGCTCAGCGCGGCGGTCCCTTCGATTGAGCAAATCGATGTGTGCCACTCCGCGCTGACCAAGCGCCCAAATCGCCGGACGGGCCGTTCCCCCGGAGCCAATCACCATCGCCCGGTCGATGCTGCGGTCCCCCAGTAGCTCTTCTAAAGCTCCCGCAACCCCCTCTGTATCCGTATTATCCGCACGCCATCCGTTCTCCAGGCGTACCAAGGTGTTTGCTGAGCCCATGAGACGCGCGCGGTCGGTGACCTCGGTGCCGTACTCCAGGGCGGCGAACTTGCCCGGCATAGTCACGGAGAAACCCACGAAATCCTCTTCCGCCCGGTCGACTAACTCTGGAAGCTGCGCGGCCTCGCATTCAAAGCGGGTGTAGGACCAATCCTCAAGGCCCAAGGCTTGGTATCCAGCGTTGTGCAAGACGGGCGATAATGAATGCTCAATGGGTGAGCCCAAAACGGCTGCGCGTGGCAATGGATTCTCCTGAAGCTATTAGAACGAACTGCTAACTTTTATGCCTCCACGCTACTATTACCCGCCCCAAAGCCCGGCATGGGCCGCTGCTTTTCTTTCTCTCGCTAAAGCTCGAATGCTTCAAGAACCTAGGGCGAATGTTCAATGGCAAGACGAATCCCCGCCGCGCCAATGATTTTCGGCGAAGTCACCGCCACGCATACACAAGGCCCCAAGCCTCCACAAAGAAGGCCCGGGGCCAAGAGGTCCTGGTAACAGTTAGGACAGCCGGCGCCGCCTAGCGTTGGGTATCGAGGATGCCCGAGTTGAGAGCCTCATCGACGTAGCGGAGGTGTTCCTCGTAAGTGTTGGTGAACACGGTACGTCCATCGGCAGCGACGGTGACGAAGAACAGCCATTCTCCATCCGCCGGGTTTTCCATGGCAGCGATTGCCTCATCGGACGGCGAGGCGATTGGGGTATCGGGCAGGCCATCCTTAGCATAGGTATTCCACGGCGTTACCGTGGCGCGATCCTCGTCGGTAGTAGCCAACTCCACGTCAGGCAGGCCATAGTTCACGGTGGAGTCAAACTCCAAACGCATGGGCTCTTCGAGGCGGTTGAGGATAACCCGAGCAACCTTGTCAAAATCCCCCGCGGGCGCCTCACGCTCAACCAAAGAAGCCGCAACAAGCAATTCGTAGGGAGAAAGCCCAATAGCCTGGGCCCGGTTCACGATATCCGTCTCGTTGTATCGCTGCGTGGAACGCGTGATGAGATCCGTAAGGATTTCCTGCGCGCTCATGTTTGGGTCCAGCACGTACTGGCCAGGGGCAATCAGCCCCTCCAACCGCTTAGGGTCATTGCCACGAGCGCGGACCGCATCCACGGCCCACTCCGGTGCACCCAGTTCTACCGGGTCGACGGTGGCCGCCACATTTTCCAGATCGGCTACCTCAACGCACTCCCCATCGTTGCACGTCACCTGGTTAATAAGGGAGAAGACACCATAGCGCACGTCGCCGCCCACTACATTGACGTCCGTGAGCGTAAGCCCCCCGGGAACGTCCAGCATGTCGACCTTATTGTCTGGGTTAAGCAAGGCGGCCACGGCTGATTCGGCGCTCATTTCCTGCTGGAGGCGGTAGAAACCAGGCTGAATCGCGGCCGCGTCAGGGTTGTTAGCCGCCGCCGTTTGGAAGGCGCCGTCAGATTTTACGATTCCTTTATCGACCAGGCCGGGCCCCAATTGGGACATCGAAGAGCCTTCAGCAACCTGCACCAGTTCCACGGTCCCGTTGCCCTCGCCTTCATAATCGGCACCTGCTTGCGTGTCGCCGCCCCGCAGGTTCTGGAAAGCGATATACCCCACCGCGCCAACAATCAGGATGATGGAGGCGATGAAGACCGCCAATCCGCGCTGGCGGCGCTTGACGTACACAGGCTCCATGCGCTTATCAACGCGAGAGGTATTACGGCTCACTGAAGTCTCGTCTCCTGCAGGTATCGGTTCAACAAAATGTGGTCTTCTTAGCCCTCGCGGCTAGATAGTGCATTGGCACGGGCGTCTAACCACGATTGCAAGATTTCCACCGCTGCCGCTTGGTCGATAACTGAACGACCCTTCCTCTCGCTAACCCCGGAAGCCCTCAGGGCTGCCGTAGCCGCGACGGTAGTCAAGCGTTCATCCGCCATGCGTACAGGTGGTGGATTATTACCAAAGATTACATTTTGATTAAGCCGCCTGCGAATGCGAAACGCAATTTCCTTGGCATGCTTCACGCTCTTAGACCCATTACCCTGCAGGTCTCGAGGCAATCCCACCACAATCTCAACGGCCTGATAATCCTCGATGAGCTGCAGCAACCGGTCAATATCACCCTTGTCGGGATCCTTGAAGCCGGTCTCACGTTGAATCGTTTCCACGGGGGTGGCCAGGCGCGCATCCCGGTCCGAGGATGCTACCCCAATCCGGACGGTGCCTACGTCAATTCCTATACGGCGGCCCGGGCCTGGATCATCCACGCCCGGGGCGTCAGGTTGTACCTTCGCCATGACCCGTGCCGGTTTACAGGGCAGCCAGCTCGTCGAGCACGGCGTTGATACCAGCCTCCACGCCCTCCGCCTTGGAGCCGGAACCCTGTGCCATGTCCGGCTTACCGCCGCCCCGGCCATCTACGTACTGACCGAAGGATTTGACGATCTCGCCGGCCTTCACGCCGCGGGCCACTGCGGATTTCGTGGCCGCCGCGATGAACGGAACCTTACCGTTATCCTCGCTGGCAAAGACAACAACAGCGTCCTCTTGGGCCAGTTTTCCGCGAACGTCACTGGCCAGAGTGCGCAGATCGCCCGCGGCAACACCGGCCGGAAGCCGAACCGCAACAACTTTAAACCCGTTAACATCCTTGGCCTGCGCCACGTACTCTCCCGACCGGGACAGCAGCTGTGCCTTGTGCAGGTTTTCAATCTCCTTCTCGGCGGCCTTGAGCTTCTCGGTCAGGGTTGCGATGCGCTCAGGCAGCTGCTCCGGCTGAACCTTCAGCTCGCGGGACACGCCCTCGATCAGGGCCGCTTCCTTGGAGTAATACTTGAAAGCATCCAAGCCGGAGTACGCCTCGATTCGGCGGGCTCCGGAGCCTACAGAGGACTCGCCAAGAACAGAAACTGGGCCGATCTCCGCGGAGTTAGCCACATGGGTGCCACCACACAGCTCGATGGAGAACGGGCCTCCGATTTCCACGACCCTAACCTGGGAACCATAGTTCTCACCGAACAGTGCCATAGCCCCCATCTGCTTCGCCTTGTCCAAGGACGTCTCGATGGTGTTGACGGCGAAGTTGGCGTCAATGGCCTGGTTGGTAATCAGTGCGATCTCCTCCAACTGGGCCTGGCTGAGCTGCTCGGTGAAGTTGAAGTCAAAGCGCAGGTATCCCGGTCGGTTCAGGGAACCAGCCTGGACTGCGGTGGGACCAAGCACCTGCCGCAGCGCCGCGTGAATGAGGTGGGTTGCCGTGTGCGCCTGGGTAGCGCCATGGCGCCAGTTCGGGTCAACCTCCGCGGTGACCGTGGTCCCCAGATCAAGGCCTCCCGCGGTCACTGTAGCCTTGTGTACCCAGAGCTTCTTTCCGATTTTCTGAACGTCGTCAATCTGCAGAAGCGTGTCTCCTGCAATTAGGCGGCCACGGTCGGCGGTCTGGCCGCCGGATTCCGCGTACAGCGGGGACTGATCGAGGATTACCTCTACGGTGTCCCCTACCTCCACCTCGTTAACCTTTTGCCCATCACGGACCAGGCCAATGACCTTCGCGTCGGAGACTAGTTCCTCGTAACCGGTGAACACGGTCGCGTTGTTATCAACCCATTCGCGGTACAGGGATTCGTCCGCGTGGCCATGCTTCTTCGCCTTGTTGTCAGCCTTCGCGCGCGCACGTTGTTCGGCCATGGCGGCGTTGAAGGCATCCATATCGACGCTCAATCCAGCCTCAGAAGCCATCTCAAGCGTCAGGTCGATGGGGAATCCATAGGTGTCATGCAGGGCGAAGGCCTCGTCGCCGGACAGCGTTGTGGCGCCGGCAGACTTAACGGCAGCGGCCGCCTCATCGAAACGGTGGGTGCCGGATTCCAGGGTCTTCAGGAAGGCCTTTTCCTCATTGACGGCGACCCGCAGAATTCGCTCGCGGTTCTCGGCAATTTCAGGGTAGGACGGGCTCATCGTGTCCATGATGGTATTCATGAAACGCTCAAGAGTACCGCCCTTGGCGCCCAGCAGGCGCGCCGAGCGGATGATTCGGCGCAGCAACCGGCGGAGGATATATCCGCGTCCCTCATTGGACGGGGTAACGCCGTCAAGAATCAGCATCATGCCGGTGCGCGAGTGATCCGCCACGACGCGGAAGCGCACGTCATCTTCCTGCTTGGAGCCGTATGCGGCGCCCGTGAGCTCCTCTGCGGCGTCAATGACCGGGCGCAGCAAATCGGTCTCATAGACGTTATCCACGTTCTGGAGGATGCAGGCAACGCGCTCCACGCCCATGCCAGTATCAATGTTCTTCTGAGGCAGTTCGCCGAGGATCGGGAAGTTACCCTTCTTATCCCCTGCGCCGCGCTCAAACTGCATGAACACAAGGTTCCAGATTTCCATATAGCGGTTATCGTCGGCCACTGGGCCGCCTTCTACGCCGTATTCCGGGCCACGGTCGTAGTAGATCTCTGAACACGGACCGCAAGGCCCTGGGATACCCATGGACCAGTAGTTATCCTCCATGCCCATGCGCTGGATGCGCTCGGTTGGAACGCCCACCTGGTTGTGCCAAATTTCGGCAGCCTCATCATCGGTTTCGAAAACCGTGACCCATAGGCGCTCAGGGTCTAGACCGTAGCCGCCGTCCTCTACGGAGTTAGTCAGCAGCGACCACGCGTGTTTAATGGCGCCTTCCTTGAAGTATTGACCAAAGGAAAAATTACCGGCCATCTGGAAGAAGGTGTTGTGCCGCGTGGTTATACCCACTTCCTCGATGTCCAGCGTGCGCACGCACTTCTGAATTGAGGTGGCCGTGCCGTTTGCAAAAGGTGGAGTCTGCTGACCCAGGAAGTAAGGCTTGAAAGGTACCATTCCCGCGTTGACGAACAGCAGGTTTGGGTCATCCAGGATCAGGGACGCGCTAGGCACGGCCTCGTGGCCGGCGTTAACGTAGTGCTGGGTAAAGCGTTCCCGAATCTCATGAGTCTGCACGAGCAAAATCCTTTGTGTGAGGCAGTTTTCCGTATCGGGCTCACTTTACCCGCGCAGGGACCCCAAATGCACGTCAGGGCTCGCCTTGTCCCCGCATCTACCCGTTGACTTTAGCGGCGCCTGCCACGGCTCCGCTATTTTCGAGGTTTCAAGCCGCGAACAATTTCCCGTAGTCGCGGTAGAAAGTCGCGGATACGCTTTTCGGCGCCATGATCCGTGGGCCGGTAATACACCGCTTCTTTTAACTCGTCCGGAAGATATTGCTGGGCCACGACGCCTCGCGGATCGTCATGCGGGAACTTATAGCCCACCGCTGAGCCGATGCGCTTGGCCCCCTCGTAATGCCCGTCCCGCAAATGCGGCGGCACGTGCCCAATCCGGCCCGAGGCCACATCTGCCTGAGCGGCGGAGATTGCCTGCATCACCGCGTTCGATTTGGGCGCAGTGGCCAGATGGATCACCGCTTGCGCCAAGGGGATCCGTGCCTCGGGCAAGCCGATGAGCTGGGCAGCCTCCGCCGCGGCCACCGCCGTAGGCAAGGCGGTAGGGTCCGCCATACCGATGTCCTCCGACGCATGCACGATCAAGCGGCGCGCGATAAAGCGCGGGTCTTCCCCCGCCTCAATCATCCGCGCCAGGTAATGGAGGGCCGCGTCTACATCGGAGCCGCGGATGGACTTGATAAAAGCGCTTACAACGTCATAGTGCTGATCCCCATCACGGTCATAGCGCACCACTGCCCTATTGACGTTTTCTTTGATGGTTTCTACCGTAATTTCTCCGCCGTCGGGCACTGCCTCGGCCGCAGCCTCCAGATAGGTCAAGGTACGGCGGGCATCGCCGCCGGCGAGGAGCACGAGCTGATCCAGTGCGGACTCGGAAGCGCTCACGCGCCCACCCAAACCCCGCGGATCTTCCAGGGCGCGGTGGGCCACGCGCTTAAGGTCGTCCGCCTCTAGTGGCTTGAGCTGAAGCAAAAGCGACCGGGACAGTAACGGAGATACCACCGAAAAGGAGGGATTCTCAGTGGTCGCCGCCACCAGCAGGACCGTCCGGTTTTCCACGGCGGCGAGCAAAGCATCTTGTTGGGTTTTGGAAAAGCGATGAACTTCGTCGATAAACAGCACGGTGCGCACGCCACGCGCGGCATCATGCCTGGCATGGGTGATAACCTCCCGAACTTGCTTAACCCCAGAGTCCAGCGCCGATAGTCCCACAAACTGCTGGCCCATGGCCGCCGCAATAAGCGAGGCGATGGTGGTTTTGCCCGTGCCCGGCGGGCCGTACAAAATCACGCTGGCCTCTCCAGAGCCCTCAACGAGCCGGCGCAGCGGCTTGCCCTCGTCCAGCAGGTGGGATTGGCCAACTACCTCGTCAAGGCTGCGTGGGCGCATACGCGCAGCCAGAGGCGATCCCGCGTGGGTGGCGAACATCTCTTGACCGCGCCCGCGCAGACCACCGGAGGCAGCTTCGCTGGATGCCCTCGCGCCAAACAGTGAGTCCTGACTCATGGCGTGTGCGGCCCTAAGCGGATGGCCATTTCTTGGGCGAAGGATGATACCCCTTCGCTTTCCGGATCCCCCCAGTGCCCCGCGAAACGCATGAGGGCCTCGAAGGTCTCATACAAATCACGGCGGATGAGCTTGTCTTCCTCGGTAAAGGGACCGCGGTCCGGGGAACGCAGGAATGAGGCCCCGGCGCTGCCGTACTCCTCGCGCGCACCCTGCGCCAGGTCCACAACCCCGTCGAGGCTTCCGGCAAACATGGTGGCCACTGACGAAAATGCCCAACCGATCATGCAGGCAACCACCAGGCGGTCCTGCACGTGCTTATCCGCGAGTCCAGGCCACACGCCCCGTACCTCGCGCGCCCACGCAGCCTGGAAGGCCGCGGCCTCTGCGTCGGAGATGGACCGGGCGAAAAGGAATTGGGGGAAGCCCGCGACTACGCACGCAACATCGAAGCACACGTTGCGGAAGCCCGCCCACTCGTAATCCAGGAAGTGAACGCGCTTGCCCACAATCACGTTGTCCGGCGACAGGTCAAAGGGGGTAAACGCCAACTCGTGACCAGATTGCAAAGTCTCCTGCGCGGTGATGGCCAAGCGGCGAACCTCATCGGGGACCACCACCCCAGCCTCGGCAATCAAGTCAGCGCCAATGGCAATGGAGGCTCGGAGGGAATCGTCACGCAATTTCTGCATCTCACCGAATTCGGGATACTGGCGCAGCATGCGATTGAGAAGCGCGTTGTAATCCGATTCCCGCCCCGCGGTGCCCGCGTGCATCTGGCCCAGTTCCGTGCCCAGGGACCGCAAAACATTGAGGCGCTGTTCGTCACCAGCCCGCGTCAGCAAGTCGATCAGCGTATCGGAATCGCCAGCATCGGAGAGAACCAGGATGCGCTGCCCCATATCGTAGGCCAGAAGAACCGGGCCGGGGCGTACCTCTTCCGGCAGGGACGTGGTGAACTGGTACGCCACCACCTCGCGCAGCAGTGCTGCATCATCAATCAGGTTGCCGGAGACCGGCGTGTACTTAATGACCACCGACCGGTGGGGCAAGAACGCCGAAGGCGCAACCTTAGCCCGCACTACCGTGGCTTGACCCGAACCGCTCAATACGGTGACGTCACTCAGCTCTGGAGCGCCTCCGTATCGAGAAGTGAGCAGATCGTAAGCGATCTCCACGACTTGGTCTACGTTCAGTTCCACGAAATCTGTCCTTGCAGGGTTGCTTCCAGCGCCCTATCCGGGCGCCTCTTGACAATGCCCACCGGCCGCTGGCCCTGTATAGCTAATTCCTACTGGGCTCGAAACGGCGCGATGGGCGATAGTCTACCGCCGCTATAAAGCCGGCGGGTCGGGTGCATGTAAACGCGCACGTCTGCACCCGATTCAGGTAATGACGGACCGAGCGGCTACTTAGCCTTCTGGGCCTTGGAATCCTTGCCGTCCTTGGCCTTCTCTGGCTTGAAGTCCACGCCAGTTTCCTTGCGCTGCGCCGCTGGAATTGGGGCTGGAGCATCGGTGAGCGGATCCACGCCGCCACCGGACTTGGGGAACGCGATGACGTCACGAATGGATTCAAAACCGCCGAGCAGGGAGACAATACGGTCCCAGCCAAAGGCGATACCGCCGTGTGGTGGGGCGCCGTAGGAGAACGCGTCCAGCAAGAATCCGAACTTCTCCTGGGCCTCGTCCTCGCCGATGCCCATCACATCGAAGACGCGCTTTTGCACATCCTGCTGGTGAATACGGATGGAGCCGCCGCCAATTTCGTTGCCGTTGCAGACGATGTCATAGGCGTAGGCCGTGGCCTCACCCGGATTCTGGTCGAAGCTGTCCAGCCACTCTGGCTTCGGAGAGGTAAAGGCGTGGTGAACGGCGGTCCACTTGGAGTGGCCCAGTGCCACGTCGCCGGACGCGGTTGCGTCCGCGGCCGGCTCGAACAACGGAGCGTCGACGACCCAAGTAAAGGCCCAGTCGCCCTCCTTGATAAGCCCCAGCTTCTCGGCGATTTCACCGCGGGCGGCGCCCAGCAGGGCGCGGGAGGACTTGGTATCGCCAGCGGCGAAGAAGATGCAGTCACCGGGTTTAGCGCCGACGTGGGAAGCAATTCCCTCACGCTCTGCGTCGGTGATGTTCTTGGCCACAGGTCCGCCAAGCTCTCCGTCTTCACCTACGAGGATGTAGGCCAATCCCTTGGCACCACGCTGCTTCGCCCACTCCTGCCAAGCGTCGAGCTGGCGGCGCGGCTGGGATGCGCCACCCTCCATTACTACCGCGCCAACGTACTCATTCTGGAATACGCGGAACGTGGTGTCCTTGAAGAAATCCGTACACTCCACAATCTCAATATCGAAACGCAGATCGGGCTTGTCGGAGCCGTACTTCTTCATGGCCTCCGCGTAAGTCATGCGAGGAATTGGAGTGGTGATCTCATAGCCGATGAGCTTCCACAGTTCTGCGACGATCTCTTCCGCGAGGGCGATAACGTCCTCTTGGTCAACGAAAGACATCTCGATATCGAGCTGGGTGAACTCCGGCTGGCGGTCAGCGCGGAAATCCTCATCGCGGTAGCAGCGAGCGATCTGGTAGTAGCGTTCCATGCCCGCCACCATGAGCAACTGCTTAAACAGCTGTGGGGACTGCGGCAGCGCGTACCACGAACCCGGCTTCAGGCGCGCGGGTACTAGGAAGTCGCGGGCGCCCTCTGGAGTGGAACGGGTCAGGGTCGGAGTCTCAATCTCCGTAAATTCATGCTTGTCCAGTACCTTGCGGGCCGCACGATTGGCGGCCGAGCGCAGACGCAGTGCATCGCCCTGGGTCTTGCGGCGCAGATCCAGGTAGCGGTAGCGCAGGCGCGCCTCTTCTCCTACCTCACCTGAGGAGGATGGGTCATCAATCTGGAATGGCAGGGCCGCGGACTTGTTGAGGACCTCGAGGTCGGTGACGTTGACCTCGATCTCACCCGACGGCAGGTTAGGGTTTTCCGAGCCCTCCGGGCGCGGTTCAACTACACCAGTTACCTTGACACAGAACTCGGAACGCAGGTCATGGGCGCGCTCTGCTACCTCGGACTCGCGGAACACTACCTGAGCGATGCCGGAACGGTCACGCAGGTCGATGAAGATCACACCACCGTGGTCACGGCGGCGAGAAACCCAACCAGTCAGGGTTACGGTCTGCCCAGCGATGTCCTTGCGGAGTTCGCCTGCCAAATGGGTACGCAGCACTTTGAAGCCTCAACTTCCACTAATAACTTGTCTTCTTTTCACTCCTACTAGTCCGCTGCCCATACTCGGATATAAGCCAGAGCATGCCAAAGCAGCGACCACCCAAGAGTCACAACGGGACAAAGTCTACATTGTTTGGCCCGTAAAGCCCGCACTAGGTGGAATCTAGCGCGAATAATGTTTCGTAACCGCTAGCGCGCCGGCGCTGAGTGGGGCCTTCGCAGTCACGTTTGAATTGCGGCTGGGTGCTACCCAAAACTGAAAGCCTGGAAGACTTTTGGTGAAAATTTCTCCTCCAAAGGCCGCAATCCGGAGCCCGTGTGGCAATATCAAGCCATGACATTTCGCAAAGGAGCTGACTACAGCGCACGTTCAAATACACGTACCGGTGGCGGCGGCCGCGGTGGAACTATCGCCGCCGGCGGCGGCATTGGCTCGCTACTGCTCATTGGCCTGTTCCTATTGATGGGCGGCAATCCAGGGGACCTGGGCGGCCTCGTGGGCGGCGGCCAATCCAACCAGGGACAGGTTGAGTCCGCGCAGGATTCTGATGCCTTGGCGCACTGCAATTCCGCGGAGTCTGCCAATAAGTATGCCGAGTGTCGCGTGCAATTTGCCGCCAAGTCCGTCGATGACGTGTGGACCAACGTACTGCCCGCCGAGGCCGGAATTGACTACGTGCAGGGCGGTCTGGTGATTTTCCAAGACACTACCCAGTCCGGCTGTGGTTATGCATCCGCGCAGACCGGCCCGTTCTACTGCCCCGCGGACCAGAGCTCTTATTTCGATGTGTCCTTCTTTAATCAGCTAGAGCAGATGGGCGGCGATAACGCTCCTTTGGCACAGATGTACATCGTCGCACATGAGTTTGGCCACCACATCCAGCAACTCGAGGGAACGCTGAGCCTCTCTAACTACAACGAGCCGGGAGAGGATTCCAATGCTGTGAAAATTGAGCTCCAGGCCGATTGCTATGCCGGCTTGTGGGCGCATCATGCCGACGAAGGCGAGGATGCCTTCCTCGAGAAGATCACAGATGAGCAGGTGCGTTCGGCAATCGATACCGCCCGCGCGGTGGGTGACGATAATATCCAGCGCCGCTCCGGCGGGGAGGTTCGACCGGACCAGTGGACCCACGGTTCTTCAGAGCAGCGCCAGAATGCGTTCCTGACTGGCTACCGTGAGGGCACCATGGCCTCCTGTGACACCCTCGAGCGTGGCGTGTACAACTCCTAAAACATGCTTTTGCGTCCCCTGATTGCCCACTGCCGATGCAGCCGGGAAGTCAGGGGTTTGCGCTGAGACCAGACTGCCTCCTATCCCTAGCACGTGACCACCGCGTTCATTAGAGTCGAGGGCATGAATGACTCTTCGAAGGCGCATACCTCACGTGCTATCCCCTTCCTTGCGGCTTTCAACAACATTGAGTCGCACCTGCGCGCGGTGCTAAACGCCAAGCGTTCTGACTCGTTTTGGTGGATGGTTGACCGGGCCCGCGACCACCACATGCTCAGCGCGCGTCAGGCCGAGGTTCTCAAGGACTACGGGAATCTCCGAAACGCTATCTCGCACGGCCGTTACAATGACGGGCAAACTATTGCGGAACCGCACCCGCAGGTGGTCAAGGAGATTGAGAACCTCGAACGGCTGCTTACCAATCCCCCGGCGGCCCTCGATATCCTGGGGCAAGCGCGCGTGGAAACCCTTGCTTCCAACGACTCAATCAACTCCGCTCTGAAGCTCATCCGGACAAAGGGCTATTCGCAAATCCCGATTTACGACGCTGGCAATTTCACCGCGTTGTTGACCACGAATGTCATCACCCACTGGGTTGCCGCCGACCTTGCCGATAACAATCACCTGGATGCCCGCACAGTGGGTGAGGTCTTGAGATTCGGCGAGCCCGTCGACCGTGCGGTGTTTCTGCCGCGCAACGCCAGCGCGCAGGAGGCCTTAGACGCAGCACTGGATCCGGGCAAAGATGGAACTCATGCTTTTGCGGTTATCCTGACTGAAACGGGCAAACCCAATCAAACTCCGCTGCGCATAATAACCTCATCTGACCTGGCCGCGCTCCTAGAGGCCGTTGAATGGGAATAAAACCTCCTATCAATGTAGAGTTATTTTTAACCGGAGACCCCTTGTCTCACATCTAAGACAAGCCAGACGAGGGCTTGCCTTTAATGATGCCTGCACGGCGCGCTACCATGGATAAGGCATGACACGGAAGAAATAAGAATTGGCCTCGATTCGCCAAGACCTCGTGGTGAACTTACCTCCGTTGCCGCTCATCCCTTACTTGAAGTCAAGTGAGCAGGCAGCAAGAAACAATTTTCCGAAGGAGCTAATTACGTGGCAATTAGTGTGACTGAAATCTTTTCCATTGGTATTGGCCCATCCTCCTCGCACACAGTGGGCCCAATGCGCGCGGCCAAGGTTTTTGCCGAGTCGCTGCCCCAATACCCGGCAAAGGTTCACACCGAATTACGGGGGTCCTTGGCCGCGACCGGCAAGGGGCACGCCACGGATCGAGCGGTAATCCTCGGATTAGCCGGATGGGATCCGCTAAGCGTTCCATTGGATGCAGAACCCCAGGCGGGCAGCATCATCCCCTCTACAGGGTCAATAACTGGCCCTAATGGCACGGTGGAATTCTCCATCGCTTTCAACAGCACTCCTGTAGCGCAGCATCCGAACTGCCTAATCTTTTCCGCGTGGGATGCGGATGGCAACGAGTTAGCCACTAACGCGCACTACTTTTCGGTCGGTGGCGGGTTCATCCTCTCCGAGGAAGAACTCAACGAGGAGCTAGGGGCCAACGATGAGGTTCCCGCCGGCCTGGCCGCGGGCCCCACCACCGAGGAGGTTCCATACCCCTTTTCTACCGGTGCCGAATTGCTAGCAATATGCAAGGAGCAGGACCTGGCCATCTGGGAGGTCGTGCTGGCTAACCAGTCTCATATCCATGCAGCGGATGGCGGCGCCGATTTCGTCCACGCCCACCTGGATCTGTGCTGGGAGATTATGCGCGAGTGCGTCACGGCCGGAATTTCAACCACCGGTATCTTGCCCGGCGGGTTGAATGTGACCCGCCGCGCACCGCAGATGTACAAGCGCCTCATCAATGAGCATATGGAGGAAAATTGGGGCCTGTCCGCCATGGACTGGGTAAACCTCTACGCGCTGGCCGTCAATGAGCAAAATGCTGCCGGCGGCCGTGTCATTACCGCCCCCACCAATGGTGCCTGCGGAATTATCCCCGCCGTACTCCACTACGCGCGTGACTTCATGGCTGATTTCACCCGAAATGACGCTCGCCGTTTCCTGCTAACTGCCGCCGCGATTGCCCTGATCATCAAGATTAACGCCTCGATTTCCGGCGCCGAGGTGGGCTGCCAAGGCGAGGTGGGTTCCGCTTCTTCAATGGCGGCCGCCGGCATGGCGGAGCTGCTCGGGGCGACCCCGGTCCAGGTCGAAAATGCCGCTGAAATCGCGCTCGAGCATAACCTTGGCCTCACGTGCGACCCGGTAGGTGGTTTGGTACAGATTCCTTGCATTGAGCGCAACGCTATCGGCGCGGTTAAGTCCATCAATGCGGCCCGGCTCGCCCGTATGGGTGAGGGCACCAACCGCGTCAGCCTGGACGATGCAGTGCACACGATGGCGGAAACCGGCCGGGACATGCTGGTCAAGTACAAGGAGACCTCCGTTGGCGGCCTGGCTAAAACCATGGGATTCTCCGTCTCCCAGGTGGAGTGCTAGGGCTTAGCGTTCCAACCCACCGGGCCCGGTAACCCCAGCAAATAAGCAAGGGCGCGGCACCGGGTAGAAGCCAAAGAGAAGCTCCCCTCCGCCCGTTGACTTCGAACCGTCGCGGGTGGAAGGGAGCTTTTCGCGATCCTTTACGTGGCTAGCCGAGCTTGCCGGCTACAACCCGAGCAATATCGGCCAAGGGGACATCGGTCTGCTCGTGCGCCTCCAGGTCTTTGAGGGCCACGGTGCCATTGTCCAATTCCTGGTCGCCTAGGACTAGAGCGAAGCGAGCGCCAGCCCTATCCGCGCCCTTCATGGCGCCCTTGAGGCCACGGTCGCCGAAAGACATATCGGAAGAAATACCGGCCTTACGCAGTTCATTGATAACAACCGTCATTGCCTTTTTCGCCTCGAGGCCCAGAGCTACGCCGAACACGTCCACGCGGCGGTCAACCCCATCGAGGGTGATCTCCTCAGCCTCCAGCGCGAGGACCGCGCGGTCTACGCCCAGGCCGTAGCCAATTCCGGACAGATCCTGGCCTCCGAGCTGAGCCATTAGGCCGTCATATCGGCCGCCGCCGCCGATGCCGGACTGGGCACCCAGGCCATCATGAACAAACTCGAAGCAGGTCTTGGTGTAATAATCCAACCCACGAACCATACGGGGGTTGACGACGTAATCTACGCCCATGTCTGCCAGCAATCCGGTGACGGTCTCAAAATGCTCCCGGCACTCTGGAGACAGGTAATCCAGCATCAACGGTGCGTCGGCGGTGGCTTCTTGCATTTCGGGGCGCTTATCGTCAAGCACGCGCAGAGGATTAATCTCCGCTCGGCGACGCGTCTCCTCATCCAAATCGAGCTTGAATAGGAATTCCTGAAGCTTATCGCGGTACTCAGGGCGGCACGTGTTATCGCCCAAGCTCGTGACCTCGAGGCGGTATCCGCTCAGGCCAAGAGCCTTGTATGTGCGGTCCGCGAGTGCAATTACCTCAGCATCAAGGGCCGGGTCATCCACACCAATCGCCTCAACGCCCACCTGCTGCAGCTGGCGGTAGCGGCCGGCCTGTGGTCGCTCGTAGCGGAAAAACGGCCCGTAGTACGCAAGCTTGACCGGCAATTGGCCGCGATCCAAGTTGTGCTGGATCACAGACCGCATTACGCCAGCGGTTCCTTCCGGGCGCAGCGTAACAGAGCGGTCACCACGATCCGCGAAGGTGTACATTTCCTTGCTGACCACGTCCGTGGACTCACCCACTCCGCGTGCAAAAAGTGTGGTGTCCTCAAAAATTGGCAGCTCAATATGCTGGAAACCAGACAAATGCGCCTGCTCCACCATTGTTTGGCGAACCTTGTAGAACGTCGCCGATGACGGTGGGATGTATTCCGGCACGCCCTTCGGGGCGGCCAATGCCTTGAACTTCTTTGAATCACTCACAGCGATTAAATTACCTCACGGATAGTACGAAGGAATGGATTGGTAGCACGTTCCACACGCATGGTCGTGGTGGGACCGTGCCCGGGCAGCAGCGTGAGGGCATCGTCCATGGCCCACACTGGCCCGGCTAATGTGCGCTTCATAGCCGCGTCGTCAGAATGCTCCAAATCGGTTCGCCCAATGGAACCGCGAAAGATGACGTCCCCAACGAGAGCGAACTCTTCTGTTACAAGCAACACGGACCCTGGTGAATGCCCCGGGGCGTGGCGAACCTCGAAGCTCAGCCCGCATGATTCAAACGTGCCGCCATCCTCAAGGTAACGCACGTCATCGATTGCCACCATGTCCTTGGCGTTGAACAACAGCTGGGACTCCGGCGAGACGCCAGCCCCGTCCTCCAGCATGAACTCGTCATTACGGTGAATGTAGACCGGCAGGCTTTTCAACCTGGCTAAGTCACCGGCCTCACGGGTGTGGTCAAGGTGCCCGTGGGTCAGCACGATGGCGTCAATGGTTAGCCGCTTTTCTTCTACGAGTTCAAGCACCCTGCCCATTGCGTGCATCCCCGGGTCAACCACGAAGCAGTGCCCCTCGTTGGCCACAACGAAGGTATTCGTTTTGTACGGTCCAGCCGCAAAACCCATAATCTCCATGCCCCTACCCTATCCCTAGCTCAACAGCGGTGAGTAGCTAAAGGGGTGGGGATTAGAAAACCGGCGCCACATTGCACCATGCAACGCGGCACCGGTTTAACTGGAACCAGAAGACTGGGGTTTAGTTCAGGGCGGCGAGTGCGGCCTCGTAGTCAGGCTCGGTGGTGATTTCGTCAACGAGCTCAGTGTAGATGACCTTCTGCTCCTCATCAGTGACGATGACGGCGCGGGCGAGCAGGCCCTTGAGAGGGGAATCGGCCAGGGTCAGGCCGAAGTCCTCATCGGCGCGAAACGCGGATGCGTTCACGACGTTTTCGATGCCCTCTGCCGCGCAGAAGCGCTCCTGAGCGAAGGGCAGGTCCTTGGACACGGAGAGAACCACGGTGTTATCCAGGGCTGCGGCCTTCTCATTGAAGGTGCGCAGAGCCTGGGCGCACACGCCGGTGTCAACGGATGGGAAAAGGGAGATAACAAGGCGCTTGCCGGCGAAGTCCTCCGCGGTAATATCTGCGAGATCCGAGCCTACGAAGGAGAAAGCAGGAAGCTTATCACCCACGGCTGGAAGTTCGCCGTTGGTCTGTGCTGGGTTACCTTTGAAAGTTACGTTAGCCATGCCCACGAAGATACCCGTGATCCACGCCTGTTCGCCACGTTTTCTTTTCAACTACCTTTTCCTTACCCTTTTCCTTCCTCCCGGCCTTTTGGCTACAATCAACCCTGAATTTTCCACCGTCAACGAGGAAAAGTAGAAAAGGGAAACCACTAGTGCCGAATAATAAAAAGCGTGGCGAGGACGCGCTCAGCCACCTTGAACGTGAACTGAAATCTCGGGAGCGCAAGGAAAAGACCCGTCCGTTGGGCGTCGTTCTCGCCTCCGCTGTTGTCATCTTGGCCGTAGTCGGCGGCATCTTCTTTATGGCGACGCGTGACTCCGAAGAGCAGGTCGTTGCTGAGGATCAGGCAACGTCATCGGAGTCAGCAGGCGCCGAGCAGATGCCCGAGGCAACCGCCCTGAGTTTGGCCCGCAATGAGGCTCTGCCTGCCACCGTCACCTGCGAATACACCCCAGACGGCCAAGACGCCGGGGTGCAAGCCCCTAACGGCACTAACGTTTCCACCGAGGGCGTGGTTAACGCTTCCCTTGAGACTAACCAGGGACCGATTGGCCTCGAGCTCGACCGAGCGGTTGCACCCTGCGCCGTCAATTCGATGGAACACCTCATTAATGAGGGCTTTTACGATGACACCGTCTGCCACCGCCTAACC
The DNA here is from genome assembly GCF_004795735.1 of Corynebacterium endometrii. Classification (NCBI taxonomy): domain Bacteria; kingdom Bacillati; phylum Actinomycetota; class Actinomycetes; order Mycobacteriales; family Corynebacteriaceae; genus Corynebacterium; species Corynebacterium endometrii. The sequence continues at coordinate 1,385,401 of NZ_CP039247.1, forward strand.
TCCTCAGGTATCTTTGTCCTCCAGTGCGGCGACCCTAACGCAGTAGGCGGGGGCGCCCAGGGCGATGGCATGGGTGGCCCAGGCTACGGCTTTGCAACTGAGTACCCATACGACGAGAAGGGCGATGACGCCGCTGCAACCGTTATCTACCCTAAGGGCACCATCGCCATGGCGCGTGCTCAGGACCCGAACTCGAACGGTTCCCAGTTCTTCCTAAATTACGAGGATTCCACTCTGCCGCCTGACTACACCTATTTCGGCAAGATTAACGAAGAGGGCATGGAAACCCTGGCCAAGGTCGCCGAAATCGGAGTCGCCGGCGGCCAGCCCGACGGCGCCCCTGCGGAAGAGATCAAAATCGAAACGGCCTCCGTTCAGTAGACTTTTAGCCTTTGCGGGTTAAAACCGCGATAGCTTTCACCAATGGCCTTGGTTGCATTGCGCGCAACCAAGGCCATTCGCGATCGCGGCCATTGGTGCCATTGCGTTTGCCCCATCGAAACGCCCCCACGGCTGCTTTGAGACATGGGAAGCCCCCACTTGGTCGCGGAAGTTGGCCCATAAAATTGAGGTAGTTTAGGAGAAAATTACCCCTTGAAATTGTTTATACTGGCGGCTAATCTCTTGCAGTAAGCTAAAATCCTCTCGAGCTAAGGACACATTTTATGAAGCTTCGTAAGTCCATCGCTGCAGGCGTAGCCGCAGTTGCTATGACCTTCGCCTCCACCTCCGTTGCTACTGCACAGGAGACGGCCACCCCGGTCGTAGATAACGCGGTAGCAAACTTCCAGAACACCGACGAGTCAACCACCCCTGAGGCTCAGAGCTCTTCCGACGTTGACTCCAAGGAAATCCTCGGTTGGATCTCCGTGGCCACCGCCGCTATTGGCGCGCTGGGCACCCTCATTACTTTCGTACAGAAGTTCATCGTCAAGTAAGCAGCGGCGTACAGCGCAACTTGATCGAGGTTAAAGGCCGGTACCTTGCGGTACCGGCCTTTTGCTTTCCGTTATGCCTTGGCCGGCCTATCCTTCGATAGCTCTTTGGAGCTTTTCGGCACCTAGGACGTCGGAAAAGACCGCGGGATCTAGGGGCTGGCCCGTGCGGATGATCGATATCTGCCCGGTAGGCTCGAGAATCATTACCTGGACATCCTCAGCCCTAGCTATACCCGCCTTGCGTATCGCGGAATGGATGTCCCCCTGGCTGACGTGAGAAAAATGCATATTCTCTTTCAACGGCTCGCCGCGATACATCAGGAGAACCGGCCGACGATCGATGAATTTGGACCAACCAACGAAGCGGCGCAAAGTCCCAAACGCGGCCTCAAGGAGCATCAGCACCGTAAGGCCAATGATTCCGGTCATGAGCGTCGGCGGATGGCCAAGGATGACTCGTCCCGCAACCGCGCCGAACATGATGATGATGACCGCGTCAGATGCCGTCATCGATGTCAGCACACGGGAACCAAAGATCTTTACCAAGACCATGAAGGCTATGTAGATGCCGACCGTGGAGACAATAACTACCGGTACGCGATAGGGCTCCAAGAGCAGCTGTTGACGCAGGGATTCCATGAATAACTCAGACCAGTCCACTACGCGTCACTCCCCTCGTCCTTCCTAGTCATAGCGTCATCAAGTCTTAAGCCGTCACACGGTACACGTCGAAGACGCCCTCCGTGTTGCGCAGGGAGGTCATAAGCTGCCCCAGCTGCTTGGTGTCCGAAATAGAGAACGTGAAGCGTACCGTTGCGATGTGGTCATCGCCGCGGTTGGAATTCATGGCCAAAACGTTGAGGTTCTGATCGCTAAATACCCTGGTGAGCTCGAAGAGCAGGCCCTGCCGGTCAAGGGCCTCAAGTTGCAGGGTGGCGGCAAACGCCCCGGAGGAGGCATTGCCATTGGACCATGCAACGTTCATCATGCGCTCGGGCTCAGACTTAAGCTTTTCGGCATTAGTGCAATCAGTACGGTGAACTGAAACGCCGCCACCACGGGTAACGAATCCAAAGATCTCATCGCCGGGAACCGGCTGGCAGCACTTCGCCAGCTTAGCCATCACATCGGGGCTGCCCTCGACCAGGATTCCGGTACCCGTGGAAGAGTCCTTGGTGTGCTGGATGCGGGACTGCTCGAGCTCAGAGAACGGAGTGCGGGAAGCCAGCGCATCTACGGCATCATCGGTGTCCCCAAACAAGGAGACAAGCTGGTGAGCGACGTGCTGGGCAGAAACGTGCCCAGCCCCGATGGCGGTGTAGAGTGCGTCCACATCGGGGTAATGCAGCTGCTCGGCTACCTGTTTCATCGAGGAAGCCGTAAACAGCCTATGCATCGGCAGGCCGCCCCGCTGGACCTCCGCGGCGAGCGCGTCACGGCCAGCCTCCAGGTGCTCCTCACGGCGCTCTTTGGCGAACCATTGCCGTACCTTCGCCTTGGCGCGCGGGCTGACCAGGAATTCTTGCCAGTCGCGGGACGGGCCAGCATTCTGGTCCTTAGACGTGAAGATCTCCACGCGATCACCGGATTTGAGTTTCGATTCCAGGGCCACAAGTTTGCCGTTGACCTTGGCACCGATGCAGCGGTACCCCACCTCCGTGTGGACCGCGAAGGCAAAATCGACCGGGGTGGAGCCCGCGGGTAGGTTCACCACGTCACCCTTAGGGGTAAATGCAAAGATCTGCTTCGACGTAAGGTCGTAGCGCAGGGAATCCAAGAACTCGTTAGGATCCGCGGCTTCCTTCTGCCAGTCCAACAGCTGGCGCATCCACGCCATCTGGTCTACTTCCTCGGAATTGGAGGAGTTCTTGCCCTTAAGCTCCTTGTACCGCCAGTGCGCAGCGACGCCGTACTCGGCGTTGTAATGCATCTCATGGGTGCGTACCTGAACCTCAAGCGTACTTCCCCCAGCCGCCAGCACGGTAGTGTGCAGTGACTGGTAGACGCCAAAGCGAGGCGAGGAAATATAGTCCTTAAAACGGCCCGGTAGGGCTGCGTACAGCGAGTGCACCACGCCGATTGCCGCGTAACAACTATTGATGTCATCGACGAGGACGCGAATGCCCACAAGGTCGAAGATTTCTGCAAAGTCCCGGCCTCGGACAATCATCTTTTGATAGATCGACCAGTAGTGCTTAGGCCTACCCATGACCTCTGCATCGATGCCGTTTTCCTTCAAAGCGGCGGTGGTCTGGTTGATGATCTCCTTTAAGGCCTTGTCCCTCGAAGGCGCCCGATCGGCGACCATGCGGACAATCTCGTCGTATTTCTTTGGGTACAAAATAGCGAAGGAGAGGTCCTCTAGCTCCCATTTGACGCTTGCCATACCCAGGCGGTGGGCTAACGGCGCTATGACGTCAAGCGTCTGCCGCGCCTTCTTGGCCTGCTTTTCCGGTTTAAGGAAGCGCATCGTGCGCATGTTGTGGAGGCGGTCTGCCACCTTGATGACCAAGACACGTGGATCCTGCGCCATAGCCACGATCATTTTGCGAATGGTTTCAGCCTCTGCCGCGGCACCAAGCGCGACTTTATCGAGCTTGGTCACGCCATCGACAAGGCGCGCCACCTCGGGGCCAAAGTCATTGGTGAGATCCTCGAGTGAGTAGTCTGTATCCTCCACCGTGTCGTGGAGCAGCGCCGCCACGATGGTTGTAGTGTCCATGCCGATTTCTGCGGCGATGGTCGCAACGGCTAACGGGTGCGTGATGTAAGGGTCGCCGGATTTACGGAATACTCCCTCGTGCAGACGCTCGGCGGTGGCATAGGCGGCGTTCAGGGTCTCCACGTCGGCGCGCGGGTGGAACTGCCTGTGTATGGAAAGCAGGGGATCAAGGACCGGATTAACCTTGACCCTGCCACCGGTGAGCGAACGTGCCAGGCGGGCTGACATGCTTCTCATCGAACCACCAGGAGGGCGTTTGGTAGGTCTATCGTTAGTCACGGTAAGCCCCTTTCAGGAACCTTGAAAACTTTGAAAAGGCCCGCTCTCTACACCTTAGTCGCGAAGTGAGCGAGCCTTTCGTAACCCGTTGCCGAGTTACCTCGCTACATACGGGCTTATTCTACTGCGTGTGAATCAGGCTGTGCGTTAAATCGTTGATGTCTGAACTAATTAGGCTTCATCGGCAGGTTTAAGCACGATCAATGGCGGCCCCTGAAGCCGCTCACGCCCGCCGAGCCCTTCAACCTCAATGACTACGACGTTGCCGGCCACCTCAGCACCCGCCGATTCAAGCAGAAGACGAGCGCCCCATAAAGTACCTCCGGTAGCCAAGACGTCATCGACCAGAACAATCTTCTTGCCCTTGATATCTGCCCCATCGGCCGGAATCTCGAGCGCGGCGCTACCGTATTCAAGCTCGTAGTCTTGACGAAGGACCGGAGGCGGGAGTTTACCGGCCTTGCGAATAGCTAGTATGCCGAGGCCTAGCTTGTAAGCGACGGCGGAGCCGAGGAGGAATCCTCGCGCGTCCAGACCGCCGATCATGTCAGCGCCTAGCCTCTCGCAAGCGTCGGCAAGGCCATCCACAACGGCCGCAAAAGCATCGGCGTCAGCTAGGACCGGAGTGAGATCTTCAAACAGCACTCCTTTTTCCGGGAAGTCCTGGACTAGACGGATCTTGTCCGCGAGGGCTTCGGCAGTATTAGCGTACTTATTGCTCACTTGTTTCCTCACTTGTTGCGGTGACTTGTCCTGCGAGTTCTTCATTGATATTCCAGCGATCCATATTCCAGCCAATGCCAGACAGACCGGTATAAGGCACCACGTTCTCTACTGACCTATCAAGGATAAAGGTTCTTGGTTGAGCTGACACTGGAATGTCATAAAGATCTTCCCAGAGCTTCTCCTCCGCGACCCGCAAGGCGGAGACGTTCTGAATCAGGGCTTCCGGGCCACCATATTCATACATTGGATCCACGGGCCCCAGAAAAGCGTCAATGGTGGGCAGACCCGTTTCCGGGTCAATCTCCAGGTGAATTTGGGACATGTGCTCCGCAGCAACATCTTCAACCGTCACCCCGGCGGCTTCGCAGGATTCCTTGATGGCCTGAACCATAGCGGCCAGACGCTCATCGGGTCCAAGATAGCCAATACGAATAGTTTGGCCGGCCAACTGCCCGGCGAGCTCCATGTCGGTCTTCTTGTGTGGGTTGGTTACGGGATCCAGGCGCGGAATCAAGGGATCTGAATGGCGGAGCACGTGAACGTAAGCCGGGGCCACCTCCGTGCCAGATTTCTCCGAGCTGACCTGGGCCAGGCGCCCTTGATCGACACACGCAGCGAATGCCTGGCGTGCCCACTGCTGCGAAAACAAGCCATAACCGGATAGGACCAATGTGTCCGTCAGGTCTCCCGGCTGGGATTGGAGCGTGAACGGGTTGGTCTCAGAATCGCGGTCATACCACGTTGGATTCGCAGTGGAAGAGTCCAGCACTTGCAAAGCCCCATCCTCTACCAAGCGTTGCGTATCTGCAGAGCGCGGCCATACTACTAGCTGTTCTAGCGCCGGCGCATCGCCAAAGTAGTCCTCGTTAGCCTTAAGGATGACCTCTCCGTCTGGGCCAACTCGGTCGATGACAAATGGCCCGTAGCTCAGCTGCAAATCGGGGTCAAATTCCGTCACGCTAAAGCCGTAACGCCACAGGCGGGCAACCTCCTGTAATTGGTAAGGGTCCTCCGCGTAGAGGGCTCCAACCAATTCCTCCTGCGTCAACCCCGCCTTTTGAGCGATGGCGTGGGACGGCATCACCGTTCCGGGGCCGAAGAGGTAACGCCAGCGTTCGCCCTGACCGGGATTGAATGTGACAACAAATTGCTTGAAGCCGGCGGCACACTGGAGGTTGCTAATTTCATTGGCCAGCGGCTTTTGGGAGCCAAAAAGCTCTCGCATCTTTCCAGCCTTGTAGGCCAGCAGGAAATCCTCGCAAGTTACATCCTCACCATCGGAGAAACGTGCCTGATCGGATATCGTGTACAAAATCTTGCGCGGGGCATCTGGGGAGGGCTCGGTAATCTCCTGGGTCGTCACCAGATCAGAATTCGGAATGAGCTGGCCGCCCGGTCCCGGCACAAACGCTGCCGGATAAAGACGGCTCGCGAGCAGCTCTGCGTTAGTGGCGGCGCCGAAAGCCGTGCCGGCATTAGTGGTCACGAGACGCGAATTGGTCTGGTAACCGAAGAAATCGGTGGATGGAGGAGTACCCTGCTGCTCCCCCATTCCCGCACCTTCTTCACCGGCGCTGCATGAAACAAGCGTTACAGCCAACGCAGTTGTTAACGCCACCACGGCCTTTCGGCCGCGTCGCAATGCTGACATAGACATCAGTGATAGTCCTTATTGTTTCCTGCCTGCGGCTAACGGTTAGGGCGCCATGATGCGCCGCCATTAAAACCGGTATCACCTTTAGGGTTGCTTGCTTCCTCAGCCCGCTCGCCGTAGCCAGCCGGGGAAACCACGGTGCGCTTGGGCGCAGCCTTGACGGACCCGCGCACGTCATCATCGTCGCCATCGGCAAGCTCGCCGGAATCCGCACCGGACGTCGAGCGGTACTCCGCCACGACCTTGTTATGCTGCTTGATCTTCTTGGTACGGTTCGCCAAGGAAACGGCCAGTGGCGTGGCCAGGAAGATTGAGGAGAAAATACCTTCCACAACGCCGATCAGCTGGATTAGAGCCAGATCCCGCAGGGTGCCAATACCCATGAGCCAAACGGCCACGATAAACAGGGCGATGATCGGGAGCGCAGAGATCACGGACGTAGAAATTGAGCGCATTACCGTCTGGTTAATCGCCACATTGGCTTGTTCGCCGTAGGTGTACCTTCGCTGGCCTTCGATTCCTTCGGTATTTTCATTGACCTTGTCGAAGACGATCACTGAGTCGTAGATGGAGAAGGTCAACACCGTGAGCAGGCCGATGATTACCGCAGGAGAAACCTCCAGGCCGAACAGGGCGTAAATGCCGAGGATCAGGATGCCGTCGGCAATCAGCGCGATGATGGCAGCGAAAGCCATGTTGCGTTGCAAGCGGAGCGCTACGTACAGCGTTGCCGCCGCGAGGAAGACCAGCATTGCGATAATCATGCGCTCGGTAATCGCGGAGCCCCAAGACTCAGACACTGTGGAGGAACCAATTGCATCTGGGGACGGCTTACCTGATTCATCTAGGGGTTGATGAGCTTCGTAGATTGCCTGACGCGCGGAATCAACCTGTTCCTGGCTGAGGCGCTCGGTATTGATTTCGAGGGTTTCGGAAGCTCCGGAACCGACAATTTGAACGATCTCAGGGGTAATTCCGGTTGCCTCGGTAAAGGTCTCCTCGACCTGTTCTACCTGCAGCTCACCGGCGGGCATCGAGAGTTTCGTGCCGCCCTCAAAATCGAGCGAGAGGTTGAAACCGCGGAATAATATCGCAGCGATGGAAACCACGAGCAGGCCAATGGTGATGCCGTACCAAAGCTTAGATCGGCCAACGAAGTCAAAGCCGCCTTCGTCCGTATATAGGCGGTCGATGCGGGAAATTTTTACAGCGGAAGCCATGTCTTACTTCTCCTCTTCCTCACCCAAGGTTTCAACCTCGGAGCGTGGTTCGTCCTTGGAGTCATCCCCTGATGAGCCTGATCCATCGGTGCGGGTTTGTGTAACGACTGCCGCCCCGGTGACCGCGGCGGAAGACTTGTGCGAAGGCTTCTCGGTGCGGGCGGTATCCCTCGCCGGCTTGGCGTAATGGCCGTGGCTGCGGCGCTCTTCAACCAAGGAGAAGATACCTCCCAGGCCATTCATGGATGGCTTGGCCCAGCGCGGGCGGCGCGCGGCAAGCTGCATGAGAGGCGCCATAATCAGGAAAGAAACAACCAAGTCGAATACCGTGGTGAGTCCAAGGGTAAAGGCGAAGCCCTTTACCTCACCGATGGCCAAGAAGTAGACGATAACGGATCCGATAAGGGTCACCGCGTTGCCGGTGACAATGGTGCCGCGAGCGCGTTCCCACGCCTTGGTCGTTGCGGAGCGGAAGGTCCGCCCCTCCAGTAGCTCGTCCTTGATGCGTTCGTAGTAGACCACAAAGGAGTCCGCGGTTGCACCCACGCCGATAACAAGGCCCGCTATGCCGGACAAATCCAGGGAGTAGCCAATCCAGCGCCCAAGCAAGACGATGGAGCCGTACGTTAGTACACCCGCGCCCACCAGGGTGACCAGGGATACCAGGCCAAACGCGCGGAAGTAGAACAGGGCGTAAGCCGCTACAAGAACTAGACCTACCAGCCCTGCGATAAGGCCTGCCTGTAGCGCTGCCTTACCCAATGTCGGTGGGACAACCTCTGTGGTTCCACCGGGTTCGCCGTTCTCACCGGTAAAAGACAGCGGCAGTGCGCCGTACTTTAAGTTGTTGGCGAGGCTGGTTGCTTCCTCCTGGGTGAAATCACCCGTAATGGAGGTCGCGGCGCCGTACGGGGTAGCACCCTGAATGACTGGCGCGGAAATGATGGACGAGTCTAGCGTGATCGCCACCTGCTGCTGCAGGTTGTCCTGGGTCAGTTTTGCCCACGTTGCGGAGCCGTTAGGACCATCACCGGTCTTGAAGGCGAAGGCGATTTCCATCTGGCCGGTCTGTGGATTCAGCCCACCGGTGATTGGCGATTCGGTATCGATCTCATTACCCGTCAAACGGGTGCCCGCCGGGTCATCAATTCCCTCGAGTAGCGGCGCGGGGTCCAGCACGTAGGCCTGGCCGGTCGAAAGGTCACAGGTTGCAAATACCTTGGCCGGATCATCTAAACCAGCCACGGGATCGACGGTGGTGGATCCGGGCATGCACTGCAAAAGGCCAGAAGCGGCTGCGATGGTGGTTGGGTCATCGGATTGGCGATCAGCCAGCAGCATCTCGATTGTCTCATCGCGGAATTGACCCTGGGCAATGGAATTGTCCGGCTCAGGCTTAGGGGTAGCGCTGACCGTAGGCACCTTGAGCGGCTCCCCACCGGTGCCCATCTGCTGGCTCTGCATGTTTACGCCATCCACAAAACGCTTGAGGGATTCGTTAGCCTGCTCAGGGGTAAGCACACGGTATTCAACCCAGCGATTAGCCATGTCCTCCAGAGTCTCCGGCAATGCGGCCACGTCTGGAATCATGGTGGTATTTACAGGGCGGAACAGCAGTTTAGAGGTCTGCCCCACGGCCTGAGCCTGTGCAGTATCCTCGCCGGGGACGGTGATAACAAGGGTGTTTCCGTTGATTACAACCTCGGATCCTGAAACACCCATGCCGTTTACGCGCTGTTCCAGGATGGTACGAGCCTGCTGGAGCTGGTCCTGCGTTGGTTCTTGCCCCTGAGGCACTAGAGTCACGCGGGTGCCGCCTTGAAGATCTATGCCCAGCTTCGGGCTGATGCTCTTTGGTCCGGTGAAAAGTACTAGCGCGTAAAGTACAACGACGAGCAGTAAAAACAGCGCCAAGGCCCGCTTTGGCCACGTTCTGCTCGAGTTATTCAGAGCGCCGCGAGTTGTAGTGGACAAAAATTTTCTCCTGTGTGGTGATCTAACAGGGTTAGAAGGCTAAGTAAATCACCGCTATGGGCAGTGAGCACGATCCCCAATCGTACGTCATGAGACCTAATAATCTTTAAAAGGGGCCCTGTGAAAGGCCCCTAAAGAGGTAGGTTCAAGCAGATTTTTCCATCGGGGTTACTTCTAAACCCCGATGGTCTACGACCCGCGGTTAGAGCGGTAATCCTTACCGGTCACGCTGGGCATCGTCCGGATGGGCGGCATTATGGCCGGATTCGTATCCGGGCTCAAACTCGCCCGCGCGGTAGCCATCAGCATCACCTGGTGCTGGCTCCGCGTTAGCCTGGCGTGCGGCAGTAGCGCCATTGAGGGAGTCGGCGGTGCCCGCCGCGCGGACAATCGCGATCTTTTCGAAGGTAACGATGGTACCGGATGCGATCTCCAGGTCTACTTCCGTATCGCGGACCGCAGTGACGGTGCCGTGAATACCAGCGGCGGTCACCACGCGCTTGCCAGGAGCCAGGGAGGCCTGGAAGGCCAGGATTTCCTTCTGATGCTTCTGCTGCCTCCGTACGGCAAAGAAGGTAGGAAGCAAGAAAAGGGCTAGGAGAATTAAGAGAAAAATAAGTTCCATGCAGGCCAGTGTGCCAGAATGCCCCTCAATCGCGCCACCTGCACCTTCCCGCGGCCTAGCAGCCAGTCAGATGCTCACATCCTTGTGCCCGCAGCCCCAACACCCCTTGAGCGCTGGGGATACGCATCCTTGGCCGCGACCAAGCGCCTAAAACAATCCCAATGTACCGTCGGGTGGCGTGAGCCCTAGGTGCTGCCAGGCCGCCGCGGTTGCCACGCGCCCACGCCCAGTACGGGCAATCATCCCCGCGCGTACTAGGTACGGCTCGCAGACCTCCTCAACCGTGGATGGCTCTTCGCCCACCGCGATGGCCAGCGTGTTAACTCCCACGGGGCCACCACCGTGCCCCTTAATTAGAGCAGTAAGCACTTCCCTATCTAGGCGGTCTAGGCCGATGTGATCCACATCGAATACCTCGAGCGCGCCCTGCGCGGCGGCCATGTCGATGCGCCCATCTCCGTGGACCTCTGCGAAGTCACGTACTCGGCGCAGAAGGCGGTTAGCGATACGCGGCGTGCCACGCGAGCGTGAGCCAATTTCAACGGCAGCGTCATGGTCGATGTGCACGTCTAAAATCCTGGCGGCGCGGGTAACCACCTTGGTGAGATCCGCCGTGCCGTAATACTCCATCTGTGCGGTGAAGCCAAAGCGGTCACGCAGCGGCCCGGTCAGCATTCCGGCCCGGGTTGTGGCTCCAACCAGAGTAAACGGTGGGATTTCCAATGGAATGGACGTGGCACCTGGGCCCTTGCCGACGATCACGTCGATGCGGAAATCCTCCATCGCCATATACAGCATTTCCTCCGCTGGACGCGCGATGCGGTGAATCTCATCGATAAAGAGGACATCACCCTCCATGAGATTGGAGAGCATCGCGGCCAAGTCCCCAGCCCTTTCAAGAGCGGGGCCGGATGTCATACGGAGGCTGGTTCCCAACTCTTGAGCGATAATCATCGCCATGGTTGTCTTGCCCAAGCCTGGAGGTCCGGAAAGCAGGACATGGTCCGGGGTCACGCCACGGTTGCGGGCACCAGTAAGCACCAAGGATAACTGTTCACGTACCTTAGGCTGGCCGATAAACTCATCGATGCTCTTGGGCCGTAACGAACGCTCAATGTCATGCTCGCCCACCTGGGCCTCGGCTTCAACGGCATTATTGCGTTGCAGGCCACCGCTTGACTGGGAACCGCCGGGCGCTGCCATCGACTCCGGAAGCTGAAACTCAGTGCGCTCTACGTCAGACATCTACATCTCCACGCTTTCTACTTTTTCCGGCTCAATTGGACCAGCGAAGCGCGCAGGATTGCCGAGGTATCCAGATCCGCATTATCGGCAGCGATGGCCTCGACCACCGGGCGCGCAAGCTTATCGGTGAAGCCAAGACCAATAAGCGCCTCAATGACTTGCTCAACAACCGGGCCACCGACAGGGTGCGGCGTAGCCTCCGCAGGGGCCTGGCCGCCAGCCGCCACGAAGCCTGAGACCTTATCCTTGAGTTCCAGCGCAAGGCGCTCAGCTACCCGTTTGCCGACGCCGGGAATGGACTGCAAGCGCTTCGCATCGCCGGAGGAGATGGCGGCAGCCAGCTCTTCCGCGCCCATGACCGACAGAGCGGCCAGGGCCAATTTGGCTCCCACACCGGATACAGACTGAAGGACGTGGAACATTTCGCGGTCCTCTGCGCTGGTGAAACCGTAGAGGGTTTGAGAGTCCTCCTTGACCACGAAAGCGGTGAGCACGAAGGCCTCTTCTCCGCGGATCAGGGTCCCTAGCATGGACGGGGTGGCTTTAACCTGATAGCCCACTCCGGCACATTCGATGACCGCATGGTCCAATCCAATGGAGATAACTGTTCCTCGAAGGGATGCAATCATAAATCCCTAGTGTCCTTTCGCTTCCTCACGAGCTTGTTTCACCCTGGCCCTCAACGCAGACTGAGCCTTTGCTTGGGCGGCCGCCACCGCCTCTGTACGCGCGATTACCGGGGCCCGCCAGCAGTGGCACACCGCTAAAGCTAAAGCATCAGCAGCATCGGCTGGTTTGGGTGGTTCGTTGAGTCCAAGGATACGGGTAATCATGGACGTCATCTGCTTCTTATCTGCGCGCCCATTGCCAGAAATTGCCTTCTTCACCTCAGACGGAGTGTACATGTGTACAGGGATACTCCGCTCCGCGGCGGCGAGCACTAGGACGCCCACCGCATGGGCGGTCTGCATGACCGTGGAGACCTCACCCCGCTCGAAGACGCGTTCAATAGCCACGACATCTGGCTTGTAATCATCCATCCACTCGCGCACGGCGACCGACAAGCGCAGCAAGCGTTCCGTAAGTTCGCTGTGGGCAGGGGTGCGCACTACCCCCACTGAGATAGGCAGCACGGCACGGCCACGACCTGCCTGGACTACCGAAAGTCCGCATCGAGTAAGGCCAGGGTCGATGCCCATTACCCGTAGCCCTTCGAGATTCATCGTTGCCCCTTCGTAATTCGGATACGTCAGCCGTACTAGTCCTGCCCGGGCCTGCAGCCGCCGCAGACGGGCACGGTATTTACACACATATGTTCTATCATACGGATATTAAAAAGGGAGGCGACCTGCGCGTGGTCCCCTCCCGGCTGGCTATTAAAGCTCTTAGGCGCAGGCCTACTCGGCTTCGAGCTCAGCGAGTACCTCTTCCGATAGGTCCATATTGGTGTAGACATTCTGGACGTCATCGGATTCCTCGAGAGCATCGATCAGACGGAAGATCTTCTTCGCATCCGCGGCATTGAGGGACACCTCGACGGACGCGCGGAAATCCTGATCCGCGTCTTCCACGTCAATCCCGGCCTCACCAAGCGCAGCCTTGACCGCCGCGAGATCAGACGGTGCGCAAACCACCTCGAAGGTCTCGCCAAGGTCATTTACTTCCTCGGCACCGGCATCAAGTACAGCCATGAGAACGTCATCCTCGGTCAGTTCGCCCTTGAGCACCTGAACAATGCCGGTGCGGGAGAACATGTAGGAAACGGACCCGGATTCACCCAGGTTGCCGCCATTTTTAGACATCGCGGTACGAACTTCAGTAGCGGCGCGGTTGCGGTTGTCCGTCAGACACTCGATGAGGATTGCCACGCCGTTCGGGCCATAACCCTCATACATGATGGTTTCCCAGTCAGCACCGCCGGCTTCCTCACCTGAGCCTCGCTTGCGCGCGCGCTCAATGTTGTCATTGGGAACGGACGCCTTCTTGGCCTTCCGGATCATGTCATCGAGGGTCGGGTTAGCCGCAGGGTCACCGCCACCGGTACGGGCCGCAACTTCGATGTTCTTAATCAGCTTGGCAAATTCCTTGCCACGCTTTGCATCGTTCGCAGCCTTCTTATGCTTGGTAGTTGCCCATTTAGAGTGGCCTGACATATTCGTGCCTTTCTTGTTGGCTTATCGCTGGCAAAGATTATACGGAAAGAAGCGATCCGGAAAGTATTTAGCCCCTCATTTCGTTACTCTCAGCTCCCGTAGTGATGCGCGGTTACCGGCTCATGGGCTACTTGTTCTCGCGATAGGTGCGGGTAAGACCTTCTTGCATCACCGTGGCTACTAAGCGCCCATTGATATCGAAGACCGTGCCGCGGGTTAGCGCTACCCCGTTGCCGGCAGACGGCGAGTGCTGCACGTAGAGCAGCCAGTCATTAACGCTTAGTGGGCGATGGAACCACACGGCATGGTCCAAACTGGCCAACTGGACCTTCACGCCGGGATGCGGGATCAAGGACGAGTAAATCAGCGTCATGTCAGACATGTATGTCAAAGCCGCCTGGTGAAAATTTAAATCTTTGGGCAGCTGGCCTTTGTTGCGGAACCAAATGTGGCGGTAGCCCGAAATTTCCCTCTCCTCGTGCCGGCTCGGCTCGCGATCGGCCTCAGGGACTAGGCGGATGTCCCAGTCATTCCATTCGCCCATCAATATGCGGGTGCTCGGCGGGTCGGCGCGGTGCAGGTGAATGACCTCTTCAGGCCCCGGGACCTGGGGCATCGGGTCTTGGTGCCCAGGGCCTTCATCATCCACGCGGTGGAAACTAGTATCCATCACGAAGATAGTGGTGCCGCCCTGCCTAGCCCTTACTTGGCGGGTGGCAAAGGAACGGCCATCGCGTAAGTGTTCTACTTCAAAATCGATGGGCTCGGTGGAATCCCCAGGAGCAATGAAGTAACCGTGCAGTGAATTGGCAACGAGCCCCTCGACAGTACGCTGCGCGGCGCACAGCGCTTGGGAGGCAACCTGCCCACCAAAAGTCCTCGACATCTCTGATGGTATAGCGGGTCCGCGGAAGATGTCTGGGCCCTGTTGGTCCATTGCGAAGACGTCAGAAACTGACATTGTTGAGTACTTTCTTAAGATCGAATGCGAAACTACGGCAGCCGACGCCGCATCAGCCGTTGGCGGTCAACCCCGGCATCGACGGGCCCCAGAACGCCCGGTCCAACGAACACGGCCTTAAGCCATGTTAATCGGCAATGATGCCAACGGTGCACGGGTTAACCAATGTATTTCCATTATGTCTAAAATGCTACCCATGTCTCCCCACAAGTTACACCGCACAGCGGCCTGCATCGAGATGGTCACGTGGTCTCTCATTATTATCGGGATGATCCTAAAGTATTCCAATACCACCGAGGCCTTGATGCCAATCTTCGGCGGTATTCACGGCTTTGGTTTCTTGTGTTTCGTAGCCATGACCATCCTTGTCTGGGCAAACGACCGCTGGCCGGCGTGGTTGGGCATTGCGGGGCTAGCGGTTTCCGCGATCCCCTTCGCCGCGTTGCCCTTTGCCATGTGGGTCGGCAAGAAGGGTTTCCTGGGGCGTCGCTGGCGCTTCGGCAATGGCGATGATGCCCAGCCGGAGACCTTTACCGACCGAGCGCTGGCAACCGTGGTCCGCAAACCGGCACGAAGCGCCGCGGTCTGCCTCGCGATAATCATTGTGGTGTTCGCCGTTCTTCTATACCTGGGCCCTCCGGTCGACGTTGAATCCGTAATCCGATCTTAAGTGTGTCTATCCCCGCCTATTCCACCCTTTCGCCGCCAAACGCCCTGATTGGAATCTTGCGTGCCCATGCTAAGCAAACTTTCATCGATCCCCGCACTTATCCTTGGATGGTTGGTCCTGCGCGGTGTTCTCATCGCATTATGCGTGATCGATAGCAGCCCTCGTGGCGATGTGGCTTACTACTTCAGCGGAATATATGGGGACAATCCCGATGCCATGACGGAATATCCACACCCGGGGGTCTGGCCGACCCAGCTCATAGGCCTGATTACTGGGCCTAACCCGGACTCATTTTTTGTGTGGTTCAGCGCCATGTGCTTAGCCCTAGACCTATTTTTCCTTCTGGGCCTGCGGCGCTTTGGGCGCGATAACCCTGTCGGCGTGACCTACGCATGTTGGTTCTGGATTTTCTTCGGCACCGCGGCGGGCCAAGTGTTTATTATGCGCCTCGACTTGTTCCCGGCTGTGGCAGTAGCCATCGCCGCGATGCTGCTATTCCGCGTGCCGACTCTGGGCGCCGCCTTCCTCGCGCTAGCAACCACCATGAAGCTGTGGCCCGGAGTGCTGGCCGCGGGATTGGTAGGGCGTTGGAACCAGACAGCGACGTGGCTGCGTGTGGGCTCATTTGTCCTGACCGCCGTTGCACTGTGTGGCGTTACCGTAGCGACCGAGGGCGTAGGGCGCCTTCTCAGTCCATTGACGTACCAGGGGGAACGGGGCCTGCAAATCGAATCCATTCCCGCAACCCCGTTTATCTATAGCGCCTTCCACTCCCCTTCGGACTGGACCGTGGATTACGCCCCGTCAAAGTCCTTTGAGATTGCCGGCCCCGGTGTGGATTCCATGGTCACGGCGTCGACGGTGATCATGGTCATCGTAGTTCTAGCCATGGCCGCATGGGCGCTGAGCAGGCTGCATAGCTGCCGGTGGGACGCTTACACCTCGGTGGCGTTTTTCGTCGCCGGCATCCTGGGCCTCATCGTGTCCAACAAAGTTTTCTCACCCCAATACATCGTGTGGCTAGCCCCGGTACTTGCGGTGGCGATGTGCGCTCCCCGGTCTTACCCTACTGCGCCAGCACGCGGGCGCAGGGCGGAGAAGGCGATGCTTGCTGTACTAGGCCTAAGTTGCCTCATCGCGGCCGCCTTAGGCACTTTTATCTACCCGTTTAACTACTCATTCCTTATCTCCGAGCTGGGTACGGACTACACCACGGTCATCATCCTTGCGGTGCGCAATGCGCTGGTCCTCGTCATGTTTGCTTTATCCCTCGCGTGGCTGTACCTCGTCAACCGCAGCACAGCCGGCCACAGCGAGACTAAGCAAGCGCAGCCCCAGCCCTTAGGCCTTCCCCATACTCAAGACGCGACGCCCCAAACGCCGGCAGCCCAGAGCTAAGCCTGGAGCTCGAAAAAATCAGGCAGTGGTGCGGTTCCTCCCAGGCGCAGGAAGCGGACGACGGGGCGCAGCCTCAAGGCGCGGGTGTCAGAAACCGCCTCATTGTAGAAGCGGTGGGCGAGCTTGACGCGCACGTCGGCGTCTATCAGGTTGGCTGGAACTCCGGCTAAGCCGTCCGCCACGGCTGCGGACAAGCGCGCCTCGGCCTGGGCTCGGCGCTCGATATCGCCCTGTTTGAGCGCAATGGCCTCCACCTGGCGCGCAAGGCCGGCATGGGCGGGAAACAAGGCGGCAGTCACCGCCGCCCTGCGGTTAAGTGCGGACTCGAGGGCCGCGAGGGCGGCGTCGGTACGGATGTGCAGAGAATTGAGTCGCTGCGCCGTAAAGTACGCCCACAGGACGACGCACGTGAGCGCCACGCACGCGATGACGATAAGGGCAGTGGTCATGGCGGGGCAATCCTCCCTGAATGCGTGATCAATGTTTCTTCTTCAGCCTGCGCGAACGCCCGCCAGCTACGGTAACCTTCGTTCCGTCCGCGACGGTATCGTAGACCTGCAGCACGGATTGGGCTACGAAATCCCAATCATAGGTGCGTGCCCGGGCAATTCCCGCCTCCACCAGGGCCTGCCTCTCCTGCGTGTTTTCGATAAGGAAATTCAACTCCGCGGCCAATGATGAGGGGTCACCGTTGCGGAACAGCCTCCCTGCGGGGGCGCGGGAATCCACGTCACACACGGCGGCGAAGGCTTCCAAGTCGCTGGCTACTACCGCACACCCAGCGGCCATCGCCTCAACCAAGACGATTCCAAAGGATTCACCGCCGCGGTTGGGGGCCACGTAAATATCGGCGCGGCCTAAGATCGAGGCCTTATCCGCATCGCTGACGCGCCCCGTAAATTCCACACCGGGGATTTCACGAGCATCGCCGCCTCCCATCACCGTCACCTTAACCGGATGGTTTACCTCATCGAGCGCCTCAAGCAAGACATCGAGCCCCTTGCGCGGCTCATCCAGGCGCCCGAGGAACACTATCTCCACCGGTTCCCGCGGGTCTTTGTCGCCCGCGGGCACGCGAGCCTGCGCGTAGACGGACGTGTCCACCCCGTTGGGGATGAGGACCGGGTCGCCGCCGAGCTGCTCAACCTGCCAGCGCCGCGCCATCTCAGAAACCGCTATCCCCCCGCGAATCTTGTCTAGCAGCGGGCGCAGAAAAGGCCGCGCGAGCCGTAGCGCCAGGGAGTTGGAGGCGGAGGCATGGTAGGTAGCCACGATGGGCCCAGAGGCTAACTTGAGCGCCGCCATGGAATAACTCGGCGAATTAGGCTCATGCAGGTGAAGTACGTCAAACCGGCCTTCTTCTATAAAGCGCTTGAGGTTTGAACTAACGTGCGGGCCAAAGGATAGACGCGCCACCGAGCCGTTGTAGGCGATGGGGATGCTCCGGCCGCCCTTGGTCACGAAATCCGGAAGTTGGGTCTCCTGTGCCGCTGGGCCCAAGACGCGGACCACATGGCCTTGATCAATCAGGACGCTGGCAAGCTCGATGATGTGGGCCTGGACGCCTCCTGGTTCGTCGAAGGAATAGGGGCAGACGATGCCGATTCGCATTGCCCTAATCCTCCTTTCCGGCCGCGCTGGGATGGTTGGGGCGCCTTTTGCCGCGGGCCCGAGCGGCGCGCTCCGCCCGGCGCTCTTCCACGTCGCTATTCCACTGCGGCTGCAGCATATGCCAATCGGCGGGGTGCCGCGCGATGGCTTCCTCGAAGCGATCCGCCAGGCGCTGGGTAGTTTCCTCGACGGTAGTAACCTCTATCGGCACCGAAACGGATTTGCCCCACCGCGGGGTTCCGTCCTCCGCCTTTTCAAACCAGAGGTGAACCGCACACAAGGCCGCCCCCGTTTGCTGCGCTAGGAGCGCCGGGCCTGCGGCCATATTTGCGGGCTCCCCGAAAAATTCGACACTTACCCCGGTACGGGACAGGTCCCGCTCGGAAAGCAGGGCAATCACCTTGCCCTCTTTTAGACGGGCCTTGAGCGTGTCGAAGGGCTGCGCCCCTCCGGTTAGCGGGAGGACTTCAAAGCCCAGGCTTTCGCGGAAATCGACGAAAGCCTGGTACAGGCTCTCGGGCTTTAAACGTTCGGCGACGGTAGTGAACCCACCCACGTGCCCAACGAGGAAAGCGCCGGCCATGTCCCAGTTCCCGGTATGGGGAAGCGCGAGGATGACCCCTTTTCCACGAGCATAAGCCGCTTCGAAATTCTCTAGCCCCTCGATTCCGGCCTTCAGTTGTTCATGAAACCCGGGGCGGCGGTGGATGGCTGGAAGCCGAAAGGCCTCACACCAATAGCGCATGTAGGAGCGCATGGAATCCCGGACGAGGGCGCGAGTGACGTTTTCAGGCCCTACTACCCTGCCTAGGTTTTTCCGCAACTGTTCGGGGCCCCTGCCGCCTTTGGAGGCGATATCCGCTCCGAGCTCGAAAAGTTTGTATGCCACCGATTCCGGCAGCATACGCACAAACCGCCAACCAGCCATGTAACCGGCCGCGGCGAGGTCATCTTTCGATGGCCACACTGACATCTACTTCACCTTCTGATTGGCGGCCATGTGCAGCCGCTGGGCCACAGTAAAAAGCGAACCAATAGCCAAAATCCATAGGGAAACGGCCAGCGCATGGGGCACGCCCAGGCCTTCAAGCCCCACGCCCACCAGCGATATAATTAGACGCTCCGGGCGCTCGATGAGCCCGCCCACCATCCTCAGGCCACTGGCCTCACCACGGGCCTTGATATAGCTAATCACCTGGGAGGACACCAGTGTTACCAGCGCGGCGACCACGGTGACCGGATGGCTATCCATTGTGTAAATCAGGTACCACAGGATCGCGGCAAACAGCGCCCCGTCCGTAATGCGATCACAGGAGGCATCGAGCGTGGCGCCGAAGGCGGTACCACCGCCCCGCATCCTAGCCATGGTGCCGTCAACCATGTCGAAGGCCGCAAACAACCCGGATAGCACCGCGGCCAAAAAGAGGTGGCCCGTGGGAATCAGGGTCACTGCCACCGCAATGGTGACCACCGTGCCAATAATCGTCACCTTGTTCGGCGTAAGTCCCAGCTTCATCGCGGCCTTAGCGATGGGCTCAACCACGACAGCGGCAGGCTTGCGGCCGTGCACACTAAGCACGAGCATCCTCCTTGTCGATGTCAATCCATGCTTCAGTCAGAATCGACCGGGTGTCTTTAAGCAATTGGGGCAGCACTTTCGTACCGTCCACGATGGTCATGAAATTAGCATCCCCGGGCCAGCGTGGCACGACATGCATATGCAGATGGTCTCCTACCGAGCCACCAGATGCGCGGCCCAGATTGAACCCTACATTAATAGCTTCCGGACGTGACACCCTTTTTAAGACCCTGATGGCCTTCTTACAAAAGACCATCATCTCCGCCGTTTCCTCCTCAGTCAGGTCCTCTAGCTGGGATTCCTTGCGGTACGGCACCACCATGAGGTGGCCCGCGTTATAGGGAAAAAGGTTCAGCAAGGCGTAGACCGTCTTACCACGGGCGATGATCAACCCGTCCTCATCGCTGCCCTTAGGGGCTTCAACGAAGGGATCCTTAGAACGCTTGGTGATGTAAGCCATCCGGTACGGGGCCCACAACCGCTCTAGGCGATCGTCAAGGCCGGCACCGGAGTCTACATACGCGTCCTGGCCTGAGTCCCGATTGGATATCTCCATGACTGAACCAGTCCCCACTCCTAGCGCTTAACGCAGCGCGTTGATCTCATCCTGATTTGGCTGCTTATTGTTGCGGCTCGCAATCCAAGAGGAAATGATATCCACAGCCTCGTCAACGGGTACGCCGTTGACCTGCGAACCATCCAGGAAGCGGAAGGATACGGCGTCCGCGTCCACGTCCCGCGCGCCTGCAAGCAGCATGAACGGGACGCGGGCCTGGGTGTGATTACGGATCTTTTTCTGCATGCGATCATCGGAGGTATCCACGTCGGCGCGGATGCCCTTTTCACGCAGCTTCTTGGCGATTGCCTCCAAGTGGTAGGAGAAATCATCTGCCACCGGAATGCCAACGACCTGGTGTGGGGCTAGCCAAGCCGGGAATGCACCCGCATAGTGCTCGAGCAGCACGCCGAAGAAGCGCTCAATGGATCCGAACAGCGCACGGTGGATCATGATTGGACGCTTCTTGGTTCCATCAGGCGCGGTGTACTCCAGCTCGAAACGCTCGGGCAGGTTGAAATCCAGCTGCACCGTGGACATCTGCCAGGTACGGCCAATCGCGTCACGCGCCTGAACGGAGATCTTCGGTCCGTAGAACGCGGCACCCGCTGGATCCGGCACCAGTTCCAGACCGGAGTTGGTTGCCACGCGCTCGAGGATGGCGGTGGAACGCTCCCAGATCTCATCGGAACCCACGAACTTATTTGGGTCCTTGGTGGACAGCTCCAGATAGAAGTCATCTAAGCCATAGTCCTGCAGCAAGGAAATGATAAATTCCAGTACCTTGGTCAGCTCATCTTCTAGCTGATCCTCAGTGCAGTAGATGTGCGCGTCATCCTGGGTAAACCCTCGTGCTCGGGTCAGGCCGTGGACCACACCAGATTTCTCATAGCGGTAGACCGTGCCAAACTCGAACAGGCGCAGCGGCAGCTCGCGGTAGGAGCGTCCGCGGGAAGCGAAGATGAGGTTGTGGAACGGGCAGTTCATTGGCTTGGCGTAGTAATCCTGAGGCTGCTTGGTGCAGTTACCCTCATCGTCATACTCGCCGTCCAACTGCATTGGCGGGAACATGCCGTCCGCGTAGAAATCTAGGTGGCCGGACTTCTTAAACAGGTCTCCCTTGGTGATGTGTGGGGTGTTGACAAAGGAGTAACCGTCAGCGATGTGGCGGCGGCGGGAATGCTCCTCCATTTCCATGCGCACGGTGGCACCGTTTGGATGGAATACCGGGAAGCCGGAGCCAATCTCATCCGGGAAGGAAAACAGGTCAAGCTCGGCACCCAGGCGGCGGTGGTCACGTTTTTCCGCCTCTTCCATCATGTGCTGGTACGCCTCGAGGGCCTCCTTGGATTCCCAGGCCGTGCCGTAGATGCGCTGCAGGCCGGCCTTGGACTGGTCGCCGCGCCAGTACGCAGCGGAGGAACGGGTCAGCGTGAATGCCGGAATGTACTTGGTCGTTGGCAGGTGCGGACCGCGGCAAAGATCGAACCACTCCACCTCGTTGGTGCGTGGGTTCACATTGTCGTAGTAGGTCAGCTCGCCGGCTCCAACCTCGGTTGCCTCGTCGGAATCGGGATCGACGTTTCCCTTATCCTGAATCAATTCAAGCTTAAAGGGCTCATCCTTGAGCGCTTCTTCGGCCTGCTCATTGGAAGCAAAGACCCCACGTTCAAAGCGCTGACCAGACTTGATGATCTTCTTCATGCGCTTTTCAATTGCCTTAAGATCCTCGGGCGTGAAGGGCTCTTGCGACTGGAAGTCATAGTAGAACCCGTTCTCAATCGCGGGGCCGATGCCCAGCTTGGTGCCCGGGAACTCGGCCTGCACGGCCTGCGCAAGAACGTGCGCACAGGAGTGGCGGATCACGGCGCGGCCGTCTTCCTCACACGCTGCTACAGGCGTAAAGGTGGCTTCAGTCTCAGGGGTGTGGGACAGGTCCTTGAGTTCGCCATTTTCATCGCGAACCACCACTACTGCCTCTGGGCCCTTATTGGGCAAGCCCAATTCTTTCATCGCCGCACCAACTGGGGTGCCAGCCGGAACAGTGAATGGCTCGTAGCCTACGTGTACGGCTGCGATAGCTTCGGCCATGATTCTGCGCTCCTTTTGCGCTCATGCGGTGGCGGCATACCTGGCCGCCCCGCGGGAAACAGGAAAGATCACTCAACTTCGCTCCCGCCGCGGTTATGCTAGCGGCTCATGCTGCATCGGCATGCAGGGAAAAGTTGCTCCGGAACATACTACTCTGCATACCCCTCTTAGAGCCATTTGGCGACCGCGCGGACGGTGCCGCGGGGCGCAAGGGCGCCCACTTGCGATTCGCCAGCCCTAAGTCAGCAAACGCTCGCCCCAGAACGCGTCGGGTTCGGAACCGTCTGCGCTGACGCCTGGGGGAATGAAAAACACAGAGGAACCAATGTGTGTGATCCACTCATTCAGCCGGTCCTGTTCATCCAGGCGAGTTTGAATTGGGGTGAATTGCTTATCGGGATCTTTTTGGAAGCAGATGAAGATAAGCCCGGAATTAGACAGTTGATCGCTGCCCGGCTCCGGCGGCAAGTCGTAGCTGTAGGGCCTGCGCAGTAGAGCCTGTTCTGGGTGCTCACGGGTGGGGCGCGCACGCGCCATGTGAGATGCGGGATCAATCAACGGTAATCCGTACTTGTCCGTGGCCGAAAAATCCGCAATGGTGTGCTCTTCCCCGCCGCTCAGCGGGGCACCTTTGGCCAGATCGCGACCAATTGTCTGTTCCCGCGAACCGCGATCCAGCATTTCCCATGTATCGACGTTCATGCGGATGCGGCGGACAACCATCGCTGAGCCGCCGAGGGCCCATTCCTCCCCCTCATCGATCCACACCTGGTAATCGAAATCCTCGGGGGTTTTTGGATTGACGGTTCCATCCACCTGGCCGAAAAGATTGCGCGCCGTTTGATCCGGCGCCTTGGCCCCGTCCGCATTGGCAAAGCCCTGCTGCATCCAGGCGGTCTTCACGTACCAGCTCGAGGAACGAATCATGTGGCGAACCGCATGGGCGAGGGTGAGGGAATCATCGCAACAAATCTGAAGGACGATATCCGTTTGCCCCCATGCGGGATCCAGCTGGTCGCGCGTGAACTTCGGGATGGGGCGCAGCCATTCTGGACGCAGTTCCCCTTTACCCGCGATATCGAAAACCTTGGGGCCGAAACCGCACGTAATGGTGAGGTTAGCAGGGGTGACGGCCATTTCCGGTTCCAAGCTGCCCACCGGCGCCTGTCCCGAGCACAAGCGTCGGGCGTCTTCGGTCCAGGAACGCATCAAATTAACCAGCTTGGTCTTGTCCATGTCCTCGACGAAGTTAAAACCGACCAGATTCACTAATGCCTGGCCCGGTGTAGCGATGCCGGCCTGGTGCTGACCGTCGAAGCTGACGGTTTGGTTTTTCAACCGGACCTCGACTTCCTCCGGGCTTAGGGCGCCATTCCCCCCTTCCCCTGCGGTAGAGCACGCCGCCAACGCTGATGTTCCAGCCGTTACGGCGGCACCTGAAAGAAATCCTCGACGAGACAGCTTTCTCATCTTCATCAACTCTCTTGGGTTCAAGCGGGATTAGGCGCAGCGATGCTGCGCTTGAGCGGGGGAAGGCAGACAGGGAGGGTAAGTGGACCTTTAGTGATCGTGGCCCTCATGATCGTGGCCGGAATGGTCCATCGAATCGGATGGCTCATCAGCAGCGCCCATGCCGCCGTGGCCTTGGAGCTCGCCATCCTCGCCGTAGCTCTCGTCGCCGGAGCCGACCTGACGAACAGCCAGGCCTTCCGCCTCGACGGTAGATCCGTCCGCGGTAGTGATAGTCAAATTGACGGTGGCACCAGGCAAGATTTCCTCGTCATAATCCATGATCATCATGTGGTCGCCACCGGGGGCCAGTTCGTGGCTTTCCCCGGCCGGGATTTCAAACCCGCCCTCCTTCATCTGCATTTGACCGTCAACTACCTCATGCAGTTCGGTGCGCTCTGGCTGGGTGTTATTTCCCACGATTTCTGCCGTGAAACCGGTGATAGTAACCGCCGCATCGGTGTTATTCACGACGGAGCCGAAGATGCCGGTCATGGGGCGGCCATCCTCAGCGTCGGCGGCTGGTTTGGCCTTGACGTAACCATCAACGAAGGAGATAGGCGCAGCGGTATCGGCGGCCGTGGTGCCCGCGGCTGCGCTTTGCTGTTCGGTTGCCGGCGCCGTGGAATCATTCTCATTCTGCGGTGAACAAGCCGCTAGAGCCAGCGCGGAAACCGCCGCTACGGTTGCGAGAACCTGGGAGTACTTCTTCATGGTCTTACTGCCCTTCTCCAAGCGTACGACGCTTGGCAATCATTACGGCTGCCACGGCGATAAGCGCAAGGACTCCTCCCGCGGCAGCGATCCATTTCACGGGCCCTTGGAGCCCATCGTCAGTGGAAGAGGCCTCAGTCTCACCGGGCGAATCCGCCGCTGTATCCGTGGAACCGCCTGCGGTAGCGTCCTCGGACGAGGCCGCGCCCGCACCCGCTTCTTCACCGCCCGCGATGCTGAACGGGACCGCCCCTCTGGTGGCGTGACCATCGGAGGAGGTGATGGAAAACCCAACCTGGTATTGACCCGGCCCTGCCTCAGTCCCCTCCGGCACCTCGATGCTTAGGTTGCGGCCATCGAGGCTTGGTTCGGCGGAAAAAAGCACCTCACCGGTGTCCACGTTGGACACCGCGATGGTGTTAAAACCTTCCTGAGGAATGCCGGAGAACTCCAGGGTGATTACATCGGGCAGCGCTTCAACAACCTCATCGGTCTCAATCGAACCGCCAATAACTGAATCGTGGGCTTGGGCCACAGGTGCCGCAAGCCACGCTCCCGGAGCTACGGCAAGCATTCCGCCGGCTAAGACCGCCGCAGCCCAAGCCTTGGACCGTAGGCGGATCGCAGTCAACGGAGTGTTCATAGGACTATCCCTTCCAGTGGATTGCATCTAGTGAATCTGAAGCCAAAACTACACCCGCACAGTGCGGGCATATCCAACGCTCCCATCGTAACGCCAATAGCACCCGCCGCTGGCATGGAACTCTGCGACCAGCGCAATTGACCACGGGGCAAGGCGTACGCCGGAGCGTTACAGATGTAGTCGCAATTGATCCCCCATTAGTTCCCGCGAATAGGAATTATCTATAGCTTTCTGATGAATGGACTATTCGTGCAGCTGCGGTACGCGAGCACTGCGCCTTAATATGCGAAAAGCGCCATCTTTCGATGACGCTTCATGCTTGGAGCGGATGACGAGACTCGAACTCGCGACCCTCACCTTGGCAAGGTGATGCGCTACCAACTGCGCTACATCCGCACGTGAAATCCGTGGATTCCAAACTTGATGAAAGACCCCATAGAGTCTTCGAGGTGGAAACGGGAATCGAACCCGTGTGCACGGTTTTGCAGACCGTTGCCTCACCACTCGGCCATTCCACCGTGGCGTTTACCGCCTCTGTATCAACTTTGCCTCAAATCGATACTGGAGCGGATGACGAGACTCGAACTCGCGACCCTCACCTTGGCAAGGTGATGCGCTACCAACTGCGCTACATCCGCATTCGAAACCAGGCCCGGTTTCTAGGCATTCACATTACATGAATTCCTTGTGCGCGATACTGGGATTGAACCAGTGACCTCTTCCGTGTCAGGGAAGCGCTCTCCCGCTGAGCTAATCGCGCGGGACCGTTTCACCACGAGGGGAAACTGGAGCGGATGACGAGACTCGAACTCGCGACCCTCACCTTGGCAAGGTGATGCGCTACCAACTGCGCTACATCCGCACTGCTAACCAGGCCGGGGCTGTACTTACTGTGCAATCCGCACGCCTTGTTGCGAGTAGAAACATTATCGTGCAACCCCTAAAGACTCCAAATCGCGAGGTCATCGCGGCCTTAAGCACGCCGAACTAAGTTATTGAATTCATCCCGCAAGCCTTTAACATCACGGGCCTGTTATCACCCACCGCTTTGCCGATAATGCCCTCCCGACGGGCTAGATCCCCCGCTGACACTTCGGCCTAAACGCCCGGCCGGTAGCATCGACACAATGAACTCCCCATCACACAACGAGGATCTGCAAGCCCCATCGCAGCGGCAAGAGCCCCAGATCAAGGAACTAATCGGCCCCAGCTCCCCCGCCGGCCAGCCATGGGTCCGCATGGTTGCCGTAACCACCGTCCACGGGTCAGCGACTCTGGAGGGCAACTCGGGCGCGATTGGCAACGACCTGGATTCCCAACTACTCGCGGGGCTACGGGACTGGGCTGACGCGGTGCTGGTCGGCTCGGCCACGGTCAAGGCCGAGGGGTACGGCGGCATCCCGGCAACCGCCAGCCGCCCCAGCCCCGCCCCCTTCGCCGTACTCAGCTCCTCCCTCGACCTGGATCCCACGAGCCGGTTTTTCACTCAGGCCGTGACCCCGCCGCTCATAGTCACCCCCACTTCTTCCCTGGACGATCCGGCACTGGATTCGACCCGGCGCGCCTTAGACGCCGCCGGCGCGCGGTTGGTGGACGGTGGTGACGGTTCGGTTGAAAGTGCGATTCGGGCGTTAAACGATCTGGGCTATGCCAAGGTTTCCTGTGAGGGCGGGCCGCGGGTGTATTCCGGTGCGCTCAGCTCCGGTTTGCTCAATCAGCTTTACCTCACCGTCGATCCGCATGTATCCCCGTTGGTGGAAAAGACGCTGGTTCCTCAGCGGGAGCCCGGCCAACCAAATCAGGTTCAGCGGCTTGAGTTGGAGCATTGCGCGGTGTCGGCCGATTCAACCGTGTTTCTGCGCTATGGCGTAGCGCGCACACATTAGGATGGACGCCGTGAACATCTCCTTAGATCGTGTGTTTGTTGCCCCACGTCCTTTGCTAGCGCGCGGCAGCGCCCGCGGTGAAGCTGACGGATTGACGCGGGATGATGCGGTTTTGCGGGTATCGCGAATCGCGCGGGGCGCCGCGTGGCCCCTAGCCGTGTTGTTGGTCATACACCGCGTAGTCATCGTTGCGTTCAATGGTAATACCACCGATGATTTCACCACGGTTTATTCCGCTGTGCGCCGCTTCATCGATGGAGTGCCCGTGTACGAGCAGGCGTATAACCATGTGGATCCGCTATACCTGTACAACCCCGGCGCAACCTTGCTGCTGGCCCCATTGGGTGCTTCGGGCAACCTTGAGCTCATGCGCGCGGCGTTCATCGTGGCCAACGCCACGGCTATTATCGGCGCCTTAGCCGTTTTGACCCGGCTGATGGGCCACCGCCTCGGCGGGGCCCTGTTCCCTGTATCCATAGCGGCCGCATTCGCTACTGAAGCCGTGACCAACACGCTGGCCTTTGCGAATATCAACGGCCTGCTACTTTTAGCTTTGAGCGTGTTTCTGTGGGCCCTTGTCCGCGGGTTGGGTGAGTCCTCCCCTTCGCAGCCGAACCGCTTAGATGCCTCCCCCGAACGCCTCCCGGGGCATAAGAACACCGGCCTGCTGTGGCTGGCCGGCATCGCCATTGGTTTGGCCATTGTAGTCAAACCTCAGTTTGCACCCCTCCTATTCCTGCCCTTGACGCGCCTTGAGTGGCGCCCTATCGCCGCGGGCTTGGCCATCCCCCTGGCGCTCAACGCGATCGCCTGGCCCATGGTTCCCGGCGCGGCGGATTACATCAACAAGTTAGTTCCATATCTTGGGATCACCCGCGACTATGCCAATGCATCCCTGCCAGGCATGCAGGCTTATTTTGGCTTACCGGACGCGGCCTTCTATCCCGTATGGTTGGCATGCGCCCTGTGTGTTGCGGTTGGCGTCATTGTGTTGCTGCGTTGGCGCCTCACGGATGTGACCGTGTGGGCCACTACCACTTCGAGCCTGCTTCTGGTGGGCGTGTTTCTCCTATCCTCGCTTGGCCAGCAGTACTACTCCATGTGGCTATTTCCCACGTTGTTTACCGCCGTGTTGGCCCGCAGCGTCTTCCATAGTTGGCCGGCTTGGCTTGCCGCAGCCTCATTCTTGATGCCCGTTACGTGGTATTCGTCCCACTGGCCCAACGCCGGCCGCTGGCTCAGCGTGTGTATGTGCACCTTCGGCTGGCTGCTCTTGACCGTCACCATTACTTTTACCGCCCTGGGTTGGTGGGTATCGCAACGGCACTCGCGGCCGCGTCCCGAGGTAGATACGTCAGCATCGCCGGACAATCTGTAGACTGCGACCATGGCCAATTCAGATAAATCTTCAGGAAACCAGACGGACTTTAAACTCATCGCCGATTCCCAGTGGCGTGAGCGCCTCACCGCTGAGGAATACCACGTCCTGCGCGAGGCGGGCACCGAGCGCCCGTTTGTTGGCAAGTACACCGATACGGAAACAGAGGGTGTGTACTCGTGCAAGGCCTGCGGCACCGAGCTTTTCCGGTCCACCGAAAAGTTTCATTCCCACTGCGGCTGGCCCTCTTTCTTCTCTCCGTTGGCAGGAGACAAGATTATCGAGCGCGAGGACCGCTCCTTAGGCCAGGTTCGCACCGAGGTTTTGTGCGCCAACTGCGAGTCGCACCTGGGCCACGTCTTCGCCGGCGAGGGGTATGACACTCCGACCGATCTTCGGTACTGCATCAACTCCATATGCCTAGAACTAGAGGAAAAGCCGGTAGAAGATTAAGCCTCCAGCCATGCGCGCGGCCCGCTCAATCACCCGTAATACCTCACCGAAGTGGGGGCGTGGTGAATGAGCGGGCCGTTGAAGATCCCATTTGAGCCTGCGTTGCCGCAGCCAGGCTCACATTAAGGGAGAATGGATACTAGTTCCTCGAGGTTCTTGACGCGGCGGCCGGTGTGGAACGGCACCTCCTCGCGGACGTGGAGACGAGCCTCGGTGTAGCGCATCACATACATCAGGTCGACAATGCGGTGAAGCTCTGGGGCCTCGAAGGCCAGGATCCACTCGTAGTCCCCCAAAGCGAAGGATGGGACGGTGTTTGCACGCACGTCTGGGTAATCACGCCCAGCCAATCCATGCTCCATCAGGATCCGGCGGCGCTTGGCTTCATCCATGATGTACCAGTCGTAGGAGCGCACGAACGGGTAGACCGCAATCCAGTCCCCCGGTTCCTCGCCCATGATGAAGGACGGCAGGTGCGACTTGTTGAACTCCGCCGGGCGGTGAAGCGCGTTACCGATCCAGGTCACCTCAGAAACCTGGCCCAAGACGGTAGTCCGGCGGAAGTCAGAAAACACCTTCTGCAGGTCCGTAAACTCCTCTGCGTGCCACCAAATCATGTAGTCAGCTCCCGCACGCATGGAGGACAGGTCATAGACGCCACGCACAGTAACCTTGCCTTCTTCGGCGATCTTGTCGAAGAACGCCTGCGCTTCGGCAATGATATCTGCCCGCTCAGTGCCTAGGGCGCCTGGGGTGACGCTAAACACTGCGTGCTGGGAATACTGCTGCATGGCGTTCAAAGCTGCGTAATCAAGCTTCGACATTAGGTGTCCCTCATTTCCTTGGAATGTAGTTCTGGGAGGCTTTCCTATCCATCATAAGTTGTATACGGCCGCTGCGTAACAATCACCCCCGGCGCGCCTCCCACGCCAACCGGCCGCAAAACTATAGCTTGAAGGTCGTGAACAATTCCGACGTCCCTTCGCAGCCGCAGGCCGTGAACCCTGCCGCTAACCCTCCTAGCAGTTCCCTGACGAATCTCCGCTCCCGCGGCGTCCAGGGCGATACGGAGAGTTCCGACGAGCCGCAAACCCCTTCCGCGTTCACGGAAGCCGTGGAATCGATGCACTCTGCCAAGCTTCGCAAGGAAATAACACTGGGCACCATTCGCCCTCCGCAGCGCCTCGCCCCGTTCAGCCATGCGGTGGGCCTTGAAGTGGGCAGTAGCGAAGACGTAGATGAGCTTATTCCCACCGATTCTGAAGGCGACGCGTTTGGGCGCCTCATCCTGCTTCATGACCCGGGTGCGGAAGAAGCGTGGGAAGGCAAGATGCGCCTCGTGGCCTATATTCAGGCGGACATGGATTCTGACGTGGCACGCGATCCGCTTCTGCCCGACGTCGCCTGGGAATGGCTTACCGAAGGCCTCGAGGCGTGCAACGCTGGCCATACGAACCTTGGCGGCACGGTCACCTCGACCTCATCCGTCCGTTTCGGCGAGATTGGCGGCCCGCCGCGCGCCTATCAGCTTGAGATGCGCGCATCCTGGACGGCGGAGGGCCTTGACTTGGCCCCGCATGTCGAGGCTTTTGCGCAGGTGCTTTCCAATGTCGCTGGCCTACCACCTGAGGGCGTGTCCCAGCTGGGCCAGTGATCCCGGCGCATTGATTTAGATAGTGAGGGAAGAAAGGCTCTTTCGTGGTGAGGCTTAACGCTCCGGCCCGTGGAATTCCCCCCGCGCTCTATACCCCTGATGAGTTTCAGGCGGCGGCGGACGCGCTGGCGGCCGGCACGGGCCCCATTGCCATTGATACGGAACGCGCGGGTAACTACCGCTATGATGACCGAGCCTTCCTCCTCCAGCTTCGCCGCGCCGATACGGATACTTTCCTCATCGCCCCGGAAGGCCATAGGGATGCGGTCGCAAAAATCCTTGGTCCGGTCATCAATGGCAAGCAGTGGATCCTTCACTCCGCACGCAATGACCTTCCGTGCCTGGCCTGGCTGGGCCTGCACCCCGGCGAGCTCTTTGATACCGAAGTAGCCTCGCGCCTGGCCGGGTTTCGGCGCCCTAGCCTGCTCAACATGATGGACCAGCTACTGGATCTGCAGATAGACAAGGCCCACTCCATGGCTAACTGGTCCGCCTATCCTTTGCCCAAATCGTGGTTGGCGTACGCCGCCCTCGACGTAGAGCACCTCATCGAGTTAGCCGAGGAGCTGGAATTCCTCCTTGAGGAAGACGGGTATTTGGAATGGGCAGAGGAGGAATTCCGCCACATCGTTGAGCTGTTCAAGGGCCCCTGCGAGCCGGAGGAGGGCAACTGGCGCTCCACCAAGGGGATGGGTTCCCTGCGCTCCTCGCAGCAGCTCGCGGTGGCCCGCGCGCTGTGGTTTGACCGCGACGAATCGGCCAAGGCCATGGATGCCTCACCCTTTGCGATCCTGCCGAACAAAACCCTCATTGAGGCGGCGCGCACCCTGCCGGATTCCTATCGCGATGTCACCCGCCTACCCCAGTTTCCGCGCGATAGGCCCGGCGCCGCCGAACACATTCTTAAGGTCATCGACAACGCGTTGGACACGGACCCTACTACCTGGCCCGATCTGCACGGCCCGGCACCGTCAAGCCTGCCTAAGCAACTGTGGAAAAATAACTTCAGCAACAGCTGGAGCTCCTACCAAAACGTGCGGGATGAAATAGCCGGAGAGGCCGAGGAGCTGGATCTGCAGGTGGATCTGGTCATAGAGCCGCACGCGCTCACCGATGTTTTCTGGGCCTTTGTTCATTCGGCCTTGACCCACCCCGGGGTGGAAGCGAAAGATTCGGTCAACACCAGCACCCGCAAGCTTATCGACCGCGTGGAACCCCTAAGCCTGTCGTGGCTAAGCCCCACCGATATTGAGCCGGCGCTGGCCACCGCCGGCGTGCGCCCGTGGCAACGCCGGATTGTTACCCCTATCCTTCGGCGCCGCCTCTTCCCGTAGTCCGCCGCCCATTGGCCGCACCCTTGTAAACACGATCGAGCAAGCCCCGGCCAAAAAGCACGGGTCTGCTTTGGGCCGGGGCTGCGACGGTATACGAAGGCTTTACTCCGCGGCTTCTTCCTCACCGTGGGTATCCATACCGAAGCGCTCTTCCAAGTTGTCGAGCCAACCGATGATGGAGGCAGAGATCCCGTCGGCGTCGAGGCCTACTTCGGCGAGCAACTCGCCGCGGGAGGAATGAACCGGGAAGACACTTGGGAAGGCCAGACGCCTAAACGGCGTATCGACCTCCGAGGCCGTCAGGGCTTCATTAATCAGGGAACCAATACCACCACGCATCACTCCGTCCTCAACCACGACCACCAAGTCGTGGTCATCGGCCAACGCGATGATGGATTGTTTCACCGGCGCTACCCACCGCGGGTCAATGACGGTGACGTTAACTCCCTCTTCCTCAAGTAGTTCCGTGGCGGCCAGTGCACGCGCACACATAGCGCCAATGGAGACTATGAGCACGCTCGGCGCGTTCTCTCCCGCATCGTCAGAGTAATGCAGGATATCCACCCCATCCGCCAGGGTGTCCACCGCCTCGGTGTCTTCCAGCAGGTTGCCCTTCGGGAAGCGAACCACTGACGGACCGTTGTCAATTTCCAGCGACTCGTTGAATAGCTCGCGCAGGCGCTGCCCGTCGCGCGGCGCGGCTATATGGATCCCCGGCACGATTGAGGTCAACGCCATATCCCAGACGCCGTTGTGGCTTGGGCCGTCCGTGCCCGTCACGCCGGCGCGGTCCAAGACTATAGTCACTGGCTGATCGATCAACGCAACATCCATGAGCAACTGATCAAACGCGCGGTTGAGGAATGTGGAGTAGATGGCCACCACGGGGTGGTAACCACCAAGCGCCAACCCAGCCGCGGAGGCCAAGGCGTGCTGCTCGGCGATGCCCACGTCAAAGAACCTCTCCGGAAAGCGCTCGGAGAAAGGAACCAACCCGGTGGGCCCGGCCATGGCTGCGGTAATAGCCACGATGTCTTCGCGGCGTTCGCCCGCCTTGACCAGCTCCTCGGAGAAGGCGGCGGTCCAACCTGGTTGGCTTTTCGCCATGGATTTTCCGGTGACCGGATCAATAACGCCGGTAGAGTGCATCTGGTCGTTAGGCTCATTGACCGCTGGGAGGAAGCCATGGCCCTTCTCAGTGACCACATGGACGATGATTGGGCCTTCAAAATCCCGCGCGTACGTAAACGCGCGCTCCAAAGCCTGTAAATCATGCCCAGAGACTGGACCCACGTACTTCATGCCCAATTCTGGGAACATCTCAGTTGGCAGGACGGTGGACTTTACGCCCTCCTTGAACGCGTGGAGGGCACGGAATGTGTGCTCGCCAACCCATCCCATGGACTTGAGCGTTTTCTTGCCGGTCTCCATCAGCTCGTCGTAGCCGTGCTGCGCGCGAATGCGTCCCAAGTTCTCCGCCAGGCCGCCGATGGTTGGCGAATAGGAACGGCCGTTGTCATTGACCACAATGACCGCGTTGCGTGATTTGTCGCTGGCAATGTTGTTGAGGGCTTCCCAACACATGCCTCCGGTGAGCGCGCCGTCTCCAACCACCGCGATGGCGTGACGGTCTTTGTCGCCGGCCAGCATGAACGCCTTAGACAGGCCGTCCACAACGGATAGAGCCGCCGAAGCATGCGATGACTCAGTCCAATCGTGTTCGGATTCGCCACGGTCCGTGTATCCGGACAGTCCACCCTTCTGGCGCAGCGTATCGAATTTGTCCACCCTGCCGGTGAGCATCTTGTGCACGTAGGACTGATGGGAGGTGTCAAAAACCACGGCGTCCCGCGGTGAATCGAAAACCTTGTGGAGGGCAATGGTTAGCTCAACCACGCCCAGGTTGGGGCCCAAGTGCCCACCAGTGGCGGCCACTTTCTCAATGAGGGTCTGGCGTACCTCATCGGCAAGTGCCTCGAGCTCCTGCCGGCTCAGGCCGTTAAGATCCTGGGGAGAGGCGATAGATTCAAGGAGTGACATATAGGTCTCTCAGACTCCCTTACTTGAAATAAGATTCATAGAAATTCTTCCCTCTACCGTACCCGCTTGTATCCACGAAGCGAGAAAATAGTGGGACTACCTGCAAGTTGTACCCACGCGGAGCGTGTCAGCTGGCTGGTACCAGGCGCGCAAGCGTTTCAAAATGGGACGTTCCGGGAAACGCGTTGACCATAACCAAATCGTTGACCTCGTAACCATGCGCGCCCCAGTAGGCCACGTCCCTAGCGAAGGTGGCGGGATCGCAGCCGATGTGCACGATTCGAGCCGGCCCAGCGGCGGCAACCGTGGAGATTACTTCCTTACCCGCGCCCGTACGCGGCGGATCCAGCACCACTGCGGTAGGCGCAATCAACTGATCTGCCACCTTTTCCACCTTGTTGGTGATGACCTCAACATCGTAGGCAGACAGACCCGGCTGTTCCGCGGCGGTCGCGGCGGGGGAATAATCCACAGAGATGACCTTTGTCGGCGCACTCTCGCCACGGTTGACGGCACGGGCGGCGTCTTCAAGGGATTCGGCCAGCGCCGGGACAAAAAGTCCTACTCCGCCGTACAGGTCCCAACCCACTGGCGGCTGCCCCGCGCGGACGGTGCCGGCGAGCATGCGGCGAACGATCTCCGCGTACTCATCCGGTGCCGCGCCATGCGCCTGCCAAAAAGCCGTTGCCGGGAAACTGAAATCAATGTCATCCGCGGTCTCGACCACCGTGCCCGAGCCCTCGATGACCTGGGTGATGGTTTCCACGCGGCGGCCCCGGGAGGCCTTTCTGCTTTCTACTACGTGACGCTTATCCTGGGAATCGAGAACCACAATGACCTCTGAGCCCGGGGTAAACCTGCGGGCACCTTCCCCCACGATTCCATCCACCAAGCCGTCGACCAGTTGGGTGCACACTTCGTCGGTGACGAGCTCATGGGAGCCCTTCTTGCGCAGCCCCGCACGCCCCTGTGAGTCAACGCCCAGGCGCACCCGCGTGCGCCAGTGGCGGTGCGGCAAAAGGTCTACTACGTGAATCGCCGGGATTTCCTCTAATTTTGCCACCCGGCCTAATTGGTCGCGCAGCACGCTAGCTTTAAGCTCGGGTTCCTTTTCCGGCACGACGAAGGAAAAATCGCAGCACCCTGCGCCCGCGTCCGCAGCCGGGCAGGAGGATTCAGTGCGGTACTCTCCGGCCTCGACGACGGAGGCTACCTCGGCGAACGCCATAGACTTTTTAACCTTGGTTAGGGTCGCGGTCACCGTATCTCCGGGCGCGGCCCCGCGGACGAAAACGATGCGTCCGTCCTCGGCTTTGCCAATGCCTTCGCCCCCGTGGGCCATGCGGTCCACGCGAATTTGGATAGATTGGCCTTTTTCTAACTGCTTTGTCATTGCTTCCGTTCTTCTGGAGGATTAATCACAGCCCCGGGCTGGGCTTCTTTAACCTGCCGCGGATCCGCTGGGCTGGGAATATCGGCCGGTTGCGCGTTGGTTGCGGCCGCTTGGGCGTCCATCACCGCCGGGATTTGCCCGGCCTCCGCGGCCTCCACCGCCTTATCAGCCTTGCGCACCATCCATACTGTCAGCGCGGTAACCAGGCCGGTAAGCGGCCACCCCATGAGGATCCGAACCACGCCGAGGGTGGTTGTTGAATCGTCCGAGTTGTAGATGTTGTTCTGCACAAGGAAGCGGGCTAAGAATACCGCACACCATCCCAGGGTGGCGTACGTGTACGCGCGAAGCGCCTGCGGCACATGGCGCCAGGCCATCTCTTCGCCATTAATCCCCTTCCAGATGACACCTACCGCCGGCCACCTGAACAGTACGGATGCGAACGCCGCGGCGAAAAGCACCAACGAAGCCCAAATGCCGTAGAGGAAGTATCCCTTCGCATCGCCGGTAAACCACGCAATCGCCGCGCAGAGGGCCACCCCCAGTAGGCCGGATATTGCGGGCTGGATGGTCTCCTTGCACAGTAGGCGCCAGACCATGATGAGCGCGGCCGCGCCGACAGCGGCTATCAGCGCTGGGGTTAGCCCCCACAGGCTATTGACGGGGATGAGAACCAGCACCGGAAGGGTGGCTGATACAAGGCCGGTAATCCCGCCCATCTGCTCAAGCAGGGTCTGCTCTTCTAAGGGCTTACGCTCTAGCCGCTGCGGCTGGTTATCATCTGCCACGTGTGTGCATATCCTCTTCTGTGAGTTATGAATAGTAACTGGCACCGGCAGCCTAGGGCTTACCCCGCGTATCAACCCGCGATCGTGCCAAGAGTATCGGTTTAGCGCTCCGGCTCGTTGCCTTGCCCCTGTTCATCACGCAGCTCGCGCAACTGGGAAGCGGCTTCATCTTCCGCACTGTTACGTTCGGGCGCGGCCTGCGCGCGCTGGGCCTCCTGCTGGGCCTGCGATTGGCGCTGTTCCATCGCCTGGCGGACCTGCTCTACCAGCTGCTGCGGCATGGTCACCGGCAGCGAGTTTCCGGCCAGGATTGGGGATTCGCCACGGTAGACGAAGGTCCGCGCGATGACCTCACGCGCTAAGTCCGCCAAGTCACCTTCCATGCCTTGGGGGGCGGCGAGCGTCATGCGCAACATCCATCGTGGTCCTTCAACGCCAATGATGCGAATGGTGCCATTGGGATTCGTGCCCACGATTTCAGTGCCCCACGGTCCGTCTTCGAGGTGGGCCTGAAG
The DNA here is from genome assembly GCF_004795735.1 of Corynebacterium endometrii. Classification (NCBI taxonomy): domain Bacteria; kingdom Bacillati; phylum Actinomycetota; class Actinomycetes; order Mycobacteriales; family Corynebacteriaceae; genus Corynebacterium; species Corynebacterium endometrii. The sequence goes on from NZ_CP039247.1 coordinate 1,422,110, forward strand.
GCCGTCCCGTTCAATCCCTTGGACTAATTCACCGGCGGCACTAGCCCACTGTCCCGCGCTGCGCGGTGCCGCAAAGGCCACCGGAGTGATGCGGCCCACCTTAGTGACAATGTGGAGCATCTTTGGGCCATTCTCGCCCATCTCGACCTGGACCTGCGAGCCTTTTGGCAAAGCGATCTTCATCGATCCTAGGTCAAGGATTCCCACCGAAAAGTCGGAGAAATCAAAGTCCGTGATGTCTACAGAGTCACCATCGAACGGACCAGAGTTTCCATTAACGGCATCATGCGCAACGGCCTTGACGCTCATTTCAGATGGTTTTTCCTGTGGCGCTGCATCAGCCGAGGAATCCGCCGCCTCAGCTTCGTGAGCGACCCCGAATTCCGCGGTGGCGGCGCCCGCGTTGCCATCCTGCCCCGAGCCGGAGCTCTGTGAGGGGCTCGCGTCCAGCGCCTCCGTTACTGGGTCAGCTTCGGTGTCTTTGTCTTTCTTTCCAAACGGCCACAGTGCCATATCGCGTCAATCCTTAGGTTCGTTATTTCTACAGGTTCCTGTTTTTCCAGCCAAGCAATCAGGTTACCCAGATTCCGCCTGACGTATACGTGCGTTGCGCTTTCCATGCCGGTCCACTAGCTAGAGCGACCTACGGCGTAAATACCTCTATCCCGCGCGAACCACCAAGCAGGCGAAGCCCCCAGCGGCGGGGTACACCGCCTGGCCGCTACACACCAGTCGAGCCGTGACCGCCGGCGCCGCGAACGGTGCTATCTAGCTCGTCGACCTCTGCAAAGCCCACTAGTTCCACGCGTTGGATCACCAGTTGCGCGATGCGCATCCCGCGGGCGATCTCGATCGAGTTGTGCAGGTCATGATTGATGAGGCATACCTTGATTTCACCGCGATAGTCTGCATCTACCGTGCCTGGAGTGTTAACCACGCTCAATCCCTGCTTGGCGGCCAAACCGGAGCGCGGGTGAATCAGCCCAACGGTGCCCAAAGGCAAAGCGATGGCGATGCCTGTACCAATTAATGCCCGTTCACCTGGGGCTAAGGTAACGTCTTCTGCTGCGTACAGGTCGGCGCCCGCATCACCACGGTGCGCGCGTCGCGGCAGGGGGAGGTCCTTGTCGAGGCGCTTGACCAAGACATCGCCATAGGGGCTCAGCGGCTCTGTAGCCGGATAGGCTGAGCCTCCGCAGAAATTGTCGTAGCTATTTTCGTCATGCTTACTCACGCCCCACAGCCTACCGCCCTTAGCGGTAATCGGTCAGTTGCGGTCTACAATGGTTAACCGTGACTAATAAGGACGAAGAATCTTTCCCACTCCCAGATTCCACTCAAACCCCCGCTCAGGGTAGTTCCACCGTGCTGTACAGCGAGCGGCACTGGGTGCCCTGGCATTTTTGGCCCCTGGCCTTGATAGTGGTCATCATCACCACGGGTTCCCTGGGCCTAAACCGCTCCATCGCCTGGGGCGTGGGGGCCTTCATCATCACCAGCATTATCGCCATCTGGATTCTGCTGGCATGGTCTAAAACCACCGTCAGCGTGGAACAAGACCCTGACGGCACCCGCTGGCTGATCGCCGGTGACGCCCAGCTGCCGCACGATGTAGTTGCGCGCAGCCTGGCAGTGCCCGCTTCCGCTCGCCGTGCGGCCCTTGGACCACAGTTAGATCCAGCCGCGTTCCTGGTGACCCGCCCATGGGTCAAGCAATTGGCGATGTTCGTCCTGGATGACCCGGAGGATTCGACTCCGTACTGGCTGGTGGCGGCTAAGAACCCAGAGGCTTTGCTGGAGGCATTCGTACCGCAGCAATTGGACGAGGCCCTAACCCCGCTCCGTAAGAAATAGACGCGAAAACCGAGTATCCCGCATTCACCTAACACCAGCCCCAAGCGGAAGTTGCGGCGGCGCCCCTAGGATGGGGAGCACGCCGTAGCGGGCGGACTGGGCGTAAGATTTTCGCTCTTACGCGGTGAATGCGGGATTGTTGCCTTTTCGCGTTCGCGGCGGCTTCTAGGCGCAGTCGAGGCAGACCGGCTGTCCGCCTTCCTCGTGGGAGAAGCGCTTGTTGGACTGGACCAGGAAGCAGTAGGAACAGGTGAACTCGTTTTCCTTACGAGGAATGACGGTTACATTGAGCTCTTCGCCCGTGTAGTCATCTGACGGCGGCTCGAATGCCTCGACAATCTCCCCGTCATCGTCCATGCCGTTATTCTCAGCTTCCGCGGCCTTGAGCCCCTCGAGAGAGTCGGTCTCAATTTCGTCTTCAGCGCGTCGACGTGGTGCGTCGTAATCAGTTGCCATTGATGCTCTTCCTTTTCGGCGAGTACACAGGGACAGTCCTTTTATCGATCGCGAATACTAAAACACGGATCAGGATCTGTCATACTCCCCCACGCCCTGGCTTCCCCCGCCGCCCGAAACACGCCCTAGCACTGCGGCTTCAGGCAGCATTTACCTGCAATAACGCTAGAATTTTTGAGGTGTATCACAATACCTACGGGGGTGAATTTTAACCACTCTTGCTACCCCCGCCACCGGCCGGATAGAGCCGGTTTCATTCCGCGGCCGAGGCGCGCAAGACCCAACCATTCGAATAAGCGGCCGGCCGTTAATGGCCCCTGCCGAGCCGCCACGCAGCTACGAACCAGGGATGGGCTCAAGACCCCCGCAACCTTTAAGAATTTCCTCGAAGTTGTGGGCCAGTTCACCCGACGCCGCCCACGTCACCATCCCCTCCTTGCCCGCCGTGGCGATGCCCGGCTCATGGACTATGGCCCCTGCTTCACGGGCGATAACCGCTCCGGCGGCATAGTCCCATGCATTAATGCCGTGTTCGTAATACGCATCCACGGTCCCCTCCGCCACCCGACACAAGTCAAGGGCCGCGGCACCCATCCGGCGAATATCGCGGACCTGTGGTAACACACGGGTCAACACTTGAGCCTGCAGCGCACGCCGCTGGGCGGAATAACTAAACCCCGTAGCAACCAACGCCAGGGCGGGATCCTTTTCCTCCCGGCAATGTAGTTCGCGGATGACATGACGGTCACGAATGAGCTGGGCGCCATGCCCTCGTGCAGCCCGGTAGAGCGTCGCCCTAGCCGCGTTGGCCACAACCCCCACGGCCAACTGACCGTCTACTACCGCCCCGACCGAAACGGCATACTCTTCCAGTCCGTAAAGGAAATTGACGGTGCCATCGATGGGGTCCACGATCCAAGTCACCCCGGAGCTCCCCTCAATTGAGGCACCTTCCTCCCCCAGGACTCCATCACCCGGGCGGGCACGAAGTAAAGTATCCACAATAAACCTCTCTGAGGCGGTGTCCACCTCGGTAACCGGGTCTACCTCAGAGGATTTGGTGGTCGAATGCGCCCCGAGCCCCTCGGCACGCTCGAACCGTGACCGCATGGAACCAATCAGGTCCACGGCTTCTAACACCACCGAGGATGCCAAATCCCGCAGTTCCACTAGGTCCACGGAAAATGGCATAGAAGGCGTTTCACGCTTCGCGCGCTCTTTGGGTTGAGGATTCTCCATACCTCCATCATGCCTTTTCTCTACACTTGGTGCCTATGAGTACAACCAATGCGCCTCAGCCATCGACCGCACGCGTAGACAAAGCGGACCAAGCGGACATGTTGTCCTTCGGAATCGATATCGGCGGGTCCGGTATTAAGGGCGCCGTGGTCAATTTGGCCAGCGGCGCATTTGAGGGCGAACGCCTGAAGATTAAAACCCCTCAGCCAGCCACTCCCGAAGCGGTTGCCGAAACCGTAGCAGCCATTGTCGAGGAGAAGGACTGGGACGGCCCGGTGGGCATCACCGTCCCCGCGGTGGTGAGGAACCAAGTCATCCAGTCCGCCGCCAATATCGACAAAAGTTGGATCGGGGTGGACGCAGAAGAACTCTTCGGCCAGCATCTCGGGCAGCGCCCGTTTACCGTCCTTAACGACGCGGACGCCGCGGGCCTGGCTGAGGTCGCCTACGGAAATCAGATCACCCGCCGGGGCCCGGTGGTATTCCTCACCCTCGGCACCGGCATCGGATCCGCGTTATTTATCAATGGCCAGCTCTACCCCAACTCTGAGCTGGGGCACATTACCGTCGGAAAGAAGAGTGCGGAAAAGCAAGCCTCCTCGGCGGTTCGCGAGCGCAAGGAACTGAGCTACGAGCAGTGGGTTGAACGCCTCAACCGCGTTCTTGCCGAATATGAAAAGCTCTTTAGCCCCGCAGCGTTCGTCATTGGCGGCGGAATCTCGCGGAAGTTCGACAAGTGGGGACATTACCTAGACGTCGAAACCCCCGTGTTGCCAGCACAATTGCGCAACACCGCGGGTATCGTGGGCGCTGCGATGGCCGTCGAGGACGGCCTTCGGCCTTAAAGGTTCATCGCCATAAGGCCTCCCCTGACGTAAAGAACCGGACCGTTTAAGCGGCCCGGTTCAACACGATGGGGCAAAGATCATCTATACTGGACGGTCGATCATTAAATGAATATCCCCCGCCGCCCGAAATAAGGAGCTTAAGCACTATTTCCTCCCCCGTAGTTTTTGCGGGGCTCGAGGAGATAACTGCGTGGGTTTTGGGCGTTATGCGGGGGACCTAGTCAACATTTTCACAGGCGAAAGGGCGTACGTGGCAGCCACTGATTCTTCAGATAAGGCACTCGATGAGGGCGTAGAAGGTACTACCCCTGCGCGAAAGACTGCCAAGAAGACGGCAAAGAAGTCCGCCAGGAAAACTGCAAAGAAGACGACGCGCAAGACCGCCAAGAAGTCTGCGCGTAAGTCCGCTAAGAAGACGGCGAAGAAGACCACCCGCAAGTCCGCGGCGAAGAAGGACACGTCCCCTGCCGCGTCTCAAGAGTCTGTCAAGGATGAGGAGGAGCTGGAGAACCAGGACGTGGATCCTTCCCTCGATGACTCCGACGAGGAACCTGACTTCGATCCGGATAACGCCGATCTCGAGGATGAGTTCGAGGACGAGGAAGGTGACATCACCGACGCGGACGAGGAAGACGAAGAAGAGGTTTCCTCGGTCTGGGATGAGGAAGAGTCCGCCGCCCTGCGCCAGGCGCGCAAGGATGCGCAGCTGACCGCCTCTGCCGACTCCGTACGCGCCTACCTCAAGCAAATCGGCAAGGTTGCGCTGCTCAACGCTGAGCAGGAGGTCTCCCTAGCCAAGCGCATCGAAGCCGGTCTCTACGCCCAGCACTTGATGGATGAGATGCAGGCGGCCGTTGACTCCGGCGATGCCAGCGCCAAGTTCACCCCTACCAAGAAGCGTGACTACCGCGCCATCGCCCGCGATGGCCGCAAGGCAAAGAACCACCTCTTGGAAGCAAACTTGCGTCTGGTTGTCTCCCTCGCAAAGCGCTACACCGGACGAGGCATGGCCTTTTTGGATCTGATCCAAGAAGGAAATTTGGGCCTCATCCGCGCGGTCGAAAAGTTTGATTACACCAAGGGTTACAAATTCTCTACCTACGCTACGTGGTGGATCCGCCAGGCCATCACCCGCGCTATGGCCGACCAGGCCCGCACCATCCGCATCCCGGTCCACATGGTCGAGGTCATCAACAAGCTCGGTCGCATTCAGCGTGAGCTGCTGCAGGACTTGGGCCGCGAGCCAACCCCGCAGGAGCTGGCTAAGGAAATGGACATCACCGAGGAGAAGGTGCTGGAGATCCAGCAGTACGCTCGTGAGCCAATTTCCCTGGACCAGACCATCGGCGATGAGGGTGATTCCCAGCTGGGTGACTTCATCGAGGACTCCGAGGCGGTAATCGCGGTCGACGCAGTGTCCTTCACCTTGCTGCAGGATCAGCTCCAGGACGTGCTGACCACCCTGTCCGAACGCGAGGCTGGCGTAGTTCGCCTGCGCTTTGGCCTGACCGATGGCATGCCGCGCACGCTGGATGAGATTGGCCAGGTATATGGCGTCACGCGTGAGCGCATCCGCCAGATTGAGTCGAAGACCATGTCTAAGCTGCGCCACCCATCGCGCTCCCAGGTGCTGCGCGACTACCTCGATTAGTCAGCGACCTTTCGTTAAAGCCCCGCCCATCCGATTGGATCGGCGGGGCTTTGCGCTGCGTACGGCTTTATCCCCCCGCCCTCCGCTACCCTGCCGGCTGGGCTAGGCGGGCGGCGGACTGGCTGCCAGTGCAAAAGGCCCACCCCGGTAAGACATGCCCGCGGTGATGGGGCACACCTTGCCGGTGTGGGCCTTAGGGTATGAAATCCGACCTGAAGCGGCTAGCCAGCTTGATTCTGAAGGCTTACTGCCAATTCATTCAGGCAAGCCTCGACCTGGTCCGGGTTGCGCACTTGTCCGGCCGGATCGTAGAGGCAGCCCTGCACCTCGGGAGAATTGATAAATAGGCTAAAGATGAAGACGGACAGGCCAATGCCAATAATGGACAGGATGATGCCCACTACCGTCATCCACGTGCGGCGAGCCTTACCCACCTTCTTACGGTTGCGCACCAGGGCGATAAGCCCCAAGAGGACGCCTACGAGGCCGGTGATGAAACCGAAGAGGATAAAGCCTAGGAAGAGGCTAACCACGCCCACTAGGAGAACTATCACCGCCAGGATGGAGGGCTTATTTAGCTTGGGGTCTTCCTGCTGGATCGCCTCTTGGCCCGCAGGATCAAGCTCGTAGCCTTCGTAACCGGCTCCCGCAGCAAATGGTTCTGCTCCCGGGTGGCTCACAGCCCCGCCGGTTTCTGGGTACTGAGGTGCTGCGTTGTCCCCATTGTCGGAATCGCCGTAGCTGGGAAGACGTCTATCTGCATCTCCGTATGGGTTTTGAGGGGTGGTCATAAGTAATAGCCTTCCTAAAGTTGCTAATCGTTCGGTTGAGTGGATACTACATACGGCACCGTTGCCCCGGTTGTGTCCGCCGCTAGGCGCGTCGCCGGGTACCGCACAGCACGCATGCCGCCGCAGCGGCCAGCATACAGCCCCAATCTAGCTTCGTGCAGGCGCCTACCCTACCAAGCGCGCAGGTATTCGATGCGCTCGCGGAGCTGATCGGCATTGCACAGCGCGGTAGGCGGGCCGCCACACGCCTTGCGCGCCTCCGTGTGGATAGCGCCATGGGGCCTTCCGGTCCTGCCCGCAGTGATGGAGACAACCGTATTCAGCTCTTTGCGCAGCTCGGTTATTTCATCGAGGACTACCCCTGAGTCTTTAGACCCGGCCCCCGTGCGCTTGGGCGCGGATGGCATGCCGTATATTTTGCGGCGGTTTTCCTCGGCGGCTTCAGCGGCCCTGCGGGCCTTTTCCTCGGCCGCGCGGGCGTCCATTTCCTCTTCCTGTTTCTTGCGCAGCAGGTCTTTTACCTGGTCAGCATCCAGCAAACCGGGAATGCCTAGGAAGTCTGCGTCCTCATCGTCGATGGCGGCGGTATTGAAGGATGAGCCGTCGAAGATGAGGGAGGAAAACTCCGCTTCGGCCCCGAGGGACTCGTAGGACTTAGCTTCATCCGGTTCGCTCTGCTTTTTGTTGGCCTGCTCAAGCAGGTCATCATCCCAACCATCCTTTGGCCGATCCGGCTTTCCCAGGACATGGTCGCGGGACTTTTCCATATTCTCCGCCAAGCTGAGCAATACCGGAACGGAGGGCAGGAACACGCTTGCGGTCTCACCCGGCATACGGGAGCGGACGAAGCGGCCGATAGCCTGGGCGAAGAACAGCGGCGTGGAAGACGATGTGGCATACACGCCAACGGCAAGGCGGGGGACGTCGACTCCCTCTGACACCATGCGGACGGCCACCATCCACTCATCCGTATTATTGGAAAATTCATTGATGCGCTCGGAAGAACCTGGCTCATCGGACAGGATGACCGATACCGGCGTGGAGGATAATTCCTTCAGGATCTTGGCGTAGGCGCGGGCGGTTTGCGTGTCGGTAGCAATGACCAGGCCGCCGGCGTCTGGCATGTTGCGGCGCATCTGTTTCAGGCGCGTATGGGCGGCGGCGAGAACGGACGGGATCCAGTCACCCTTGGGATCAAGTGCTGTGCGCCAGGCGCGGGCGGTTTGCTCCGGGTTCATGATATCCCCCAGCCGCGCCGCGTACTCCTCGCCGGCCGAGTCACGCCAACGCGCCTCGCCAGAATAGGTCAAGAAGACGACCGGGCGCACCACACCGTCGGCTAGCGCGTGCCCATAGTTATAAGCGTGATCGGACTGTGAGACTTGATGGCCTTCCCCGTCCTCCTCGTAACGCACGAATGGAATTGGGGAATCATCGGAACGGAAAGGGGTACCGGTAAGAGCCAAGCGATGCTCGGCATCGCCATACGCCTCACGGACGCCATCACCCCAACTCTTCGAGTCGCCGGCGTGGTGTATCTCATCAAGGATGACCAAGGTACGCCTCGCTGAGGTCACCGCGCGGTGCTTATAGGGATGCATACCCACCTGGGCATACGTAACCACCACGCCGTCAAATGCTGGGTTTACGGCAGAGGAATTGGTGAAATGCGGATCCAGGGAAAGCCCAACACGCGCCGCAGCCTCAGACCACTGGACTTTAAGGTGCTCGGTGGGGACCACAACGATCACGCGCTCAACGGTGCGGTCCTCAACCAATTCGGTTGCGACCCTCAGGGCGAAGGTGGTCTTACCTGCACCTGGGGTTGCCACCGCCATGAAATCCTGCGGCTTGGTCTTGAGGAACTTGTCCAGCGCCGCTTGCTGCCACGCGCGGAGCTTTCCTTTGTTGTTGAGTTTCTTTGGGCTCACTTGCGGCGCAGACCCTTATAAATGCGCTCGCAGTCAGGGCAAACCGGGGAGCCCGGCTTAGCCTGCTTAGTGACGGGGAAGGTTTCACCGCACAGGGCAACGACCATCTTGCCGTTGACCGCGGAATCAACAATCTGATCCTTCTTTACGTAGTGGAAGAACTTGGGAGTATCCCCGTCGCCGGTAGATGTCTGTTCCCGAATATCTGGCCGCTCAATAGTTTTAGTAGTGGTACTCACGCCCCCATCTTGCCCCAAAAGTGTCCCATTCGGCCAGTCAGGTCTAGTCTAATAAACCATGGACTCCAGAAACCCTGACACCGGCACTGGCGATGCCCCACGTAGGGATAATTCGGCGAAAGGCTTTCTTCCGCTCCGACGCAAAGAGGTAACTCTTATCACGGATGCAGAGGAAGCACCCGGACAATCCCGCCGCAGGCGCGAGCTGGTCTACGGCGTTTTGCAGTTCATACGCATCCCATCTCTGCTCTTAGCCTTCTACCTTATATACGCCCATCAGGCATGGCTATGGGCCGCTTTGGTAGTCGCCGTCACCCTGCCGTTACCGTGGGTCGCGGTGGTGCAGGCTAATGACCACGGCAAAAAGCAAAGCAAGCGCGAACGCAACGTGTACAAACCGGCCATAGCCCGCCAAATGCAGGCCCAGTACGAGGCAGAATTGGAAGCCCAGCGCCGCGCGGCGCTGGAGGCTAATACTCAGGACGAAGCGCAGGCCCCGGGTTCGCCTGAGTCCAGAGGCGGCGGTTCCCGCGCGGATTCGAGCGCGGACGTCATCGACCACGAGGAACCTTCCGCTCGCGATAGCGGCCCTACGAGCGGAGACCGTTAGGTCCCGCCGAATTCCCCGGCCTGTAGACCGGAACCTGTAATTTGGACCAGGCAAGCATCCGCGCTCGCGCGGTGTTAAATATTTTTTAAACGCGTTGCATTAAGAAAGCAGGCCGAACCATGAGTAAGGACCCCTCTTTTTGTCCCAGCCTCTCCCCCGATCATCCAGTTGCCGAGTTAGCGCCAGAGCTCATCGAACTCTTTGAGGATGCTGGCTTTACCGCCGATGGCATCGCTGGGCACTTGGGCCCGGAGTATTACGAGGCGCTTCATCGGGGCGAGCCCGCTGCGGTAGCGCTCGGCGCCTCCGGTGACAGTCCACTCGACCGGCTGATTCGGCTTTTCATCCTGCACGATGAAGTCCCGGCAACCGTACTCGCCGACGTTGTGGGCGCGCGGCTTGCCACACAATTACTTGACTCCGGGGTGGCCATCGTCGATGGGAACGGGAGCGTCCGCATTGGGCTAGATATTCGCCCCCACGTCGTCATGGGAGCCAACCGATGGATCTTTTCGGACGTCGATGCATCCCTTATCAGCCACGTACCGGGCTCCGAGCACGTCTTAGGCGTGGGTTCCGCGAGCCTCTCCCTGCTGCAGTCCACCTCGGTATCCCCAGTGAATACGGTGCTCGATTTGGGCACCGGCTCCGGCATCCAGATACTTGGGCAGTTAAGCTGCGCCGAGTCCATCACGGCAACGGATATCCATGCCAGGGCGCTGGAGTTGGCCCGGGCGACCGTTGCCGCAGCCGGTGCGGATGCGCAGGTGGAGTTTCTACAGGGACCGTGGTTCGAACCGGTCCGGGACCGGACCTTCGACCGCGTGGTGGCTAACCCGCCATTCGTGGTGGGTTTGCCGGAGGTGGGCCATGTCTACCGAGATTCCGGATTGAACCTCGATGAGGCCAGCAGGCTGGTAATTTCCACGGCTCCTCGCCACCTCACCCCGGCAGGCACTGCTCATATCCTCGCCGCGTGGGTCCATGGTGGTGATGAATCGTGGCAGCAACGCGTGGCGAGCTGGTTACCGGACAAGGGCGTCGCGGCATGGATTATTCAGCGCGACGTAGCGGATCCCGCGCTGTACGTTTCGACCTGGCTCAAGGACGAATCCGTCGATGTGCGTACCCCTGAGGGTCGCTCCCGCTCCCAGGCGTGGCTGGAGCACTTCGCCGATAATGACGTTACGGGCATAGGCTTTGGATTCGTGGCCATCCAAAACATCGGTGATGACCAGCCCTCGGACATCCTTGCCGAGGAGATGCCGCAGCGTTTCGAGGACCCACTCGGCCCAGAGGTTGAGGAATACTTTGCACGTGTCGCGTGGCTCCGCTCCCTAGTCCCGGGCGAGTTGGAACATAAACACTTTGCCGTCCGGCCGGCTCTCGCAAAAGAAGACGTCAGCCTTCCCGACACGGAACTTGGCCAAGGGTTTAGCCGGGCCGCTCTACGCCTGACGCGTACCGACGGCCCCCGCTGGTCCCATCAGGTAGACGAGCACTTGGCGGCCATAGTCGCCGGGCTAAATCCACAGGGCCTCAGCCTTGCCGAGACTGTCGAGTTATACGCAACGCTCCACGGCTTCGACGAGGAAGAATTGCTGGCATCCGCAGTCCCCGCGGTCGTGGACTTGGTTCGCCACGGGTTGATAATCCCTGCGGAACTCTTGGAGGTTTAAGGCAGATGAAGGCAGTACTGACCCGCGTATCTAGCGCATCGGTCACGGTAGATGGAGAGACCGTGGGCAGCATCGAGGCGCCCGAGACCGGCGGCCTACTAGCGCTCGTGGGGGTAGCCCGCGACGATGAAGCCGACGCGGACGCTAAGGCGGAAACCATGGCGCGCAAGATAGCGGAGCTGCGCATCCTCGACGGCGAGGTTTCCGTCGAGGATGCTGGCGCCCCGATCCTCCTTGTCTCACAGTTCACGTTGTACGGTCGCACCGCCAAAGGCCGCCGCCCATCATGGTCCGATGCCGCGCCGGGTGAGGTAGCCGAACCGATCATCAACAAGGTTGCCTCCCTGCTTCGCGGGCGCGGACTCACCGTCGAGGAAGGCAGATTCGGCGCAATGATGCGCGTGTCCTCCGTCAACGAGGGGCCATTCACCGTGCTTGTGGAGGTCTAAAAGCCACGCAGGCCTGGGCACCTAGTTGGTTACGCCGAACACGATCGGCTGGAACCTTCGTATTCTCGCAGCTCAGCACACCTCTCCTACCCCCATTTGGCGCAGTTTCACTGTGATCTGACACGTTTTTGTGGCGCCGGGAACTAAAAGCGCCTACCGGCCGTTGGACTAGGTGTACAGGCGAAAAGCTAAGGGATATCCCATCCAGGGTTGGCCCTTTTAAAGCCCAAAAGGAGGCCGTAAGTGACTAGCGCATCTACGACGAAGGCCACAACACTAACTGAGGAAGAAGAAAAAGAGATTGACCGCGGTTCGCGCCGCGGCCATACCAATGACAATCCCTCCGCTGACCTAGTCCGTGTTTACCTCAACGGTATTGGTAAAACCGCACTCCTCTCCGCTGAGGATGAGGTTGAACTGGCTCAGCGCATCGAGGTTGGTTTGTATGCGGAGTACAAGCTCAACAATGCCGAAAAACTGACTCGCGCCGAAAAACGTGACCTGAAGATTCTGGTCAAGGATGGCAAGAAGGCGCGCTCCCATCTCTTGGAAGCAAACCTCCGCCTGGTGGTCTCTTTGGCTAAGCGTTACACGGGCCGCGGGATGCCGCTGTTGGATCTCATCCAGGAGGGGAACCTGGGACTAATCCGCGCGATGGAGAAGTTCGATTACGCTAAGGGGTTCAAGTTCTCCACTTACGCCACGTGGTGGATTCGCCAGGCAATTACCCGCGGCATGGCGGATCAATCACGCACCATCCGCCTCCCGGTGCACCTGGTTGAGCAGGTCAACAAGCTCTCCCGCATTAAGAGGGAGATGTACCAGTCGTTGGGCCGCGAGGCAACCAATGAGGAGCTGGCGGAGGAATCCGGCATCGATGAGGACAAGATTGAGATGTTGCTTCGCCAGTCCCGCGATCCGGTCTCGCTGGACATGCCGGTGGGCGCCGATGAAGAGGCCCCGCTTGGTGACTTTATCGAGGATGCCGAGGCGACCGATGCTGAAACCGCGGTAGTCGCGTCCATGCGCCACTACGATATTCGCGATGTCATTGGCACCCTAGAGCAGCGCGAGCAGGACGTCATCCGCCTGCGTTACGGCTTGGATGACGGAGTCCCACGCACGCTGGACCAGATTGGGCGCAAGTTCGGCCTCTCCCGCGAGCGCGTACGCCAGATTGAGCGCGAAGTTATGGCCAAGCTGCGTGATGGCAACCGCGCTGACCGCCTGCGCGAATATGCCCTTTAGCTAACGTGAAAGGCGTGGCTAAGCCCGTCCCAACCTTGCGCCCCCTTGACTCGGTATCTCGACCCGTTGAGGGGGTTGCAGCATATCTACGGAACGACCGGGCGTGTGTCGCGCGCCACCGCCCGTCCTACCAGTTAACCCTTCTCACCAACGGCGCACCCGTTGCACTACACGCAAGTGCGCTAATGTGTGTAGGTAAATTAGTTGAAGCATTTTGACTTAAGAAAGGCGTGTCCACGTGAAGGACCTTGTCGATACCACTGAAATGTATCTGCGCACCGTTTACGAACTTGAAGAAGAGGGCATCACGCCGCTTCGCGCGCGTATCGCGGAACGCCTTGAGCAGTCAGGCCCTACCGTGTCCCAGACAGTGGCACGCATGGAACGCGATGGGCTTTTAATTGTCCGCCCCGATAGGAGCTTGGAATTAACCGCGGAGGGGCGCGAATTAGCCACGGCGGTTATGCGCAAGCACCGCTTGGCTGAACGCCTATTGACGGACATCCTGGGGCTCGATATTCATCAGGTCCATGAGGAGGCCTGCCGCTGGGAGCATGTGATGAGTGAGGACGTGGAGCGCCGCATGGTTGCTGTACTTGATGACCCATCTCGCAGCCCTTTCGGCAACCCGATTCCTGCGTTGGACGAATTGGGATACAAGACCTTGGATACAAAGGTCGGTACGCGAGCTATTGATCTGCCTACTGCCAAGGAAGTCCAGGCAAAAGTTGTGCAAATCAATGAGATCCTGCAGGTGGATCCGGCACAATTTCGCCAGCTTGAGTCCGCGGGAATTCGCGTCGGCAGCATGGTCACGGTGCTAAATAGCAAAGGAACTGTGACTATTACTTCAGAGTCTGGCCACGAAGTGGAGCTCGATGATGACTTGGCCCACGCAATTCGAGTCGAGGAGAACTAACAATCAATGAAGCTTCTAGTTACCGGTGGAGCCGGTTATGTTGGCAGCGTATGCGCGGCTGTTCTCATTGAGGCTGGCCATGACGTGACCATCATCGATAATTTCACCACCGGCAACCGTGAGGCTGTGCACCCTCAAGCTCGTCTGGTCGAGGGGGACGTGCGCGACAAGGCCGCCGAGGTCCTCAGCGAAGGCGGATTCCAGGGAGTGGTCCACTTCGCGGCACGCTCGCTGGTTGGCGAATCCATGGAGGTTCCCGCCGAGTATTGGCAGCACAACGTGGTGACCACCTTGGCGCTGCTCGATGCGATGCGGGCGCATGACGTTAAGAGTTTGGTCTTTTCTTCCACCGCCGCGACCTACGGCGAGCCAGAAACGGTCCCGATCACGGAGGACATGCCAACCAGGCCAACGAACCCGTATGGCGCATCGAAGCTGGCTATTGACTATGCCATCACCTCGTACGCCCAAGCATACGGACTCGGCGCAACTTCTCTGCGCTACTTCAACGTTGCGGGAGCCTACGGTAGCATCGGCGAAAACCGAGAGATCGAAACCCATCTGATCCCCATCGTTTTGCAGGTAGCCCTGGGCCACCGCGATAAGATCATGATGTTCGGCGACGATTGGGATACCCCGGACGGCACCCCAGTTCGTGACTACATCCATATCCGCGACTTGGCCGATGCCCACGTTTTGGCGCTCAAGAGCAATCAACCAGGCACCCACCGCATCTACAACCTGGGTTCCGGCGATGGATACTCCGTTAAGCAGGTTGTAGATATGTGCCGGAAAGTCACGGGTCACGAGATCCCGGCGGAGGTGGCTCCGCGCCGCGCGGGCGATCCAGCCACGCTCATCGCATCCTCTGCGAAGATCAAGCGCGAGCTTGGATGGGAACCGTCCCGCACCGATCTTGAGACCATCGTTAGGGATGCATGGGCATTCACCAGCGAACTCGGGGACCGTGCGCACTCCGCCCGGCGAAGTGGTTAGCGCCCACGGTTTTCCTAGGACGCCCTCGCTTTAAGCAGCGTTTGCGCCAGAGCGGCCGTCCCGGCTTTCACCGGCCCTTGGCGAGCCTGTCTCCCCCTCTTTCACGGCGACGCTTCCTAGCATCGACCTTTTCCGCTCTATATCGCCGAGAATCATTTCCTGCGCCGCGTGGGAGCCCTCCGTCGCGCAATCTACGATGTTGTGCAATTGGCCGGCGCTGTAGAGCTTGTAGAACAAGGAGCTAAGGCGGTGTTCAGGATACTCCTGCAGGACGCAGGTCAGGGCCAGCCCGGCGCGGTGTGATTGCCGCAGGACCACTTGGGCAGCCGCGTAAATGGATAGGGCGTTAGCCCTGATTTCTCCGCTAAAGGTTTGCGCCACCTCTAGCAGCACCGTTGCGCCGGCCGCGGGCTGTGCTAGAAACTCCGCCAGGACCAAGTCCCGCGTTGCCGTTGTAGCCAGCCATGTAGCCACAGTCAATAAGAGGTGGTCATTACTGTCCCAGGCCTCATAGGCGGAATACTCTTCTAGGAGGAGGCGGGCGTCCTGGGCAATGTCTTCGATCCCGTACGGATTGGCAGCTGAACCGAACCGCTCACCATCGGCAAGGGCGGTGGATAGTGTGCGAGCAGTAGCGGCTAGGCGCGCGGCCTCTTGGCTGCTAAACGCATTATTGCGAGTGATGTACGGGCGCACGGCTTCTTTGCGGTTTAGCTCTGGCAGTTCGCCGCGATCCACAAATTCCTCCATGGACGGCGTGGCGGTGATGGAAGGGATTGTTCCGTACTGCCAGGTATTACCGGAGGTGGCGCCAGAGGTTAAATCCCTGCCGAACCATAACTCATAGGGCTCCCCCGTCTTGATCTCGGGCGTATACCAGCACGCATCAATCGTCATGCCGTGCGAGGTTCCACTGTTAAACAGCTTGTGGGTAACCCCATCAAGGAGGCGTTCCGGGCGTTGGGAGATGATAAAGGCAAAGACCACCGTGGGTTCGAGTGGCGCGAGAGCACGCACTATATCATTCTGTAGCTTTTCAAAGTCGTCGATGTCGATGCGCAGGGTAGGCCCCAGGGTCACGTTTACGGGGTTCCCCGTGGCACGGTTATCTGTCTGAGTCTGGTTCTCCCCTTCCTCGGCGGTGGCGTTAAAGCCCATGAGGATGAGCGATTCCGTGGGATAAAATCCCAAGGAACCCGGGACGTTAGCAAGCAATTGGCCTGGAGTTAAGATGTGATGTGCTGTCATGGGATACACAGTGCGCGTTCCATGACGGGGGCGCAATGGTTCCGCACGGTTATCCACAGGCGGGATTATTGCGGCTCACTCAATGGGATTTATCCTCGAGTTATCCACAGTTTCTACCGTCCTGCACCAGCTCTGGGAACCGCACGCGGTCCAAAGTGACGCTCGTGACAGCTGAGGCCTCGGTCCAGCCATCGGTAATATTCACTCCCTTGGCAGTTCTACCCTGTTGCTTTTAATTGGGGCGGGAATAGTCGTTGCCCAATGCGCGTTGGATGCTGTAGATATCATCCAGCCCGCAACTTGGTGGGCAACGATGATGCATACAGATGATGCACACAGGCTGGCGGGGTGAAGGGCACCCCGCCACTTTGTCCCTGACACACAAGTGGGTAGACATCTTATAAAATCAACCCTCTCTGAACTTTCACGTGAACAGGTAACGCTGTAACTGCCACGTGAAGGCCCAACACGCTACGGTGGGTGGAAACGCAATCTAAGGAGGTTCACCATGCAGGACAGCAACCGCCGCATGTATGAATTGGAGTACCCAGCTCCCATCGCCAGCTCGGCTAACGCCAACGAGCCTGGCCCTACCATGATTGTAGCCCTGCACGGATACGCCGACGCGGGAAATGCCGTTGAGGCCAGCTCCGATCATCTTAAAGCGGCGCTGGAAAACACGCCGGTTGCGAGTTTCAACAACGATGAACTCATCGACTACCGCGCCCGCCGCCCTGCCGTGACCATTGAGCACAATGCTGGCGTAGACATCGAGCCAATTGAATTAGGCATCCGCGCGTTACGCGATACGTCCGGAAAGTCCTTCCTCCTCCTGTCTGGTCCCGAACCGGACATGCGTTGGGAAGCTTTTACCGGGGCGGTCGCGGATATCGCGGAAAAGTTCAACGTAAAGGACACCATCTGCCTGTACGCCGCACCGATGCCGGTGCCGCACACTCGCCCGATGGTGGTCACCGCGCACGGTACCTCAAAGGCCCTCACCGAGCGCATGGTGCGCATGGATTCAACGATGCTGGTACCGGGTTCCGCATCGCTGTTTTTGGAACGTGAGTTGGCCAAGCGCGGGCGCAACGTGGCTGGATATACCGCGCATGTTCCCCACTACCTAGCCGCGTCTTCCTACCCGCTGGCCACCTTCCAGCTGCTCGAGTCCGTTTCCACAACCGCTGAGCTACAACTGCCGCTCGGCAGCCTGCGCCACGATATCGAACGTATCAAGGAGCAACTCAACGAACAGGTCAATGAATCCGGGGAAATCATGCAGGTGGTTACCGCCTTGGAAGAACAGTATGACGCATTCCTAGAGCGCTACCGCTCGGAGCATCCACAGGCCATCATGCCGGGCGAGGAAAATAGCCCGACCGGCGAAGAACTTGGTGAGGAATTCCAAAAATTCCTCCAGGAACTGAGCGAGCCCGGTCTTGGGGCTGAGGAGTTCCTATCCATGGATATTGATGACCGCGAAGATAATTTTGGCGAGAATAACTCAGGCCCCGCTGGCTCCGCAGAGTCTTCCGCGCCGGGTAAGTCCGCTAATGGTCCAACCAACGGTGGCTCGGAACCGTTCAATGGGAAGAAGGACCTAGAGGGCAAAGAAAACGCAGAGGACCGTGACTCCAAGGAAAACCCCCGTGGCCCCGGTGATTCCACGGGCCACGATGAACCAGGGGAAGACCTCTAGAAAATCGCATAGCGGAAGCGGTGCGGCCCCGCCTATCCGTGACTTGTTTCACCCTCACCATCTTTGACTAAGGTGGTGAGGGTGAACCTTTCCCAGATGTTGCCAGACCTTGCCGAAGTCCCAGAGTCCGTGGTTGATGAAGCCATATGGGACACGTTTACCTCGTGGACAAAGCAGCGCGGTATAACGCTCTACCCCGCCCAGGAGGAAGCTTCCTTGGGGATTTTGGCCGGAGACAACGTCATCCTCGCCACCCCCACCGGTTCCGGCAAATCAATGGTGGCTAACGCGGCCCACTTCATCGCCCTGGCGCGTGGCCAGCGGTCCTTTTATACGGCCCCGATTAAGGCGTTGGTCTCTGAAAAATTCTTTGCCTTATGCGAAATCTTCGGTCCTGAAAATGTGGGCATGATGACCGGCGATGCCACGGTCAACGGAGGGGCACCCATCATCGCCGCGACCGCCGAGATCGTGGCCAATATCGCGCTGCGCGACGGGGCCGAGGCGGATATCGACCAGGTGGTAATGGATGAATTCCACTACTACTCTGAGCCGGACCGCGGCTGGGCCTGGCAGGTACCGTTACTGGAATTGCCTAAGGCGCAATTCTTACTCATGTCCGCCACTCTTGGGGATACGTCGTGGCTGGAGGAAGACCTAACCCAGCGCACGGGACGCACCACCAGCTTGGTGGCGGGATCTACCCGTCCGGTACCGCTGAGCTTTTCCTATGTCTTCTCCGCCGTGCATGAGACCATCGAGGAGCTCCTAGCCAACAACAAAGCGCCCATCTACGTTGTCCACTTCTCTCAGCGGGAAGCGTCCGAGCGGGCCCAGGCGCTTACGTCTATCTCCAAGATCATCACCGATGAGGAAAAAGCGCAGATTGCGCAGGAAATGCAGGGTTTCCGTTTCTCGACTACCTTTGGCAAGGATCTCTCAAAGCTACTGCGCCGGGGAATCGGCGTTCACCATGCGGGCATGTTGCCGAAGTACCGTCGCCTCGTGGAAAAGCTGGCGCAAAAGGGGTTGCTCAAGATTATCTGCGGCACGGACACCCTGGGAGTGGGCATCAACGTACCTATCCGCACGGTGCTCATGACCGGGTTGGCGAAGTTTGACGGCCGGCGCCAGCGCATCCTCAAATCCCGCGAGTTTCACCAAATCGCCGGGCGCGCGGGCCGCGCGGGCTTCGACACTGAGGGCACCGTGGTGGTTGAGGCCCCAGAACACGAAATTGAAAATGCCAAAGCACGGCGCCGCATTGGCGATGACCCCAAGCGGTTGAAGAAGCTTAAGAAGAAATCCGCGCGTGAAGGTGACGTGTCCTGGTCAGAGAAGACCTTCCAACGCCTAACTGAGGCGGAACCCGAACAGCTCACCAGCCAGTTCCGAGTTTCTAACTCGATGCTGCTCAACGTTTTGGCTCGCCATGGCGATGGCTACGAGCACTTAAAGCACCTGCTGCGCACTAATCACGACACGCGCTCGCAGCAAAACCAACATATCCTGACCGCGCTCGACTTATTCAAGGGGTTAGTGAATTCCGGTGTTGTGCAAAAGTCCACCAAGGGTCTGGACATTTACGGCCGCCCGTACCATTTGGTGCGTGAATTGCCACGTGACTTTGCCCTCAACCAGCCCCTTTCCCCCTTCGCCCTGGCAGCCCTGTCCCTCCTGGACCCTGAGTCGGAAACCTACACCCTCGATGTGATCTCGGTCTTTGAGTCGATCCTGGATGACCCTCGTCAGGTGCTCGTTGCGCAGCAGAAGGCGCGGCGCGGTGATGAGATTGCCGCGCTGAAGGCGGACGGCGTGGACTACGTGGAACGCATGGCGATTGTTGAGGACATCACGTGGCCCAAACCCCTGGAGGAGTTGCTGGAGCAGGCCTACGAGACCTTCGCTGAAACGAACGCGTGGGTCAAGGAGTTTGAGCTCTCCCCGAAATCCGTCGTGCGCGACATGTTGGAAAACGCGATGACGTTCTCCGATCTCGTGGCCACGTATGGCCTGGCGCGGTCCGAGGGAGTCATCCTGCGTTACCTCACGGACGCATGGCGCACGCTGAAGCAGTCAGTGCCGGAGGAGTACAAGACGGAAGAATTGGAAGACATCATCGTCTGGCTCGGCGAATTGATCCGCCAGGTGGATTCCTCACTGGTGGATGAGTGGGCAGAGATGGCCGGAGAAGATTCGCCCATTTCTCAGGAGGACCTGGAGCGTGAGCTGGCCTTCGGTGTAGAGGATCCCACCGCGCTGACGTCCAATCGCCGGGCCTTTACCATCATGGTGCGCAATTACATGTTCCGTTTGGTTCAGCTTTTCGCACTGGAAAAGGAAGAGCGTTTGGAGCAGTTGCTGGATTACCTCGATGAGCTTCCGGATTTTGGCGCCGCTCTGGACGATTACTTCGATGAGTACGACGACATGGAGACTGGGCCTGAGGCTCGCGGCAAGGAGTATTTCCGATTGGATACCTCCGAAGCGCGTGAGTGGCGGGTGCGCCAGGTTATCAAGGATCCGGCCGGGGACAACTCTTACGCGTTCGTTGCCACGGTGGATCTCGATGCGTCCGACGCCGCCGGCGAGGTCCGCTTGTCCTCACTCGCGATCGACCAGTCCTAGACCCCACCGTATTTCATAAAGTGAGATTTGGATCCCAAAAATTCGGTTGCGGGTTAAGGACACGGCATTGCGCCCTACCATGCCACCCATGGACAACAACATAAACTCGCAGGGCAACGATGCCCTCTACGACAACCCGATTACAAAAGCGGAGAAAGCTCCCAATACCGCCGCGCCGGAGGCCCCCGAAAAGCTTACGCCGGGCGGGTTCACGATGAACGTGCTCAACGGCATCTCGATTGCCGTTGTAGTATCCCTGGTTCCACAGGCGTTATTGGGCGAATTAGCTAAGGCCCTGCTCCCGGTGTGGGCAGGCGCGACCACAGTCCTCAACCTCACCTCCCTAGCCTCTTCCCTGCTACCGGCCATGATTGGCGTGCTCGTGGCGATGCAGTTCAAGCTCACCCCAATCCAGACAGCGGCGGTGGGCATCGCCGCGGTATGCGGTTCCGGCGTCGCGCAGCCTAACCCGGAAGGCGGATTCCACCTGCAGGGCACAGGCTTGGTCATCAATACCGGGTTGACCGCGGCCCTAGCCGTGGGGCTTATCCTGCTCATCGGCGCGCGATTGAAGAATTACACCATCTTGCTGCTGTCCACCATCGTCACCCTGGTGGCCGGCGGCATAGGCTGGGGGATTACCTACCCAATAGTCAATAAGCTCACCATCTGGTTGGGCGATTTGGTCAACGGCGCCACAAGCCTGCAGCCGGTCCTCATGGGGGTTATCCTCGCCGTCCTCTTCGCCTTCCTGATTGTCTCCCCTGTCTCTACCGTGGGTATCGCAACGGCTATCTTCATGGAAGGTATAGCCTCTGGAACCGCGAACCTGGGAGTGGTGGCCACCGGTTTTGGCTTGCTCGTCGCCGGGTGGCGCGTCAACGGCTTCGCCACCTCCATCCTGCATGTCCTGGGCTCCCCCAAGGTGCAGATGGCAAACATGTTCTCCAAGCCCGTGACCTTCCTACCGATTTTGTCCAGCGCGGCGATTCTGGGCGGCGTCGGCGGCGCATTGGGCATATCGGGCACCCCAATTTCTGCCGGCTTCGGCATTTCCGGGCTAGTCGGGCCGCTTGCGGCCCTCAACTACGAGGGCTGGGGGTGGAGCACGGGCAACCTCATCACCATCGGTTTCGTGTTCGTGGCGCTGCCGCTGCTGCTCGCTTTGGCCACTCGCTTCATCTTTGAAAAGCTCCTCGGCTGGACCAAGGCTGAATACTACAAGCTCGAGTTCGAATAAACTCCGTTGCCTGAATTGCTTCCGCAACCGGAATCTCGCCAGTTAACTTCTTATGCCCCCTCGTAGCCCTAAGGGACCAGGGCAGAGAAAAGGCCACAACGCCGGAAATGGCATTGTGGCCTTAATGCTGAAACAGCAGCTAATTACTTAGCGGGCAGCCTCGATCTCTACCACCTGGGAGATTGCCTGAACAACGCCGGCAATCTTCACTGCCTCCCAGACCTGTTCCTTGGTGAGACCCTCTTCAGTGACGGTCTTCGCGTGCGCAACAGCGCAGTGCTCACAGCCATTGATGGCGGATACGGCCAGTGACCACAGCTCAAAGTCAGCCTTCTCCACACCGGGCTTGGAGATGATATTCATGCGAAGTCCGAACTTCACCTGGGAGTACTCAGAGCCCAGCCAGCCCTTCGCGCGGTAAGCGACGTTGTTCATCGCCATAACGGTAGCGGCACCGAACGCGGCATCGATTGCTTCCTCGGAGAGGTGCTCCTTAGCCTCTTCCACGATCTCAGAGATGACGGTGGCGTTGCGGGTAGCCGCAGCGGAGGCCACGAGGGTGCCCCACAGCTGCTGCTCGGAGAGCTCGGTAGAGCGGGTCAGGGTGCCGATGTTGAGCTTCTGGTCCTTAGCGTACGCAGGCAGGGAGGACTTCAGGTTATCGATAGACATAACTATTCTCCTTTAAACTTTCAATAAACGCTTTTTAAGCAATCGAGTTTGCAAAGCCCCGCCGAGCGCAACGGCAACTGACGGGGCTGCATAATGTGTGGATCAGGCGATCCCGACCGGGGTTACTTCAGGGAGTCCTTAACAACCTCGAGCTTGTCGATGTTCTTGGTTGGGTCATTTGCCTGCCAGTTACATGCACACACCTCTTCAGACTGGAGGGCATCCAGAACGCGGAGAACCTCATCAACGTTGCGGCCCACGGCATCCGGGGTAACGGATACGAACTGGATGATTCCATCCGGGTCGATGATGAAGGTTGCACGGTCCGCAACGCCATCAGCGTTCTCAACGCCCAGGGCGCGAATCAGGTCGTGGCGAACGTCAGCGAACATTGGGAATGGGATTTCCTTCAGCTCTGGGTGCGTTGCACGCCAGTTGAAGTGGGAGTACTCATTATCGGTGGAACCGCCCAGGACCTGGGTGTCGCGGTCCTGGAATTCCTCATCGAGTTTGCCGAATGCTGCGATCTCGGTTGGGCAAACGAAGGTGAAATCCTTTGGGTAGAAGAATACGATCTTCCACTTGCCCTCATACTTATCCAGGGAGACCTGCTCGAAGTAGTCCTCAGGAGAGTTAGCGTCAACGCTGTGCAGATCGCCGCCCTTCAGCGCAGTGAGCTGGAACTCTGGGAACTTCTCGCCAACGGTCAAGATAGACATAAAATGCTTCTCCTTATCGAAACAATGAATCTGTATGGGACCTAGTTTAACGGTATCAGCAACCGCTTGATAAGCGGTTTCGGTACCTAGTCCGGCCACATTGTGCGGGGAGCGTGTGCAGCCAGCAGTGTCCATTATGCCTAACTGGTACCTATTCCGTCAATAGCTTGTAACTTATTGTCATGATACAATGATAGGCATGCACAATAAAGAATATCGCCCGACCCTGGCACAGCTTCGCACGTTCGTGACGATCGCGGAGAATAAGCATTTCGGCACCGCGGCAAAGAAGCTGCAGATTTCGCAGCCCTCACTATCCCAGGCCCTCGTGGCCCTCGAGCAGGGGTTGGGAATCCAGCTTATCGAGCGCTCCACGCGCAAGGTGATCGTCACCTCCGCCGGCGAAAAGCTCCTCCCCTATGCTAAGTCAACACTGGAGGCTGCGGATTCTTTCTTGTCCCACGCTCGCGGCGCGCACGGGACCCTTTCCGGGCCCCTTACTATTGGCATAATTCCCACCGTCGCACCGTATATCCTTCCAGATCTGCTCAATGAGATCCGTGAACATTACAATGACCTAGAACCCCGCTTCGTTGAGGAGCAGACCTCTCACCTGCTACAGAAGCTGCGCGATGGCCAGCTGGATCTCGCCATCTTGGCGCTGCCGTCTGAGACTTCGGGAATGATTGAGGAGCCGCTCTACACCGAGCGCTTCAGCGCCGTGGTCCACCAAAGCCATGAATTAGCCGGCCGCCGGGACCTAGCACTCGCGGATCTTGACAACCTGAATCTGTTGCTGCTCGATGACGGCCATTGCCTGCGCGATCAGGTAATGGACCTGTGCCGGCAGGCTAACGTGAACCCTACGGAAGCAACGAATACGGTCACCCGCGCTTCATCCCTTACGACGATCATGCAGTTGGTCATCGGCGGCCTGGGCGCCACCTTAGTCCCCGAATCAGCCTTAGCCGCGGAGACGCGGCACCCGGATTTGTCCGTGGCCCACTTCGGGGAGGGCGTTACGGCCGAACGCACCATTGGCTTGGTCTTCCGCGGTTCCGCCGCCCGGGCGGACGAGTTCCGCGAGTTTGGCCACATTGTCACGACTTCGTTCAACAAGGCACTCGAGCGCTCGCGAACGGAGATCAGGGCCTAGCTACGGGCCTCGTTGGTAGAGCATTCCACGTGCCTGGCCTCTGGCCTCCTCGCCGTGCATCGTTGAGGCCAGCCCCTTTTGCTTCCGGATGGACAACGGCAGCCAGAGAATAAACTTAGGCCCAGCGCCATCTCGCGGTGACGCTGGGCCTAAAAGCATTTCTCTCTAGTAACGGCGGGATTCGGCCGGAATCTGACCTCCGGCTACCTGGCGGTAGAAGTGCCCCGCCGCCAGCTGCATGGCGGGTGCGGCCACCAGGAGGCCCAGCCCCAGCGTAACTACCGCGATCGCGGTAATGATGATGCTAGACAGTACGGATAAACCCAAAAGTTTCAGGTAATTATCCCGGCCTATTGCGAATGACGCCTTGAAGGCTTCGCCGACCCCGGCACGCTTGTCAGCCACTAACCAAATCAATGAAAAGAAGAACGGCCCCACCAACAACGCCAACACCATAACGACCGCGAATACCGCGAATATGGTGAGGAAGAAACTCGTCAGGTCTGCATCGCTTACCACCTGCTGCGACAAGAGCTCCCGGTTTTGCAGCACGATCAACACCGATGGGATTGCGACGGCCACCATAGAAATAAGCTGCATAATGACGTAAATTAACAGCGTAGGGCCATAATTCAGGCTTTTGCCTATATGGCCCCAGCCCGTGTCTTGATGATCCAGCTGATGCAGAATTAGGGAATAAACGACCGGCATAAACAGACAGCTGATTACTGCCGTGATTACCTGAACCGCCAGTTCAGCCCCCTCGCCACTCGTTGAAACGAGACCAGTCCCAAAGCCCAGAAGAGCGGCTACGGCGAAAAACGCCAGAGCGCCCAGGATCCACAGTGAGAAATTGCGGAAGGTCGCGGCAAAGCCCCAGCGGATGGACTCGAAAATGTCGGGGGTCGCCGCGGTGCGCGTGGCATCCCCAGGATAGAAGTCATCGATTCCGGAGCCATACCCGCCCGCGTTTCCGTAGCTTGGCAGCTCACTACCCGCGTTGTACTCCCTGTACGGATTGCCGTGTTGGGTACCAGAATATTGAGTATCCGGTGTGCCTTGGGCGCCGCGGTTCCCGTCCCCGTACCCAGGACGGTCTTCCGGATGGTCAGTAGGTTCGTAGGGCGGCCATGGCTCGCCCCGGTCGGCGCTTTCGTCCGAGCCTTGCTTATCATTTCCCCCGTAAGGCGTGCTCATCTTTTATACCTAGTGCCTTTCTACCTCTGAGTCGATACAGCCAAACTCTTTATTTCGGACCTGCAAAGCCGAGCATACTGTGTTGAAACTCATCGTCAAGACCCCTCAGCTATGGGATACTGCCGCGCCCATGCGCAGCGTCCGCGTTCACTTCAACGAAGGGAATGGGTAAACTAGCCGCTTAGTCATGACTAAAGATAATCAGCAATCCCTGGGCCCTATCCGCGCATCGCTCATACGCGAACTGGATGGCGTACCGCTTTCGTCTGTGCGCCCCTTCAAACGCAGGCTTCGCAAGGCTCGTTCTCCCAAGGCCTTATCTGCCATCGGGGCCGATATTAAAGAGGCCAAAGAGCTTGTCCAAGCAATCGACGCTGGCGTGCCGAGTATTTCCTACCCGGATTCCCTGCCGGTTTCTGCTCGTAAGGACGATATTGCAGAGGCAATCGCTAACCATCAGGTAGTGATCATCGCGGGTGAGACCGGGTCGGGCAAGACCACCCAGATTCCAAAAATTTGCCTGGAATTGGGGCGCGGCCGCCGTGGCCTCATTGGTCACACTCAGCCGCGCCGCCTAGCCGCGCGTACCGTTGCGGAACGCATCGCCGATGAACTTGGGCAAAGCATCGGCGATTCCGTGGGCTATGCTATCCGATTCGATGATCAAGTATCCAAGAATACTGCGGTCAAGCTCATGACGGACGGTATCCTGCTTGCGGAAATGCAGCGCGATAGGTTCCTCAATGCCTATGACACCATCATCATCGACGAAGCCCACGAGCGTTCCCTCAACATCGATTTCCTGCTGGGCTATCTCAAGCGCTTGCTGCCCAAGCGCCCAGATTTAAAGGTTATTATCACCTCGGCCACCATTGATCCCCAGCGTTTCGCCCGGCATTTTTCCGACGCCGCCGGCACCCCCGCCCCGGTCATCGAGGTTTCGGGCCGCACCTATCCTGTCGAGATACGGTACCGCCCGTTGGAATTTGAGGTCAACGGCAAGACGGTGGATCAGGACCCCCTGGATGGCGTGTGCGAGGCCATCGAGGAACTGATGGCCGAAGGCGATGGTGACATCCTCTGCTTCTTCGCGGGAGAGCGTGACATCCGCGACGCGATGGAGGCCATCGAGGGGCGCAAGTGGAAGGGCGTGGAGGTCACTCCCCTGTTTGGCCGCCTGTCCAACCAGGAACAGCACCGAGTCTTTAGTCCCCACTCCGGCAGGCGCATCGTCTTGTCTACCAATATCGCCGAAACGTCGCTGACCGTTCCCGGCATTCGTTACGTGGTGGACACGGGTACCGCGCGTATTTCGCGGTATTCCACCCGTACCAAGGTCCAACGGCTGCCCATCGAGCCTATTTCCCAGGCCAGCGCCAATCAGCGCTCCGGCCGTTGCGGCCGTGTGGCCGATGGCATTGCTATCCGCCTCTATTCCGAGGAAGACTTCGCATCCCGCCCCGAATTCACGGATCCGGAAATTCTCCGCACAAATTTGGCGAGCGTTATTTTGCAGATGATCTCCTTGCGCCTGGGGGACATCACGGAATTCCCCTTCGTTCAGCCCCCGGAAAGCAAGGCGATCCGTGATGGACTCCTTCTCCTCAACGAGCTTGGCGCCCTAAAGCACGAGGAAGAAAACGGGCTGCCCGTGCTCACCCGCATCGGTAAGGATATTGCGCGAATCCCGGTCGATCCTCGCATGGCCCGAATGCTGGTCGAGGGAAATTCCTCCGGT
Organism: Corynebacterium endometrii; assembly: GCF_004795735.1. Lineage (NCBI taxonomy): Bacteria > Bacillati > Actinomycetota > Actinomycetes > Mycobacteriales > Corynebacteriaceae > Corynebacterium > Corynebacterium endometrii. The sequence goes on from NZ_CP039247.1 coordinate 1,449,320, forward strand.
TGCCTCGACGACGTGCTCATCATCGTGGCCTCCATGACCATTCAGGATGTGCGCGAACGGCCTTTAGAGTTCCAGGCCCAAGCGGACCAGGCCCACGCCCGGTTCAAGGATAAGTCCTCCGATTTCATCGCCATGCTCAAGTTGTGGGATTACATCAAGGACTCCCGCGATGAGAAGTCCGGCAATGCGTTCCGCAAGCAGATGAAGGCCGAGTACCTCCACTACATGCGCATACGCGAGTGGTTCGATCTGGTTCGTCAGTTGCGCGATGTGGTCAAGCAGCTGGGCTGGGCGGATCGCCACCACGCGGCCAACGAGCGTGACTCGGACGCCATCCACCAGGCCCTGCTCTCCGGGCTCTTATCCAATATTGGTGTGCGAGATGGCAATTCCAAGGAATTCCATGGGGCCCGCAACACTCGCTTTATGGTGTTTCCGGGTTCCGCGCTGTCTAAGAAACCACCGGAATTCATCATGGCGGCCGAATTGGTTGAGACCTCGCGCCTGTGGGCGCGAGACGTCGCCGCGATTGATCCCGCCTGGGTGGAGAAGTTGGCGGCGAACCTGCTCAAGCACAATTATTCAGATCCCATCTGGTCACGTAAGCGTTCCTCCGCCCTGGTGACCCAGAAGTCCACGCTCTACGGCGTGACCGTCGTCGCAGACCGCCAGGTTCCGTACCATCGGGTCGATGCCGTGGCGGCCCGTGACATGTTCATCCGTGAAGCGCTTATCAATGGCGATTGGGATACGCATCATCACTTCTTCCATGACAACAAGGCGAAGCTCGAACACGCCTCCGAGTATGAAGACAAAGCACGCAAACGCGGCCTAGTGGTCGACGAGGACGTCCTCTTCGATTTCTATGATTCACGGATCCCGCAAAAGATCACCACAGGCCGCCATTTCGATTCGTGGTGGAAGAAGGCGCGTAAGCAAACCCCAGATCTGCTTGACTTCGATCCGGATAAGCTCATCAATGATGAGGACGAACAGGTAACGGAATCCGCCTTCCCGGATAGGTGGCTTAAAGGCTCCATCGACTACGACTTGAGCTATCGCTTCGAGCCCGGACACCCGATGGATGGCGTCACCATCATGGTGCCGGTACCGCTCCTGGCGGGGATGGATTCCGAGGGCTTTGATTGGTTGGTTCCCGGCCTGCGCGAGGAGCTGGTGACGGAGCTTATCCGTTCGCTCCCGAAGGCGCTGCGCCGCACGGTAGTCCCCGCCACCAATTTCGCAGAGCGTGCCCTGCCAATGCTCCTGCCGTACGAGGGCAGCATTACCCAGCAGTTGGCGGAAGTTCTCCGCGAGCTCGGCGGCGCAGGGATCAACTCGGGCGATTTTAATCCTTCCAGCCTTCCCCCTCACTTGAAGATGAACTACGCTGCCGTGGACAAACGCGGCAAGGTAATTGATTCCGACCGTGACCTCGCAGCACTGATTGAGCGCCAAGCGGGCCACATCAAGTCTTCCGTCTCCCGCGTCGGCCGCGACAAGGAATCCAAGGCCGTAAAGGAATGGACGGCGGAGAACCTGGGCGCCATCGAAGAGCAGGTGACGACCGTCGTGGATGGCCACGAGGTCGCCGCGTTCCCCGCCCTCGTTGCTACCAAAGACGGTGTTGCGCTCAAGGTCCATCCCACGAAGGCCGCCGCCGACGCCGCAATGGTCACCACCACACTGACCCTGCTGATGCGAGAGGTTTCAGTCAATTCATCGCAGATGGTAAAGGGACTCCCTCTCCAGCAGCGCGTGGCTATCGATTCCTATCCACATGGCGGCGCCGAGGGGTTAGTCAACGATGCCCGCATTGCAGCGATTCGCGATCTCATGATGGAGGCCGGTGGGCCCGTCCGAGACCCCCAGGCTTTCGAGGAACTAAAGCAAAAGGTAAAACCTGGCGTCCCGGGCGCCGTGCGCCGCGCCGTGGTGGGCATCGCCCCCGCTTTGGTGGAGTACGCCAACGTCGCCGCCGAGCTCAAGAAGTGGACCGGCCCTGCGATTGATGATATGCACAAGCAATTAGAATTTTTACTGCCTAAAAACGCCATCACTATGCACGGGATGATTCATTTGCAGCACCTGCCGCGCTACATCAAGGCGATGAATATCCGCCTTGAGGAAATGGGGATAGATCCGGATAGAGACGCTGACCGGCAGGCCGAGGTGGAAGAAGCGGAAGCTTACCTCGCCAACAAGCTGCGCAATTTGCCTGCTGGAAGGGAAAAGACGCGTGAGGTAAAGGAAATCAAATGGATGATTCAGGAACTGCGCGTGTCCCTCTTTGCCCAGCGCCTTGGGACCGCGCGGCCGGTATCCCTGCGCAGGGTACAAAAGGCGGTCGACAAGCTGCGTTGACTGGGTGCCTACGGCTCGTAGGCACCCACAGGTACCACCGTGAGCGCCTTAGAAGTCCTCACGATCCCGGCGGCGCATGAGGCGGATCTCCGATTCGAAGTCATCAGCACTTTCAAAAGACTTATACACCGAAGCGAAGCGCAGATACGCAACCTCGTCGAGGTCGCGAAGCGGTTCCAGAATGGCTAGGCCAACCTCATTCGCATTAACCTGCGAGCTGCCGTGGCTGCGGACGGTTTCCTCGACCTCCTGAGCCAGCCGCTTGAGCGCGTCATCAGGAACGTCGCGCCCCTGGCAGGCCCTGCGCACGCCGCGAATCAACTTGTCACGGCTAAACGGCTCCGCCAAGCCATTGCGCTTGACCACAAGTAACACGGCCTTTTCCACCGTGGTAAAACGCCCCGAACACGAGGTGCACTCTCGTCGACGGCGAATCGCAGTGCCCGCTTCCACCACGCGTGAATCGATAACGCGTGACTGTTCATGGTGACAAAACGGACAAAACACCGGAAACCCCTTTCTCCAGGCCATCCGCCACTGCGGATGCGGAAAGAAACCAAGCCAGTAAGCCACGAAATCAATGGCGCGACCTTTACGGCGAACTCAGTATGATATGGATTTCCAGTGTACTTCTTAACCGCACCTTGGCAGCAATGCGGCAAGGAGCATGATGGGATGCCCAGCTTAGGCGAAGGATTAACGTGCGATGACGGCCTGTACGGTTTCTGGGCTGGAGACCCCGCCGGGCACATCCGTCTCGGGGCTAATGCCACTCAGCCCAGTAAATACGGTGCCTACAAACAGCGCACATCCGAACACAGCTCCGACCAAATAATTAGCGCGATTAGCGCGGCTCTTTTCGTAGCTATCCTCTGTCCGCTCAGGAACAGACGGCGTTTCGCGGGCACCATTTAGTGAATTAAATGTTCGATTCTCAACACTCAGCGTTCGAACATGAGAGGAACGAAAGGCAGAAGGTTCACCGCAAAATTCATTGCGATGAGCATCCCACACGGCCGCAGGCTGCGCCGAGCGCGAGCGCACGCCGGGAATGACAGCGGAGCGAGAATCTACCTTGTAAGGGGTGTTGAGCGCGATAGCCATGCCAATGTCCTTTCGTAAAATCCCGAACGTTTCCGGCGGTTCCGTTCCATCTAAACCGTTGCCTGAGCCATAGTAGGAAACCCACCGGACAGGTTCGAACGTTTCTATCGTTTACTTGTTCGAATTAGTCTCTATGTTCGATTTATAGCACCCGTTCGAAAATATGTCCAGAAAATCGGTGATTTTTCTCGAACATTTGTGTTGGACATGCTAGAAAGGAATAGAGCTTAGATAGCGAAACGATCACTGAGGGGAAAACCATGGCCCGTAAGACAACTCCGAACAACGGAAAACCGGACCTTTCGTCACTATCTGCACGCCAGCGTCGCATTCTGGAGGTAATTAGGGACGCCGTGCTTCTGAGGGGTTACCCGCCTAGTATCCGCGAAATCGGCGACGCTGCGGGCCTTCAATCCACCTCGTCGGTGGCCTACCAACTCAAGCAGCTAGAGGAAAAAGGGTTCCTACGCCGCGACCCTAACAAGCCCCGTGCGGTGGACGTTCGCCACCTTGAACCGGCAGATAAACCAGCCAAGAAGAAGGCTCCACAGTCGGAACCCGAGGTTCCAGCTGAAGCCGGTTCGGTTAATTACATCCCGGTAGTCGGTCGCATCGCCGCGGGTTCCCCTATTACCGCGGAAGAAAATATTGATACCTATTATCCGCTGCCCGATGAAATTGTCGGCGGCGGAGACCTCTACATGCTCCAGGTTGTCGGCGAATCCATGAAAGACGCCGGGATTCTTGACGGGGATTGGGTGATCATCCGTTCGCAATCAGTCGCGGAAGAGGGCGAGTTTGTAGCCGCGCTTCTCGACGGCGAGGAGGCTACCGTGAAGGAGTTTCATCGTGACAGCACCGGCGTGTGGTTACTTCCCCACAACGATGCATTCGATCCAATCAAGGGAGACGATGCGGAAATTATGGGCAAGGTAGTCTCCGTTATCCGCAAGCTTTAGCCTCTAAGGGCTCGGCACGTGTAAACAGACATTGAATGTGGGATCAGGGTTTAACCTTGATCCCCTTTTTTAATCCGCAATGTTTATTTGCTGTGGTTTTCCTCCCCCTGCTAGTGGGTAACTTTACCGAGTTCCCGCACTCGACATAAGGAAAAGTATTTCCTCCTTCAACACTCTTACCTGTACGTTTAAGAATGTAATCCTCCAGATAATAAAGATGCACCGGAATACCTGCGTAGGTAATGCGTGTTTTCTGGAACAATTGAAGCCATTGAACAGTGCCTGAAAAGCAGGCATTTCAAGCAAGTTCGGGCATAAACCGGACAGACAAAGACTGGAGCATCGATGTACGCCGAAGAACGCCGCCGACAGATTGCCTCTTTAACCGCCGTCGAAGGTCGGGTTAATGTCACGGAGCTGTCTGAACGATTCGACGTAACCGCAGAAACCATTCGCCGCGACCTAGCCGTTCTTGACCGCGAGGGGGTTGTCCACCGCGTACATGGTGGCGCGGTAGCCTCACAGTCCTTCCAGACCGCGGAGTTGACTCTGGACACCCGCCTTCGATCCGCCACTAGTGCTAAGTCTGCGATTGCTCGAGCCGCTTTCGATTTCCTGCCACAGGGAAACGGAAGTATCTTCCTGGATGCTGGTTCCACCATCAACGCGCTGGCGGATCTTATCGGCAAGACCCCGTTGTCTGGTCACTTGTCAATCGTTTCTAACAGCCTGCCCATTGCCCTATCCCTAGCGAACAACGGTATCGACGATGTGCAGCTTCTTGGTGGCACGGTGCGCGCAATTACCCAGGCCGTAGTGGGAGATACTGCACTGCGGACCATGGCTTTGATGCGGGCCGACGTTGCCTTCATCGGCACCAATGCGCTGACCCTCGACCACGGCTTATCGACCGCAGACGCGCAGGAGGCGGCGATCAAGTCAGCATTTGTCACTAACGCTCACAAGGTTGTGGTGTTGTGCGACTCGTCAAAGCTTGGCAACGATTACCTGGTCAGCTTCGCCTCCGTCGCCGATATCGATGTAGTCATTACGGACAGCGAAGCCCCCGAAAGTTTCCTCTCTGCCCTCCGTGAGCGTGAGGTGGACGTGGTAGTAGTAGACGGCAAGTAACCGCGCCCCGGATACATCAAAACAGCCGGGCCCAGCTAAGTGCTGCGGCCCGGCTGCAGGTGTCTAATTCCTAAAAGTTTAATACACGTTTAGGCACCACGGTAAGACTCAATGCGTTCGCGAACGGCCTCTCGGGCCTCATCCGCGCTGGCGGATTCATAGGCAACCTTCGCTACCTCCTGGCACTGTTCCAGAGTGAGCTCCGCCAGTTGGGCGCCGACTCCGGCCACGGCCGTCGCCGCGGCGGACAGAGAATTTACACCCATGCCGACCAAAACGCAGGCCAGCAGCGGATCGGCGGCAGCCTCGCCACACACGCCTACCGGTACGTTGTGATCCCGGCTAACCACACAGGTGTGCTGGATCAGGCGCAAAACCGCTGGCTGCCACGGGTCCGTCAGGTAGGCCAGCTGTGGGGAAAGCCTGTCCGCAGCCATGGTGTACTGGGTGAGATCATTCGTGCCAATGGAGACAAAATCCAAGAACGGCATGATGGTGTCAGCCATCAGCGCGGCCGCGGGGACCTCAATCATTGCGCCAGGGGTTAAGCCTCGGGAACGGCACATCTCAGCAAACCATGACGCCTCCGTCGCGGTGGCCACCATAGGGGCCATGACCCAAGTTGCAGCCGCGCCCTCGCGCCCCTCGGAGGCCTGGGCGATAGCGTCGAGCTGGCGGGTCAACAGTTCCTTATTGTTGCGTGCGATACGCAGTCCACGGACTCCTAGCGCAGGATTTTCCTCATCTTCCAGCGTCGCGTAGGAAATAGGCTTATCCGAACCGGCATCGAGCGTGCGGACCACGACCTTAGATTCCGGAAAGGCCTTGAAAACCTTCGAATATACCGCGGCCTGGTCATCTACTGAAGGCTCCTCACTCGCGGAGAGGAAGGATAGTTCCGTGCGGTACAAGCCCACTCCCTCCGCCTGGGAGTCGGCGGCAATCCGGGCCGCATTGCCGTCTGCGACGTTAGCCAGCAGCTGAACACGGTGGCCGTCCTTGGTCTGGGCCGGGCCCTTCCACTGAGCGACAATCTCGGCGCGTTCGCGGTACTGGTCAACGGCAGCACGGGCTTCGGCTTCTTCCACGCCAGTGGTCACAGTTCCCACTGAGCCATCAACGAAAACAACGTCGCCGGCCTGAATATCCTTCAGGCCAGAACCTGCAGCAACGATGCAGGGGATATCTAGCTGACGAGCGATGATGGCGGTGTGGCTCGTCGGTCCGCCAAGCTCCGTTACGAGAGCTTTAATCCTCTTGACGTTCAGTGTCGCGGTGTCAGCGGGCGCGAGATCATCGGCAAAAAGAATCGCTTCGCCTTCTACCTGCGGAAGGCCAGGTTCAGCTTCGCCCCGCAATTCCGCAATAACGCGATCCCGCACGTCCTTCAAGTCTGTGGTGCGCTCAGCCATGACCCCGCCCGCGGACTCAAACATCGCCACGAACTTGTCCGTCGCGGCCACAACGGCGTATTCGGCGGAATGCCCACCACGGATTCCTTTGCGCACCGCCTTATGCCACCCTCGGTCTTTAACCATGCCAGCGGTGGCGGTCAAAACCTCCGCCGCCTGCCCCTCGGCACCGGCGGCACGGAGTTCAAGCCGGTCCGCAACCGTGCCGGCGGCTGCTTCGAAACGCTCAAACTCTGCATCCCGAGCATCTTCGGCTACTACTTCCCCACCCTGCGGTAGTTCGGGGCGCGGACGTACCCACACCGCCTCAGCGAACGCCACACCGGCGACCACACCGGTGCCCTTGACGGTGACCTTAGGCGACTCTGTCATGTTGCCTTTCCTCCTTCATGCATTCCTGCATCATCCATGTGCGCTTCTTTACGGGACTATCATCTCGCACTGCGCCGGTTGTCTGCCAATCCAATGGCTCGGGTCTTCTAGCCAATCTACGCCGTGAACGCGTGTGCATACATCTCATCTGCTTAGGCGGGCGAGAAGGCCATCTACGAGCTTTCGGCTTGCCAGACGGACTCCCGCTGTGGAGCCGCCCGCCCGTGACAATCCGTTAAATCAACAAAATCGGACTAAAACTCACACCAATAGTCTGAATTCTATTGACACTCGGACAAAACCAAACAATAATCATCGCTAACAAGCAGTGATTAAAATCGCTAGGACCGTGCTCTGATTCCAATGTCACACAACGGACCGCGACGCTGCAGCTACAGAAGCTAACCACAAGAGAATCGTAGATAAGCATCGGCAGGATTTACCCGTATGATCATAACCCTTACCCCGAACCCAAGCATTGATGCGACCTTAGAGCTGGAGGAACCTTTAGGGATAGGCGCCGTCAACCGCGCCAGCACGGTGTCCCAATTTGCTGGCGGTAAGGGAGTCAACGTGAGCCACGCGCTGCGCCTGGCCGGCGATGAAACCGTGGCGGTTTTTCCCGCAAATAAACATGACGCCTTCATCACCATCACAGCTGCATCCGATATTCCCTTCGAGGCCGTACCAATGGACGCGCACGTCCGCATGAACACCACGATCACCGATGACAGCGGCGTGACCACCAAGGTTAACGGCCCTGGCCCAATGGTCAGCGAGGAGGTCCAAAGCCAGCTTATAGAGTCGGTTATAGCCCTTGCCGCTCGAGCCGAATGGGTCGTTATGGCCGGCTCGCTTCCCCAGGGCATGCCAGCGGACTGGTACTCCCAGGTAATTGCGGAGCTTCGCGCACGGGTGCCGCACGTAAAAATCGCTGTGGATACTTCCGATAAACCAATGAAAGCCCTCGGGGACAATCTCCGTACCGCGGCGCCTGATTTGATAAAGCCCAATAGCCTAGAGCTTGGCCAGCTGACCGGAACTGACGGTTCTGCGCTGGAAACGGCGGCTGAAGCAGGAGACTTTTCCGGCGTAGTTGCGGCCGCGCGCCAGGTTAATGAGCGCGGCGTACCAATGGTCCTGGTTACTTTGGGTTCAGCGGGAGCGGCGCTGGTCACTAAAGATGGCGCCTGGATCGCAAGCCCGCCCCCGGTCGAGGTGCGCTCCACCGTTGGGGCCGGGGACAGCTCATTGGCCGGTTTCATCATGGGAGTCTCGCGCGGTTTAGACCTGCCCGGTTCTTTGGCCAATGCGGTTGCCTACGGAACCGCCGCGGCCGGCCTACCCGGCACCACCATGCCTAACCCCGAAGACGTTGATATCGCTCATACCTCCGTCGCCGCTATCGAAGGAATCCCTCTTCCTTAAATTCTTTTTGAATTCTTTTGCCTCTAGACCTAATTTTTTATCTCTCCCAAAGAAAGGGCCTAAATCATGGCCACGCGAATTATTACCCCACAGCTAGTGGGACTCGACGTTGACTACGGATCGTCTGTAGAAGAAGTCATCCTCAACCTCGCCACGCTTGTCAGCGATGCGGGGCGCGCAAGGGACGCATCGAAGCTTGCAGCCGCTGCCACCGAGCGCGAGCGCAAGGCAGGTACCGGCGTACCCGGCAAGGTCGCCATCCCCCACTGCCGTAGCGGCGAAGTGAGCGAACCAACGCTAGCCTTCGCCCGTCTGGCGAAACCGGTGGATTTCTCCGGCCCAGACGGAGACGCGGAACTGGTATTCCTGATTGCTGCGCCCGAAGGCGGCGGCAAAGCGCACCTGAAGATCCTGTCTAAGCTGGCCCGGTCCCTAGTCAAAGAGGATTTCCTAGAGGCTCTGCGCCAGGCCGGCTCGAAAGAAGAGATTGTATCCCTGGTCGCGGGCGTCGTTGAGGGCGAAAAGAAACCACACAAGGCTGAGCCTGCAGCGCCGCAGGCCGATAACGCCGGTGCCAGCGCCGTCGCCGGCGCGCACGGAAACTCGGCAGCCAGCACCGCGCCGATGCGGATTGTTGCCATCACCGCATGCCCAACCGGAATCGCACACACTTACATGGCGGCCGATGCGCTTAGCCAAGCGGCCGGCAGGCGCGATGACGTGGAGCTTACGGTGGAAACCCAAGGTTCGTCCAACGATGCGCCCATCAAGCAGTCAGTAATCGATAGCGCTGACGCAGTGATCTTTGCCACCGACGTCGGGGTGCGCGACAAGGAACGATTCGCTGGAAAACCGGTCATCGAATCCGGCGTAAAGCGCGCCATCAATGAACCAGATGTGATGCTCGATGAGGCCATTGCTGCTACTCAGAATCCTCGCGCCCGCAAGGTGGCCGGCGTGGCGCCGGGTGAGCATAAAGCGGATGATGAGGGTCAGGGCTTGTCCCTAGGCAAGAAACTGCAACAGGCGATTATGACCGGCGTTTCCTACATGGTCCCGTTCGTCGCCGCGGGCGGCCTCCTGCTGGCTCTGGGTTTCCTGTTCGGTGGTTACGATATGGCCAACGGCTGGCAACACATTGCTACCAATTACTCCTTGACCAACCTGCCGGGCAATACCATGGAAATCGACGGCGCAACCATTACCTTCGATCGCTCCGGCTTGGCCCTGTACATCGGCTCGGTTCTTTTCGCCACCGGCCAAGCGGCGATGGGATTCATCGTCGCCGCACTTTCTGGCTTTATCGCCTACGCGCTCGCCGGGCGCCCCGGCATCGCCCCGGGCTTTGTGGGCGGAGCCGTATCCGTCACCGTCGGCGCGGGCTTTATTGGCGGCCTCATCACAGGTCTCATCGCTGGCTTCATTGCAATGTGGATCGGCTCATGGAAGACCCCTCGTTGGCTATCTTCCCTGATGCCAGTGGTTATCATCCCACTTTTGACTTCCCTTATCGTTGGCCTCCTGATGTTCCTGCTGCTAGGCGCACCTCTAGCGTTGGCGATGACCGGCCTGCAAGACTGGCTGGCATCACTTACGGGTTCCTCGGCCGTTCTACTGGGTATCATTCTGGGCCTCATGATGTGCTTCGATCTGGGCGGTCCGGTCAATAAGGCGGCATACCTGTTTGCAACCGCGGGACTTTCCACCGGAGACGAGGCATCCATGCAAATCATGGCCGCGGTTATGGCGGCCGGCATGGTGCCACCAATCGCCTTGTCCATTGCGACCTTCATGCGCGCCAAGCTGTTCACCCCGGCCGAACAGGAAAATGGCAAATCCGCCTGGTTGCTGGGGCTGTCCTTTGTCTCCGAGGGCGCCATTCCTTTCGCCGCGGCTGACCCATTCCGCGTTATCCCGGCGATGATGGCAGGTGGCGCGGTAACCGGCGCTTTGTCCATGGCCCTCGGCGTGGGTTCGCGCGCTCCGCACGGCGGCATCTTCGTCTTCTTCGCCATCGACCCAGTATGGGGCTACTTCATCGCTATCGCCGCGGGCGTTGTGGTCTCCGCTCTAGTGGTCATCGCGCTCAAGCAGTTCTGGCCTAACGAAACGATTGAGAAGGCGGCCGCCGATAAGGCGGCAGCGGACGCTTCCACGGGCGCTCCGGTTTAGGTTCGCGCGACTGCCAAAGCAACGGCCTGCAGTAGCCGTAGCGCTATGGCAGCGTGAACTAAAGCTTCGTACAATGGATGAGAAAAGCAACACCACAGAAAGGAACTTTCACTATGGCTTCCAAGACCGTCAAGGTTGGCTCCGCAGTAGGCCTACACGCCCGCCCAGCATCAATCATTGCTGACGCAGCTGCAGAATACGATGAGGACATTTTCCTCAACCTCGCGGGTGAGGAAGAAGATGAGGAAACCGATGCGGCATCCTCACTCATGATTATGGCCCTCGGCGCCGAGCAGGGTGACGAGGTTACCGTTACCTCTGACAATGCTGAGGCCGTAGAGAAGATTGCGGCGCTAATCGAACAGGATTTGGACGCTTAATCCTCCGCTCTACCGTAAAAGGCGCGCCCTGTCTGGAGGGGATTCCTACGAATCCTTGGCCCGACAGGGCGCGTCTTTGCTTTCACGAGAATTAAAAGCCCACGGACCAAGCCACTTTGGTTCAGCACCGAGGTACAAGTAAATGCTGAGACTTTAAGGCTAGGTGACTTGGCCCGTGGGATTGACGGCGGCCTGTGGGGGATCCGCCGAGTCTACGATGGGCAGCCCCCGCGCGGCCTTCGCACGGGGCCGCTCCGAGCATCTATGCGCTAAGGAGGCCGGTCTCCACAAGCACATCCCGAATGGCGTCCTGTTCCGCCCCAGTGAGTTGCGGAACCGGCGCCGGCATGGCCGCCGACTCGAAGACGCCCAGGTGTTTCAGCGCGACCTTGAAGCCGCCTACTCCGGCGCCGAATCCGAACACGGATGTAGCGAGGCGTGCCACGGCCATGACGCGGGCAAGGCGATCCTGCTCCTTGCGAACCGTCTCCCAGTCCCCTGCCTTAAACGCGTTCCACTGGCGGACGTAGCCCTCCGGATCCACGTTTCCTAGCCCCGGGACGGAACCGTCCGCGCCGGATAGGTAGGCCCCGTCCACCACTACCTCGTGGCCGGTAAACAGAGCCAGTGGGCTACCGGCCTCACGGTTTGCGATAACAAGGTTGCGGAAGGACACGTCATCACCAGAAGAATCCTTGACTCCGTGAAGAACGCCTTCCAGCCCCAGTTGTACTAGGAGGGCAACCGGCAGCTTCACGTGCACACAGACTGGAATGTCATACGCAAGCACCGGCAACGAAGTGGCGTTGGCAACCTGACGGAAATGCTCTTCTACCTGGTCCAGACCGCCGAGCGCATAGAACGGAGCGGTGACCACCACTCCATCCACGCCGTGAGCCTCGGCCGCCTTGACTTGCTCGATTACCTTGGCGGTCTGGGTTTCGATACACCCGACGAGAACAGGAACCCTGCCTTTCACCGCCTCCATGGTGTCGGCGATTATCTGTTCCCTTTCCGAGGCGGTGCAAAATACGCCCTCACCGGAAGAGCCCAGGATGAAAAGGCCATGGACGCCCGCATCAATCAGGCGGTTGATGTTCCTGACGTATGACACTTGGTCGAGGCTGCCGTCCTCATGTCGAGCCACGACAACGGGTGGTACAACGCCTTCAACAGGAATTGACATAGTGAAAATCCTTTCAACGAATTATTGTTTCTGGCGCTGATTAAAGCGTCGGGTGAAGCAGCGACGGTGCCGCTCCAAGGAGCTTCTTGGTGTACGGGTCCCGCGGATTCTGGAACACCTCGGCGGCCGGGCCGTCTTCCTGGACTACGCCCTTATACATGACGGTGATTCGGTCAGAGATGTAGCGCACCGTCTGAATATCGTGGGAGATAAAGACCATGGACAGGCCGAGTTTGCTCTTCAAATCCGTCAGCAGGTTCAGGATCTGAGCGCGCACGGAAACATCCAACGCTGAGGTTGGTTCATCCGCGATGATGACGTCAGGATTCAAAGACAACGCGCGGGCGATGGCCACGCGCTGGCGCTGACCGCCGGATAGCTGGCCGGGCAATGCATCCAATGCGGAGGACGGAAGGCCAACCAAACCAATGAGTTCTTCAACCCTCTCGTCGCGCTCCTTGGGGGTACCGACCTTGTGCACGTTGAGTGGGTCTCGCAGCTGGTCCCTGATTATCATGCGCGAATTCAGCGCGGTGGAAGGATCCTGGAAGACCACGGACACAACGCGCCCCATAGCCTTGCGGTCCGCAGACGTTCGATTAGTGACGTCGCGACCCTTGAAAAATACCTGGCCAGAGGTTGGGGACTGAAGACCGCACATTACGTTCGCGGTGGTGGATTTGCCACAGCCGGACTCGCCCACCAGGCCGATGGTCTCACCTGGCATGAGTTTAAGGTTCACGCCGTCAACCGCCTTTACCCAATTGGGTTTAAACAGTGGTCCCGTACGGGACTTGAAGTGCACCTTGACGTCACGCAGCTCGATGATGGGCTCAGTGGACTGTGGTGCGGTGGATGGCTGATGCGAACCGGGACGGGGTTCGTAGGAATTAGAGTGTGCAGTAGTCATGGTTAGAGTTCCTTCCCTTCGCCCATGGCTGCGTACTCTGCGTCGGTAAGCTGTGCACCGGTGAGTTCACCGGATGCCTCCTTAGCCGCTGCATACTGCAGTTCGTCCGGCAGGTCCGCATAGACGTGGTACGTGCCAGGAACGGTGCGCATAACTGGGCGGGTCTCAAGACCCACGGATGGGTGAGATGAACGAGGGGCAAAGCGGTCACCATCAGGGAAATCTGCCGGTGACGGCACGGCACCTGGCACCTGATGCAGGCGACCATGCCCGGATTCGATGGACAGTACAGCGCCCAGCAGACCGCGGGTGTATTCATGCTGCGGATCGGTGAGCATTTCGACCGTGGAGCCCTGCTCCACTACCTGGCCGGCGTACATGACCGTAATGGAGTGGGATACCTCTGCAACCAAGGCCAGGTCGTGGGAGACGAAGACCATAGCGAAGCCGAGCTTGTCCTGCAGGTCCTTGATTAGCTCGATAACCTGCTTCTGCACCGTCACGTCCAGCGCGGTGGTTGGCTCGTCGGCGATGATCAGCTGTGGATCGCGGGTCAGAGCCATAGCGATGAGGACTCGCTGGCGCTGACCGCCAGAAAGCTCGTGTGGGTAGGACTCGAGCGTGCGCTTGGGGTCCAAGCCCACGAGCTCCAGCAGTTCCTCAGCGGTGCGGGTGCCGCCGCGCTTGGTCAGCTGCTTCATCTGCGACTTGATCAGCATTGATGGGTTCAGCGCTGACAGTGCATCCTGGTACACCATTGCTATGTCATTTCCCAGCAGCTTATGGCGCTCGGAAGTTGGCATGGCTAGCAGGTCCTTGCCCTGGTAGATGACCTCGCCGGTGATCTTTGATTCCGGATCAAGCAGGCCCATGATAGCCAGGGAGGTAATGGACTTGCCGCAGCCGGACTCACCAACCAGACCCATTGTTTCACCCGCGGCGACGGAGAAGGACACGTGGTCCACGACGTTGACCTCACCGTGGCGAGGGAACTGGATGCACAGGTCCTTAACCTCCAGCAACGGGGTCGAGCCAGGGGCTGGGGCGAAGCGGTCCTTGCGTTGGGTCTCGACGGACCTAAGGTCGCTGAGGCGCTTCTGCAGGGATTCACGCTGAACTTCGTAGGCACGAACCGGGTCTACCAGGAGCTTATCCGCCTCGCGGGCAGCAGCCACGTCATGGTCATCGAGCTTTGGCCCCTTAGGAGCGGCGACCATGGCGTCCGTGATTCCCTCGGAAAGAATATTGAGGCTAAGCACGGTAATCATGATCATCAGGCCCGGGAACAGTGCCTGCCACCATTCGCCGCGCAGGACGCCCTGCTGGGCCGAGGACAGGATGTTACCCCAGGTTGGGATTGGTTCCTGCAGGCCCGCACCAATAAAGGTCAGGGATGCTTCAAGGATGATCGCGTCCGCGACCAGCACGGTGGCGAACACCAGGACGGGTGCCGCGCAGTTGCGAGCGACGTGCTTGATGAGGATCCATGGCGCATGGGCGCCGGAGACCACGACCGCGTTGACGTAATCCTCGCCGTACTCAGATAGCACGTTGGCGCGGACGATACGGGTCAGCTGCGGGATGTAGATGAAGGCAATCGAGCAAATGATCACGCCCAGCATCCACTCCGGATGCTTGGGGTCACGGAATACAACCACGGCGACGGCAACCAGGGCGATGCCCGGAACGGACATGATTACGTCCATGACGCGCATGACGAGCTCGGATACCCACTTGCGGGAAACCGCCGCGATTGAGCCGATGATGGCGCCAAAGAACAGAGCGACGAACGTCGCCAGAAGGCCTACGGCCAATGAGTACCGGCCACCGTAGAGGAGGCGGGAGAATACGTCGCGGCCCAGGTTATCCGTACCGAAGAAGTATTCGGAGCTTGGCGGCTGCGACTTGATGTCAATAAACGCTGGGTCGTAAGGGGCCAGCAGCGGCGCAAACAAAGCGGACAGCGCTACAAGAACCAATACGATGAGGGAGAGCTTGGAGCCTAAGCTCATGCGCTTCCAGGCCTTGAACCTGTAGACCTTATTGGGGTCTGAAAGCTTATGTGCGAGATTGTTACGCATGATTACACCGTCCTAATACGCGGGTTAATCAGAATGTAGAGAAGGTCAACGACGATGTTGACCACGATGAAGGACACCGCAACCATGAGCGTTGCGCCCTGGACCACGGTGACCCAGTTGAACGCGATTCCGTCGATGAGAACGCGGCCCATGCCCGGCAGGGAGAAGATGATCTCAATGACCACCGCACCACCCATGAGGTAGCCAACGCGCAGACCGAGCACGGTCACCGGCGTA
The DNA here is from genome assembly GCF_004795735.1 of Corynebacterium endometrii. Taxonomy (NCBI): domain Bacteria; kingdom Bacillati; phylum Actinomycetota; class Actinomycetes; order Mycobacteriales; family Corynebacteriaceae; genus Corynebacterium; species Corynebacterium endometrii. The sequence goes on from NZ_CP039247.1 coordinate 1,465,056, forward strand.
ATCAGAGCGTTGCGCAGGACGTTTCGCGCAACCACGGTGGTCTTGGGAATACCCGCGCCCAGTGCTGTGCGCACGTAATCGCGGTCAAGCTCCTCCACCATCGAAGTACGCACCACGCGGGTGAGCTGACCGATGACCGGCACGGCCAGCGCGAGGGCCGGCAGGAACATGCGGGCCGCCCAACCGGCAAAATCTTCCGCTGGAGCGGGCAATGGACCCGCAACCGGCAGCTTGCCGAGGAAGACCAGGACCAGCAGGATAGCCAGCCAGAAGGATGGCATAGCGATGCAGACCACGGAGATGACGCGAATAATCTGGTCAACCCACTTGTCACGGTACAGTGCGGCCAGAACACCCAGGGGGAAGGCGAAGAGCACTGCGATGATAAGGCCCATGAATGTCAATTCCATGGTGACTGGGAGCGCGGCGAAGACCTTCTCCGCCACCGACGCATTGTTTTGACCGTAGGTGCCCAGGTCGCCCTGGACCATGCCCAGCAGGTAGTTGCCGAAGCGCACCAACCACGGATCATTCAGTCCATGTTCCACACGGTATGCCTCAAGCTGTTCCGGTGTTGCCGAGTCACCAAGTGCGGAATATGCGGGGTCGATTGGAGATAGGGACATCAGGACAAAGACCATAAATGTCACGCCGACTACCATGGCGGGTAGGGCTACGAGCCTTCGTCCGATGAGTCGAATCAGATTGTTCATCTGGAACGTACTCCTGACATGAATTTTAAAACTGAATTGGTTATATGGAGTTGTGTGCTACTCATCGAGTAGAAATAGGGGCGCCGGGAGGGTAGCGAAGCCACATACCTCCCGGCGCGGTGTGTTAGGGGTTCCGGGGGCTAGTTGGCCTGTGCGGTGACCGCCCACAACCCGGTGGTGCCGATGGACTTGAAGTCAGTCAGCTTGTCCGCGGAGTACGCAGTGATCATGGTGCGGTGGAACAGTGGGTACATTGGAACCTCTTCAGAGATGAGGTCCAGGGCCTCGTTCCACTTCTGCTGCTGCTCCTCGCCTTCCAGCTTGGTTGCGTCCTGGATCAGGGTCTGGAGCTGGTCGTATGCTTCTTTGTCAGATTCCTGCCAGAAGGAGCGCTTCTGGGTCCAGACGTTATCGCCGTACCACCAGTTGATCAGCAGCGCTGGGTCATTACCGAATACGGATGGGTCACCTGGGGCCAGGGCCACGTCAAACTCTGGGGAATCAACGTCGAGGTGGTTGGAGTACAAGGACGCGGATGCCTCGGACTGGAGGTTGGTGGTGATGCCCACTGCCTCAAGGTCATTCTTGATCTGAGGCGCCAGGTTCTCAATCCACGGGTGGTCGGTGTTCAGCAGCGTGATGGACAGGTCGCTCACGCCAGCCTCTTCCAGAAGGGACTTAGCCTTTTCTGGGTCGTAGGTGTAGACGTTGGATGCCTCGTTGAAGTTAGGGTGGGCCTCAGGCAGGAAGGACTTGGCCGCCTTAGCCTTGCCGTCCATGTTGTTGGAAATCAGCTTCTCGGTGTCAATGGCGTAGAAGAAGGCTTGGCGCACCTTGGCGTCATTGAACGGAGCCTTGTTGGTGTTAAAGAGGAGGAACGGGAGGTTGAAACCGTCCACCTCATCGACGGTCATGCCAGCAGCGGTCAGCATGTCTACAGACTCAGAAGGAACCGCTTCCATGATGTCGATGGTGCCGGAGGTAGCCGCGGTGGTTCGGGCGGTATCATCCTTGATCACGTCCCAGGTCAGCTTCGTTGCGCCGGCTGGGTGCGGGCCGTTGTAGTTCTCGTTTGGAACCGCGACGATCTGCGAATCGCTAATGGATTCATACTTGTATGGGCCGGAGCCGATTGGCATGTTCGTAAGGTCGTCCTCGGATGCGTTGGCCGGGATGATCTTGACGATAGCCAGGCGCTGGTTGACCAGTGAGAATGGCTCCTTCAGCGTGATGGTGACGGTCTTGTCATCCTTGGCCGTGATCGAGTCGATGAAGTCCAGCATCGTGGCGTAGAGGTTGCCCTCTGCCATGGCCGCCTCGAAGGAAGCAACCACGTCATTAGCGGTGACATCGGTGCCGTCGGAGAACTTTGCGCCGTCTCGGAGCGCGATTTCGAGTTCAGTGTCGGAAACGGTGGTTGGCTCCCCCGCCGCGAGCGCTGGGTAGGTGCTGTAATCGTTCATGTTGAACTCATACAGACCCTCAACTACGTGCCAGTTGGTTCCCATCGCGAGTGCGGAGGACGTGTTGGTTGGGTTGTAGTTAGTGGTCTCATACGCAACGCCGAGATTAATCTCACCGTTGCCCGATTCGGTGGTGGAACTATCCGAACCACCGGAACATGCAGTAAGGGTGAGCGCCATTGCAACTACGGCCGCTGTAATGCCGCGCTTCTTGCTGAACATAGCTGTACCTCTCTTTTTCTAAAGTCGTGGGACTCTACGCCCCGCGAGTTAGGGATTTATGAAGTTTTGTCCCGGGAGCTTGAGCCGAACGCGTCAACCATCGACTCAAGTTCCCCGAGAAAGTCATCGAGAAATTCCGGCACCATTGCATGCGTGCCGCCCGGAAGCAGGCGGGCCGATACGCACGGGTTGCCTAGTTCCTGCACCGCCCGGACCCCACTGTCCGCAACGATGCAATCCTCACCATCGCTGGTCAGAGCAAGGACGGGAACGGCGATCCGGCGAAGGACGCTAAGCCAGTCCTCGGAAAAGCTGACTATTCCGGTCGAAACTAACTCAAGATCCACGAGGGACTGACCCCACAACCAGCCCACGTGCTCCACCGGCGCCCACTGGGGACGCTTCTCGGCATTTTCTGCAATAGCTTGCGCGGGAGATTGCGACCAGTCCTTGGTACGCTGCCGCGCCTCAGGGGCATTGCGCTTGAAGGTTTGCTTCCATTCGTCATTAAGCCACGCCGGATCGGCCAACAGGGCAGCGCCCACGAGGTCTGGGCGGGATTCAGCAATCTTGGTTGCTACGGCCCCACCCATGGAGTGGCCCACGAGTACCGGCACCTGGTTGGCCGCGTTCGCCACAAATTCAATGGTCGCTATGGCTTCTGCCACCGTCGCTCCGAAGGGATCCTCTAATTCCTGAGGGGTAAACCTCCGGGATTGCCCATGGCCTAGGGCATCGATGGCAACGACTAGATACTCGGCACCTAAACGCTTGGTCAGCGGAGCCCACCACAAGCCGGAGTTACTCACGCCATGAAGCAAAATCACCAACGGTTTACCCGGTTGGCCGCTAACGGAGAAATGCAACATTGCTGTTTCCTCCCTCTTCGCCGTTATTCAGATCACAGCGCCTTATCTCCTGTGACCCATAAACGATTCTATAGGTATGACGTCATACGCAGGGATGGATTCAATTTTTCACCCCCGCCCCGGCCTGCGGCCACTTGCCCGATCCCAAGCCGTGGAAGACCACTCAAGCCGCCGGGCATTTAGGGAGCCCCGTCAACGCGACGACATGTTCGGCGTTCCCCGGCGCGGAGGCAGTGACCCCCACCGCTAGCCGCCTAAGGGCAAACGGCCCTTAACATCAGACATCATATGTGTTACCCAGCCATGTTGCGGTTCACCCCTCATGAGGCGGGCATGGTGCCCCTAAATTTCTTAGACCGAGCGGCCAAGAAGCCCATGCGTAAGGCGTGGTCAGGGCCACATTTTTCAGCGAGTATCCCGCGTGCCCGTTCCCACACAATCAAACAGAAGCGGAAAACTGCGATTTCGCCCCGCCGCTACCCCCGCTTGCTGAAAAACCGTTTAATCGAGCAGTTCATCTCATGCCAGGAGGCAACCGGATATCCCAGCGATCCGTGGAAGGTACCTTCCCACATATGCAGTTGCGCCTCTACTCCGGCATCCACCAAGTCACAGGCGAAGCGAATTCCTTCATCCCGCAGCGGGTCGACGGGATTGACCACTACGAAGGATGCCGGCAGGCACCGGTCCGCGTCGGCCAGCCGTACCGCGGCCGCTTGTACGTCCGGCATCACCTCCGCGGGATTAGCGCCAGCGCAGTACGCCGCCCATGCGTGCCGGGCCGCCTTAAGCGTCCAAATAGGACCATCTGCGCACGTTTGCATGGAGCGTTCCTGCAGCAACGGATCGATGCAGGGTTCGAGGTACACGCAGGCCGAAACCTGCGCACCTCCTTGGAGCAGATATTCCACCACGGCGGAGTATAGAAGCCCCGAGCCCGCGGAGTCCCCGAAACCTAGAAGCGGCGCCGAGGGATAGGCCTGCTGCGCCCACTCAAAAGCCGCAACAACGTCATCGCGGCCGGCCGGAAAAGGATGCTCCGGGGCTAACCGATACTCCGGGGAGACCACTCGAACCCCTAGTTCCCAGGCCAGCATGGCGTTGCGCTCATCGTCGAAGTGGGCGCGTCCGGCCACGTATCCCCCGCCGTGCGGGGCAACCATAATGGGAGTATTAGCCCCGCTCGTTTCAGGGCTTGTGGGAGAAAGCACCCTGAGGGCTAACTCAGCCTCACCGTAAACGCGGGCAATCCGTACCACCTGTATATCGACGGACGGTCCCGGTTCACCGCCGCTTCGGCCCGTGCGGGACGCGTTACCCCGTCTCGCAGCCTGTTGCTGCAGCGCATCTCCACCGGCGCGCATGGCCTTCACGTCCCACGTAGTTTGTTCTGGGGCCGTGACGTTATCACGCAATTCTGGTTGGATAAACACCGAGTACCTACCATCCTTCGATAGACCAGCCTCGCAAGGCGCGCTTTGGCCCAACAACGGGCTCTGGTGTGTTTTTCACGAGGCGCCGGGCGGTTTTTAGCGCTAGAGTTATCCCCAGAATACAGACATATGAAGTATGATGTTTATAGAAATCTAGCCCCTCGGTTCAGGAGAGCATGCCGCGAATGCTGCGTGCGCCGCCGCGCCCCCAAAGCTATACACAACAAGCGCCCGATCCACGGACTCGCGGTGGCTAGACCGCTTACGGGGCGGCGTTAACCCAATCACCACCCCACATCCCTCAGAAGAATTTGGAGCTCAGCACCAATGCCCCGCGGAACTAGCGCTGCAACCCAGGCCCAGGAAGGCATCATCAATTACATCAGGGTTAACCGACTCGGCCCTGGCGATATTCTTCCTAGTGAGACATTTCTGTGCGAGGAGCTTGGTTTCTCCCGCACCTCGGTCCGGGAGGCTATCCGCACGCTCAGTTCTCTCGATATCGTTGAAGTTCGCCACGGGCACGGTACCTACGTGTCCAATATGTCCCTAGCCCCAATGATCCAGGGCATGATCTTACGCGTCGTCCTCGACGCCGATAAGTCACTGGCCACGCTGGATCATATTGTTGACCTCCGGAGCGCCATCGATCATTCCTTGGCGGAAGAGTTGGTAGAGATCTGGAAGGACAGGGACACCGCCCCGCTTTACGCCATCGTGGACGAGATGCGCACACGGCACGCCAACGGGCAACCCTTTATCAACGAGGATCGCGCCTTTCACCGCGCGCTTCTAGGTGAGATCTCCAACCCCCTAATCACGGAGCTTTCCGATGCCTTTTGGGAGATTCACATGGCGCTCATGCCAGAATTGGAGTTGCGCATGCCAAGCGATATTGCGCTGACCATTGAAGCCCACGCTGACATGGTCGGTGCTCTCGAAAAAGCCGATCCGGACCTTTTCAAATCCCTAGTAGATGAGCACTACGCCCCGCTGCGCCGCACCTTAAGCTCTATCGGCGGCGAAAAGTAAGGGCCTATCCCGTGGCCCGCGATGCGCCCGCGTCGGTGGTCCATCCTGAGCCTCGACGGGTCGCGTTATTCGCGGTACCGCGGTGGCCTACTTAAGCAACGAGCTGAAGTAACCAGTAATCCAGCCGGGATCGGTGATTGCGGTACCGGCGATGATTGCGTCGGCCCCGGCTAGCAGGCCGTGGGCAACGTCGGCCGGGGTGTGGAAGCGGCCCTCGCCAATCAGGAACGCGCCGTCACCAATGAGAGCACGCCCCTCGCGCAGGCAATCATAATCCGGCCCCGGGGTCTTTTCGCGGTGTTCCGTGTAGCCCGCCAACGTGGTGGAAATGATGTCCGCGCCGGCCTCGTACGCGGCCTTAATCTCCTCTGGCGTGGCGCAATCCGCCATGATCAGCGCGCCTTCCTCGTGCGCTACCGGAACCAGGTCGGCAAACTCGGACCCGTCCGGGCGCGAGCGGAAAGTTGCGTCCGCGCACACGACGGCCGCCCCGGCCCGGGCTACCGCCGCAACGGATTTCTTGCTCGGGGTGATATAGACGCCGGTGGTTCCCTCCTTCGTGAGGCCAAACACAGGCACGTCGCATGCTTCGGCGATGGAACGAATGTCTTCCAGCCCACCGTAACCGCCGCAGCGAATGGCTGGGGTCCCACCATCCACGCACGCCTTGGCCACATGCGTCAGGGTGTGGGTATCCCGCATCGCGTGGCCGTCCGGCGCCTGGCATGAGACTATGAGCTGCCCGCGAACCAAATCGATGATTTCCTTGCGGCGTTCCTCCAGGTTCGAGGCTTTGAATGCAAATGTCACGATCTTCTCCTTCAGATCACAGATATCCGTTACCAGCCTAGTGGCGCGGCAGCCTAGGCCTGTGCGCGCGCATAAGCCGCGGCCGCCACCAGGGGCGCATTCCCGCGCAGCGCACTGGTCAAGACCGGTATGTCCTTGTTAGGGCGCAATGCCCGTTCGCGGATTCCCCGCTTGATGGGTTCGGTGATGACGGACCCAATCCCGCTCACCCCTCCACCGAGGACGATTCCCGATACGTCAAAAGCAGACGCCAGCGGCCCCAGCATCGCGCCCAGGCCGAAGAGGTTTCCTTCGATGACGGTGCGGGCGAGCTCATCACCGGCCTCGTAGCAAGCGAGCACCTCGCGCAGTTCGATTGCCGCCTCCGATGGGTCGGTCCACGGAATCCTTCCCGCATCCGGGTTGGCTGAGAGCACCTCGTAGTAGCGGGCTAGCGATGGCCCCGATGCAATATTTTCCACCCGGTCCGCCAGCCCCCGGCAATCCGCCGCTACCAAATCAGAGAATTCTCCGGCGCTGCCGGTGGGACCGTCAATTAGCTCGCCATCATCAATCACGGCGCCGCCAATTCCGGTACCCAGGGAAACGTACAAAACCCGCCCCGTCAGCCGCTGACCGGCACCCAGGTGATGCTCGCCCCAGGCCCAAATGCGAACGTCGTTGTGACACGCGACAGGCGCCTTAATATGCCGGTGGACTATCTCCGTGAGGTTAGTGCCTGACCACCCCGGAATTGTTGCGCCGTTATAAACAATCTCCCCTTGCGGGGCTAGGACCACACCCGGGGCTCCGATCCCTACCCGAGTCGGGGGCTCCGAAGCTCGAGCCAAGGCCTCCTTAACCGCAAGCTCACACTGATCCGCGATGGTGGAGCCCGGGGGCTGCGACGGAACCCTGCCTTCCGCCTCAATCTCAAAGGGGTTGTCATCCGGGATTATGCCGTAGGCAATCTTCGTGCCGCCGATATCCAGTGCCAGGGTGGAAGCCACGGTAAGCCCCTCTTTCAGTGCGCAAGCAGTATTTACCTAAACATCATACATCATATGTATGCCGCCGAAGTGCCAAATTGCTCGCGGAAACCCGCTCTCCTAGGCCCCAAACGCAAAGGCCGCGGCACGCCTTTGGGAAGCAAAGCATTCCCGAGGCGGACCGCGGCGGGGCCGCGACGCCAATCCCGGAGTCCACCGGGTTGCGCAGCGTTATCCGTTGCCGCGCACTATCGCCGCGGCACCATGAAACGGCCCTCCCCCAGGCCTTCGTAGAGAGCCTTGAGGATTGGGTACAAGATGATAACCCCAAGAGAGCCCCACGCAATGCCCTCGAGCTGCACGCCAAACACGCTCAGCGTCAGGTTACCGATGCCCGCAACGAGGCCAATGGCGGCGATGGTGAGGTTGACCGGATTGTTGAAATTGACGTTGTTTTCCTGCCAAATGCGGATGCCCAGCATGCCAATCAGTCCGTAGAGCACCAAGCAGGCCCCGCCGAGGACGCCGGTTGGAATAGTGAAGATCAACGCACCAAACTTCGGGATGAAAGCCAGCGCCACCGCGGTCAACGCGGCCACCCAATACGCCGCGGTGGAATACACGCGGGTTGCCGCCATCACGCCGATGTTCTCCGCGTAGGTGGTGGTGCCGGATCCGCCAAAACCACCGGCCAGGGAGGTTGCCAGGCCGTCCGCGATCAACGCGTCGCCGGCCAAATCATCCAGGTTGGTACGGGTCATTTCGGACACGGACTTCACATGTCCCACATTCTCGGCGATCAGCACGACCAGCACCGGAAGCGCCACCAAGATCGCCGAGATATTGAACTCGGGTGCATGGAATTGCGGCAGACCGACCCAGGGGGCGGCGGCGATGGTCTCCGAGGCACCCTCCGCAAGGTTGCCGGTCACGGCCGCAACAACCCAGCCCACCACAACGCCGAGCAGAATGCCCAAGCGTGAGACCATTCCGCGCCCGGCCACGGTGAAGAACAAGATGGAAAGCAGGGTCACCGTCGCGACCATGGGCTGCGATTGGAAATTAGCGGCTGCGGTCGGAGCCAAGTTGAAGCCGATCAACGCCACGATTGCGCCCGTGACCGCCGGCGGCATGACGGCATCAATGACCCTGCGGCCAGCCATTTTGACCACGACGCCTACCGCTACTAAGACCAAACCGGTGACCAGAACGGAACCGGCCTGCGCGCCGATACCGTACTGCTGGGAGGCGGTCAGCGGGGCGATGAATGCAAAAGAAGAGCCCAGATAGGACGGAAGCCTATTCCGGGTCATCAGGAGGAAGAGCATGGTGCCAATGCCGGAGAACAGCAAGGTTGTGTTCACCGGGAAGCCGGTTAGCGTCGGCACCAGCAGGGTTGCGCCGAACATAGCCACCACATGCTGCATGCCGATGCCGACTGTGCGGCCCCAGCTCAAGCGTTCTTTCGGCGCCACTACGGCGCCGGGTTCAATTTTCTTACCGTCGCCGTGGACGGTCCAGCCAAAAGTACTCACGAACAGTCATTATGACCCAATACCTAGGGAAAATGTCAATCCTTTGCTCGCTAATACTCCCCCGTTAAGACTGCTCCCGCGTGCCTAGATTGCCCTTCTAGCAAATATTCGCGGGCCGGCTGGAGGCTCCCAAACTCCTTACCTAGGAAAGTCTAGGAAAGCAGGCGCCCCACATGCAGCGTCACGTAGGCCGTCTCTGATTCGCCCAACCGAAAGCCCGCCTCCCGTTCAAACAGGCCGGCTATCTCTAGGGCGATCTCCCAGGAGCCAGCGAGAGATTCCTTGACCGCATCAATCACCGCGGGAGGGCTAGGCTGCGATTTTACGCCGTCTTCAAGGCGGCGGTAGAGATACCTCATGTGGGTAATGAAGCGTGCCGGCGCCGCACCGCTTAAGTCAATTGTCCTGCCGCTTCGCCGCGCGATGATCTCCAGCGCCGCGTCGATAACCCGGGTCATGGTTACCACCGCCGGCAGGGTTTCCGAGCCGCGGGAGAACTGATCGTTGACCGCGTGGAGCGCTATCGCTCCGGCTTCATCTTTCGGGAGGGCAACCCCGGTACGCGCTCGAACCGCCTCTACAACGGCCCTCCCGAACTCCACCTCGCGGGGATACAGCTGCGCCAGATCGGAAAGGATAGGCAACTCAATGCGGTAGCCCTGCTCCGCCCTGCGCATGGCGCTTGCAAGGTGATCCGCCAAGGCCAATTCAAAACTTATCTTGCCGGACAGGCCCCACTCATCCCGCCCCAGGATGGTCGCGTAGCGCGCAATCACCAGGACCTGATCCGGGATGTCGGCAAGCGTCGCGGAGATGCGCGCAATCTCGGAGGAATTCTCCGGGATGTAGCGCAGTGAGACCTTATCAGCATCGATAGCGTCTCCCTTGTGGAGGCCAAAGCCAATGCCTTTGCCGGAGAGAACCACGTGCCGCCCGGCCCCCTCGGTCGCCTCAACAACGTTGTTATTGAAGTGGCGGACGAGGCGGTAGTCCTTCGACCCCACGGGATCTATCCCCTACTTGCTTTCTAGGGTGAGAACCGGCTGGCCGTAGGCCGCCGCGGTATCTACGTCGCTTGGAGCGTAGTCACCGCCGTTTGTGACCGCGACTATGACGTCCATGGACGCCACCTTTGGATTCTCCGCGACGGAAGGCTCAAACTCAATGATGGGCTGGCCGGCCTTCACGGTGGCGCCCTTTTCCACCAAGGAGGAGAACCCCTCACCCTTGAGACCCACGGTGTCTACACCAATGTGGACCAGGATTTCCGCGCCGTTTGCCGCTCGCACAGCAAATGCGTGCTTGGTTTTGAACAGCATGATGAGCTCACCGTCAATCGGGGACACTACCGTGTTATTAGTCGGCTCAACGGCGAAGCCGTATCCCATGGTGCCCTTCGAGAAGACCGGATCTGGAACCGCGGCCAGTTCAATCACGTTTCCCTCAGCCGGCGCCACTACGGCGACCCGATTCTTCTTTTTCCCGAAACCGAACATAGTACAAACACTCCTTATTGACTATCGCCAAAGGTTTTCACGCCGTGCCGACGCACTCTTTGGCTAAAGATTTTCCAACTTTTAAGGCTAGTCGCGGTTAATCCTCAATGCCCATAATGTCATTGATTGCGTTCTTGTAGAGCACGGCCTTGGCGCCGTAGACCGCTTGAACACCACCGGAAACATCAAGGACATCCGCGGCTCCCAGGGATTTCAACGCGGCGCGGTCAACCTTGCCAGAATCATGAACAGAGACGCGCAGCCTGGTGATGCAGGCATCAACGTCTTCGATATTTGATTCCCCACCCAAGGCGGCCAAAATATCACGGCTTTCGGCATAGAGGGAATCCTGCTTAGTCCCTCCTGATTGGCCGGAATCTTCACCCTCACCTTCCGCCTCGGTATCTGAGAGATGGCCCGGGGTAGCGACTTGGAAATGCTTGATGTACCAGCGAAATACCGCGTAGTACAGGACAAACCACACAATGCCAACCGGAATGACGTACATCCAGTGGGTCCGCTCGTGGCCCTGGAAGACTCCAAAGAGGAGATAATCAATCAAACCACCGGAGAAGGTGTTGCCGATGCGGATCTGAAGCAGATCGGCGATGAGGAAGGAAACCCCATCGAAGAGGGCATGAATCACGTAGAGCGCCGGTGCAACGAACAGGAACATGAACTCCAAGGGCTCGGTAATGCCGGTGATAAATGAGGTGAGAGCCACGCCAAGAAACAGTCCCGCATACCTCCTACGGCGCTCCTTCGGAACGCAGTGATACATGGCCAAGGCCGCCCCTGGTAAGCCGAACATCATGGTCCCGAAGCGTCCCGCGAAGTACTTAGTCCCCTCGGTGTAAAGCCCCACGTGGCCAGGATCCGCGAGCTGCGCAAAAAATATCTTTTGCGCGCCCACTACGGTCTCTCCCGCTACGGATTCCACTCCGCCCAGCTCGGTGTACCAGAACATTGGGTAGATAGTGTGGTGCAAACCAACCGCCCCGGACAGGCGCAGCAAGAACCCGTAGAGAAACGTCCCAAACGCGCCCAGCTTCGCCATGCCTTCACCCGCGTCCACAAGCCACTGCTGGAACGTTGGCCAGGTGAGGAAGAAGAGCCCGCCAATGAGGATTGCCGCACCCGCTGTGACAATGGGGACAAAGCGCGAGCCTCCAAAGAATCCCAGCACCGGCGGTAGCTGAATGTTGTGGAAGCGGTTATGCAGGTACACCGCGGCGGACCCCACCGCGAGCGCGCCTATGATGCCGGTATCGATGGTTTGTTCCTCGTGGCCAAACACGCCAATCAGGGCGGTGATGGTGCCCGTCATCAGAAGGTAACCCACCACGCCGGCCAGAGCCGCCGTGCCCTTATCCCGCTTGGCCAAGCCGATGGCGAGGCCGATGGTCAGCAGCAACGCAAGATTATCGAAGACCGTAGACCCCGCCGCCGACATGACGGTGAAGATGCCCTGGGCTACCTCGTTGCCCAAAACGGGATACGTTGACGCGGTGTTGGGATTTGAAAGCGCGCCGCCTATTCCCAGCAAAAGACCCGCGGCCGGAAGAATTGCGATAGGTAGCATGAAGGCCTTGCCGACCTTCTGCATGGTCTTAAACCACGCGCCATTACGCTTCGCCGAATCCGTGGGCCCGTGCGCTCCTGCCCTCACCGATGCGGCGGTCCCGGTTGGGGTTTGTGATGTGGTCATAACTCTAAACTCCGTTCTGGAGCCGAGTGCCGTAACTGCGGTTATGCCCTGCCGATATAGGGCCAATTAAGGCCCAGCGGGAGGTAACAATTCGCAATTGGAATACATTGCAAACTCTAGACCTAGTTCCCCTCCGCTTCAAGCGTTTACCAATGGTTGTCATCGATAAGAACTATCCCAAGGCGCCGCCCCGCACCCGTCTAGGGCCCGCCGCTATCGCCGCGCATCGGCAAAACACTCAAAATCGGGAGCAAACGGGCAGCGCCGTAAAAATTAAATGGCCAGCTCACAGAGCCGAGATCCCGCCGGTGCGATAATTTTGCCCCGCCCGTTGGACGTATGATGACCGGACGGGCATAGTATGAAAGTAAGTTACTTGGGGACCCCTCGGGTTCCCTTGAAGCACAAGCGGAAACCATTTCGTGCATACGAAAGGACCAGCTGTCATGAGCAGCACTGAACAACCAAGCGTGATTCGCGGTCGCATTGTCACGCCCACCTCTGACTTCCTTGGCACCATCACCATCGAAGATGGCGCAATTGCATCCGTTACCGAGGATGCCTCTGCCCCGGCTGACCTCATGTGGGTCCCGGGCTTCGTGGACCTCCACAACCACGGCGGCAATCGCGGCGCGTTTCCCACAGGAACCTATGACGAGTGCGTACGCGCCGCGCAGTTTCACCGCGCGCACGGCACCACCACGCTACTTGCCAGCATGGTTTCCGGCAGCCGGGATGAGCTATGCGCGCAGGCGGAGACCTTAGCCAGGCTCACCGAAGCGGGCTACGTGGCAGGCATCCACATGGAGGGCCCCTTTATCAACGCCTGCAAGTGCGGGGCCCAAGACCCGTCACGCATCACCCCCGGCGATCCGGATTTCCTCGCGGCGGTTATTGAGGCCTCCCAGGGCCATCTGCGGTCTATTACATTCGCCCCGGAGACCGCGCATACCGCGGAGATTCTGGATTTGTGTGCCCAGCACAACGTGATCGCCAGCCTCGGCCACACCGAGGCCGATTATGACACCACTGCCAGGGTGATCAGCGATGCAATCGAGCGCGGCGTGACCGTGACGGCTACCCATTTATTCAACGCAATGCCACCGGTCCACCATCGCGAGCCGGGTGCGGTGGCCGCACTTCTCAACGCCGCTCGGCGTAACCAGGCAGCGGTGGAACTCGTCGCCGATGGCGTACACCTGGCCGACGGAACGGTCGACATGGCCCACTCGGCGCACGCTTTTGCCATCACCGATTCGATGGAGGCGGCCGGCATGCCCGATGGCGACTACCGCCTGGGCCAGCTCCATGTCACCGTGGCCGACGGCGTTGCGCGGGTTGACTCCGGAGCCATTGCCGGCGGCACGTCCACCCTGGCCGAGCAGTTCACCCGCTTCCTCGCCCGCCACAGCGCGTCCGAGGCCGTGGCGTTTACGTCCACCACTGCGGCCGCAGTCCTGGCGGATTCCGGCTTTGCGCCCGCGCAACGACTCGGCGACATTGCCCCCGGCCAGGCCGCTAATCTTGTTGGCCTCGGCAAGGACGGCACCCCGGCAAAGGTCATTGCCAACGGGCGCCTTCTTGCGACCCACTAGACACTAACCCTTAAACATTCTTCGACCAAAGTTACAAGGAGCACCGTCTCATGGAAATTCTCATTCGGCCAGACGCCCAAGCCGTAGCCACCCAGGCCGCGGACATCCTCGAGTACTACGTACGTCGCAACGCAACCCTGGGCCTTGCCACCGGCTCTACCCCGAACCCCACCTACCAGGAACTCATTCGCCGGCACAGGGAGGAGGGCCTATCATTTTCCCAGTGCCGCGCCTTCCTGCTGGATGAGTATTACGGCCTGCCGCGTGACCACGAGCAGTCTTACTACACCACTATCCGTAGGGAGTTTACCTCCCATATCGACATCGAAGACAGCGCAGTCAAGTCCCCAGACGGTACAAACGAGGACTTCCAGGCCGCGGTGGAAAGCTACGACCAGGCCATCACCGACGCCGGCGGCGTTGACATCCAGATCCTGGGCGTAGGCACTAATGGCCACATCGGCTTTAATGAACCTTCCAGTTCCCTTAACTCCGTCACCCGCATCAAGACCCTGCACCCGCAGACCGTGGCGGACAACGCTCGCTTCTTCGATTCCAAGGATGACGTCCCGCACCACGTGCTCACCCAGGGGCTGGGCACCATTCAGCGCGCACGCCACCTATTGCTGTTAGCCACCGGCGAGGGCAAGGCCGATGCGGTCCAGGCCCTGGCGGAAGGCCCGCTGTCTGCGATGTGCCCCGCTTCCATCCTGCAGTGGCATCCACACGCCACGGTGATCGTCGATGAAGCCGCCGCCTCCAAGCTGGCCAACACCGACTACTACCGCTACACCGACGCACACAAGCCGGAAGGCCAGCCCCACTAAGGTTAGATGGCCCTTAAGCCCTGAGCTCTCGCTGACAAACGCCCCTAACAGGGGCGTTTGTCATACCCCCACTCGGCGTTGCCCTCCCCCGCTCACTTGGGTTGGCCCAAGGGCAATATCGCACGCCACTTTTAGGCGCCTGGGGCTTTACCACCCTGATCCTCGATGATGAATTCCTTGAGCTCATCGGCCACCTGGGCTGGAATACGCACGTCGAGGTAGGTTCCGTCCTCCGTGTACTTCTCATCGCGCACGGTGCCTTCCGAGTGAACCCGAGAGACCACATCGCCACGGGTGAATGGGACAAGCAGCTGCACATGGGAGTCTAGGGAATTGAGGAATAACTCAACGCGGGCGGTGAGCTCATCGATCCCCTCGCGGGTGTGAGCGGAGACAAAGACCAGGTTGTCGCGGTCTAGCACATGGCGAATCTCGGCCAACACCAGCGGATCCGCCTGGTCGATCTTGTTAATCACGACGATTTCCGGCGGAGCGTCCTGCCCCGTTTCCTTCACGATGTCATAGATGACCTTGTTGACCGCCTCGATCTGCTTGAGCGGAAACGGATCGGATCCATCCACCACGTGCAGCATTAAATCGGCGGCGAGGACTTCTTCCAGCGTCGATTTAAACGCCTCAATCAACTGCGTGGGCAGGTGGCGCACGAACCCAACCGTATCGGTAAACACCACGGACCGCCCGTCACCCAGCTTGGCGCGCCGGGTAGTTGGATCGAGCGTCGCGAAAAGCGCATCTTCCACCAGCACGCCCGCGCCGGTCATTGCATTAATCAGGGAAGACTTGCCGGCGTTCGTGTACCCAGCAATGGCGATTTGCGGGATGGTTGAGGATTGGCGCTGGGAGCGTTTTACCTCACGGGCCGTCTTCATGCCTCGCAATTCTTTGCGCAGCCGCGCCATCTCCGTGCGGATCCGGCGTCGATCAGACTCAATCTTGGTCTCACCGGGGCCACGCAGACCAACGCCTCCGTTGGAGCCGGCCCGGCCACCGGCCTGGCGCGAGAGGTTGCCGCCCCAACCGCGGGTGTGCGTGTAGAGGTACTCCAGCTGGGCCAGGGAGACTTGAGCTTTACCCTCTTTGGACTTCGCGTGCTGGGCGAAAATGTCCAGAATCAGCATGGTACGGTCGATGACCTTGGTGTTGAGCTCGCGCTCGAGCGCGGAGAGCTGGCCCGGGTTAAGCTCGCCGTCGCAAATGACGGTATCGGCACCCGTGGCCTCGACTATATCGCGCAATTCCTTAACCTTGCCGGACCCGATGAAGGTACCCGAATCAGGCTTATCGCGCTTCTGGTAGAGCATCTCCACTACCTCGGCGCCTGCGGTTTCCGTAAGCGCGGCTAACTCATCCATGTTGGCTTCGACTTCGGCGATGCTGCCTTCGGTCCACACGCCAACCAGGATCACCTGTTCAAGTCGCAGCTTGCGATACTCGACCTCGTAGCCATCCGTTGTATCTTCCGCGCGGATGGAGGTATCACGGGTTATGCGGCGAAACGCGTTACGCTCGGCAAGATCCAATTCACCGGTTGTGGGGTCACCCGCGCTTGCGCCGGCCGCGGGAGCCCCCTCGCGCTGGCGCTGCGGGGCGTTGTCTTTGAATGCCTGGGCAAGCAACTTGTCACGCTCTCGCTCCACCGAGGAGGCGTTATCACCCGTGGCGGCCTCGAACGAGGATAAATCGAGAAGGTTGGAATCAGAAGTGTTCGGTTTGTCAGTCATTGACAACCATTCTTCCACGAAAACCGCCTGAAGTTGAGATCCTGCCCATCTGCTTGTAGAGAACACGAACCCGTCCTCAGACAGTGCCCCACCCGCATCCTCGCGCGCACTCCCGGCTCCTTCCCACCGCCCGCGCGCCAAGCTTCGCGGTCCCACCGGGGACCTTTTACCCAATGCGCAATCTTCACTGAGCAATTAGTGCCCATTTCCCTCCTCGATTAGAATGGTCTCCCATGAGCGAAGCACAAGCAGCAAGCACTAATTCCAAGCACGCTGAGATGCAGGCTATCGGCCTTAACTTTTCTACATGGCAGGAAGCCGTAGAGGCGGCCATCTCCACTAATCTGCTGACCGTCACCGGCGAGATTCGCGACGGCCAACTCATCCAGTTCGCTGACCCGTCTGGGGCGCAAATCAACATTCTTGCGGTGGAACCTTTCGCTACCTACATCGGCTTCGAGTCACTCACCCAGAATTTTGCCCACGTCACCATGGTTAATGACGTCCTCGCACTGCTGGAAATCGTTGATGCCAACGGCCGCGATATTGCTCAGGTCACCGCCAATTTGGCCCAGGGACCGCTCCTTGCGGATCTAGATACCCAACAGTGGCAGCAGATTGGCATTACCGCCATGGGCTTGAATGTCGCCTCCTACGACTCGGCTGAGGCCTACGAGGCGGAGTTCGGCACGGCCCCTACCAGCATTCAATCCGCCGGCGCTGACATCGTTAAGTCCGGCTCCGGCTCCGCAGCGCCTAACCCTGGCATCAAGTTTGCCGCGCGCGTCCTCGAAGCCGACTGGCGCCATAACCAGCTCACCGGCGCACGGTTCATGCACGTGGTAGTGGACGGCCCGTTCCCGTTCGACCTGTGCCTGCCCGAATCCTTCGGTGAGCTCCCCGCCAAGGACTCCATCCTGGCCGGCTCCGCTATGCTCACCGCGTCCGTGCTCGTTCCTATGGGCGGTGGCTGCGGCGGCTCTGGCGGCTGCGGGTGCGGCTCAGGCGGCTGCGGCTGCCATTAACCCGAAGCCGGGCACACGCGGGTAAAAAGGCTAGGCCGCCGGCGGCTACGTCTAGCAGTGCCCGCCCGAACACGAACCAATTCAACGTCCGCGGTTCACAGGTCGCCAGCCGGGCCCAGTAACCTGGGGTGCCGCGGAAGTAGACAACCAAGCAGAAGACACGGAAAGGATGCGCCACCATGAACCCTCCTTTTCCCGATTCCCCACAGCAGCGCAAGGCTATAGCCTATGCCCTGGTGGTTCTAGCCGCGGTTATCTTGATTGCGGTGCTGAAGACTTCTGGATTCATCATCGCTCTCATTCTTGCCGGCGTTGCCTGGTTGATGGTTAATTCCCGCCCCGATGCCTCGGAGCATAAGGCACTGCGTTCGTCCATCCGCCTGTCGGCGGAGGATATCGCGGATGTGATGCAGCAGTATGAGGATTTTAGGGAAAGCGCAGACATTGATTCCGTTACTGATCGCACCCTTCACCGCCCGGCCTTGATGGATACAGATTGCGACCATCCTGCAGTCGAGGCGTTTCACTACCAGTATTCCTCAGCCAGGCGTTACCTTCGCCGCCTTGAGGCAAAGCTTAATAATCCCCAGCTAGACACCAATGAGCTGGAGAATTTGCTTAAGACTACGGATCACCGCGCCGCGGAGATCCGCGAATGCTGGGTTGAGGCCCGCCGCGCGGCCTACCGCCTAGGCCCCAATTACAAGGATGACAGCGGCGAGCGCTAAGCCTATCCGCCGTCCAAGCCCTCCTCCCGCACCCTACCGGGGCTACCCACCGTCCCCGGCTCCCTAAATTAGTGAGGTCTCCCCCAACGCCACGATCGCGGAGGGCCCCGTGAGAGTGGAACCGTTGTCCGTTAGCTCCACGTTTACCGTGCCGCCTGGAATGTGTACCGTCACCATGCCCGTACCATGGCCGGAATCGGCAAGGGCGGCGCGCGCAGCCGCGACGGTACCGGTGCCACAGGAGCGAGTCTCCCCCACGCCGCGTTCAAAGACGCGCATGTGCACCTCGCCGTCATCCAGTGGGGTAAGCACTTCAACGTTGACCCCTTGAGGGAAGAATTCCTTATCGTATTCAGGCTGCTCAAAGGCCATGGACGCGAGCTTGTCGGCGGTGAGCCCCGGGATGACCGCCGCCAGATGGGGATTGCCCATGTCCACGCCCAGCCCGGCAAACCTTTCCCCAGCCATCGAGGCGGTGGACAGGCCCAGGACTTCCGCGGGACCCATTTCCACGGTAACCTGGGCTTTTTCATCATCGAAGCTGTGGACGGTCACCGGCTTAGCGCCGCCGCGGGTGCCGATGGTGAAAGTGTCCGAATCCACTAATCGACGAGAACGTACCCAATGAGCGAAGACGCGGGTGCCGTTGCCGCACATCTCCGCGATGGAACCATCCGCGTTGCGGTAGTCCATAAACCAGTCATCTTCAGCCACACCTTTCGCTAAAGCGTCGATCTCGCCGTTGCGCACCATAGCCCCGGCGCGCACAACGCGCAGTAGCCCGTCCCCACCAATGCCGGCGCGGCGGTCGCATAGCAGTCTCACCTGCTCGGGGCTTAAGGGGGTGTTCGCCTCGTGGTCTTCGATGATCACGAAGTCATTTTCGGTGCCATGTCCTTTTGCAAACTTCATGGCTCCCAAGTCTAGCGACCGGGCCGCTCAATGGCGGACATTGCTTGGCTGGCGGTATCCCCCGCAGCATCCAGCCAGGTAATGCGCTTGTCGCGGTTGAACCAGGCGCGTTGGCGGCGCACGTAGCGCCGCGTGCCGGTAATGGTGCGCTCTACCGCCTCATCCCAGGTCAACTGCCCCGCCTGTGCCTGGAATACCTGCGCGTAGCCTATAGCCCGCCCGGCTGTGGATTCCGCGGTAAGTCCCTGCGATTGGAGACGTTCTACTTCATCCACCAGCCCGCGCTCAAACATTTGCTGGGTGCGTAATTCGATGCGTGGGTTGAGCCATTCGGACTCGGTACGCAGCCCGAGCAGGCGGGTCCCCCAGCGCGGCGGCGCGTCCTTGGGCGGTTGGGAGGCCTTGAAGGGTTGGCCCGTGAGCGTGATGACCTCGAGCGCGCGGACGGTGCGGCGCGGATCTTTGTCCTCAATGATGGCGGCCGCATCCGGGTCTACCGCAGCCAATTCAGCGTGTAGCGCATCTACGCCAATCTCTTTCAGGCGGGATTCAAATTCAGCGCGCACCGAGGGGTCTGTGGGCGGGAATTGCCAATCGTCGATGAGGGACTGCACATAAAGCATGGAGCCGCCAACCAGGATGGGCACGTTGCCGCGTTCCATGATTGCCTCCACGTCCGCGATGGCGCTCTGCTGGTACCGCGCGACCGACGCCGTCTCCGTTACCTCCCATACATCCAATTGATGGTGAGGGATCCCTTCGCGTTCGTCGACGCTGAGCTTGGCGGTGCCGATGTCCATCCCGCGGTAGAGCTGCATCGAGTCAACGTTGACTACCTCGCCGTCGAGCCGGTGGGCTAGCGCAATGCCCAGGGCCGATTTGCCTGAGGCCGTGGGCCCAACTATCGCAATGGGACGCAACTTGGGAGTGCTCATATTTTAGTTCTCCTCCATAGACGGGCGGAAGGTCCAGTGCGCGACGTAGCGGCCCACGCCCAAGCCACCGTCTGATTCTAGAAGCTCACGTGAGGTGGCGTGGCGGGCGAGCTCGGCCAGCTCGGCCCACGGCGTGGGGTCCAAGACGCCGGCCTCATGCAGGCGCTGATGGTCAAACGGTTCCCGGTTTGTGCCGCCCAGCAGATTCTGGCACCAGGCGTGTGCCCACGCGCCGGTGGAAACCAAGGTCAAGGGCGCGCGCATCGTCAGGCCCGCGGATCCATCGGCCACGACGATGCATAGGGTATCGGCTTCCTCCGGGGCCCTACCCAATCCGGTTTCCCCCAGTACTGAGCGTGCTGAGTTCGCGACGCGGACGCAGCTGGATTCAAGGCCGAGTTCTGCAAGGACGGGATCTATCACGTAACGCGCCACGAGCTCCGGCAGGTAATTTCCCCCGGATACCGCCGTGCGCTTGGCGCCCCAGGCGCGAAAGCTGCCCGTATGGGCCGTGTAATCCTTCCTGTTGGGTCGGTAAATTATATGCACCTTGTTAGCCCCTCCCGCCAGAGCCTCAAAAACGGCGCGGCGCGCGGCAGCCACCATCGATTGGCCCGCGCTATCCTGCGGGACCAATTCTTCTACTAAGGCCGGGGAACCGGGAATAACTACAAGATGTTTCATCGGGGTCCTATCTTAGTGCTCCGAACCGAAATCAATGAACGTAGATATCACGCGCGCTCGAGGAAAACTGTAGAGTTAATGGGAAGAGTGTGACTCGCCACACGTACCCCGGTGTATCCCCGGCGGCGGTTATATTCCGATGACTAAGGCAGCCGTGTCGCGCGGCGAATGTTTTCCTCGAAAGGAACGGTGAACCCCACCATGACCCCTTCCACCCCTACCCCTGGCAACATGCCGAAGCCGGGTCCTCGCCCGGGCCCTCGCCCCCAGGCCACGACCGGAGCGCCTACCCCATCCCCTGTACCGGTGGCCCATGGTGCTAAGAGCGACCCATCCAAGTGGGGCCGCGTAGATGAGGATGGCACCGTCTACGTCAAGACCGCCGACGGCGAGCGTGCGATTGGCTCGTGGCAGGCCGGCACGCCTGAGGAAGGCCTCGCCCACTACGGCCAGCGTTATGATGACCTGTCCACCGAAATTGAACTGCTCGAGGCGCGGCTTACCGCACATTCCGGGGACGCGGCGCAGATTAAGAAAACGGCCGAAGAGCTCCGTGGGTCCCTTCCCACCGCCTCCGTCATAGGGGATATCGACGCGCTCGATAAGCGCCTCGAAAAAGTAATCGAACACTCCGAAACCGCCGGTGAAGAAGAAAAGCAGAACAAGGCTCGCCGCCGCGAGCAGGCAGTTGCGGCCAAGGAAAAGCTCGCCGCGGAGGCGGAAGATTTAGCCGAGAATTCCACCGAGTGGAAGGCCGCGGGTGACCGCATCCGCGCCATTTTGGAAGAGTGGAAGCAGATCAAAGGAATCGATCGCAAAACTGACGATGCCCTGTGGAAACGCTACTCCCATGCGCGCGACGCGTTTAACCGCCGCCGCGGCTCCCACTTTGCCGAGCTGGATCGGGGACGTGCGGCGGCCCGCAGGAAGAAGGAAGAGCTCGTAGAGCGCGCCGTGGCGCTGCAGGATTCCACCGACTGGGGCAATACCGCGCGTGCGTATCGTGAACTCATGGCCGAATGGAAGGCCGCCGGCCGCGCCCAGCGAGAGATTGATGACAAGCTGTGGGCGCAATTCCGCGGCGCCCAGGACCACTTCTTTGCGGCACGCAACGCGGTCAACGATGAGCGGGACCGCGAATTTGAGGCCAACGCCCAGGCCAAGGATGCGCTGCTCGCCGAGTACGACCCCCAAATTGACCCGTCCAAGTCCATAGAGGCGGCCAAGGCCAAGCTTCGCGAATTGCAGGAAAAGTGGGAAGAAATTGGCTATGTTCCGCGCAATAAGGTCCGCGAGTATGAGGACAAGATCGCCGCGGTAGAAAAGCGCGTCGCCGACGCGGAAGAATCCGAGTGGCGCAAGACCGATCCAGAGGCCCAGGCCCGCGTGGCCCAATTCACCGCCAAGGTCGAGGAGTTCAACGCCCAGGCTGAGGCCGCCGAGGCTAAGGGCAACGCCAAGAAGGCCGCGCAGTTGCGCGAGCAGGCCGCCCAGTGGCAAGAGTGGGCCAACACCGCAGCCGCGGCACTAGAAAGCTAATCATTTCGGCGTTAGAGAGTTGAGTATCAGTCAACCGCACCTCGTTCAGTTCGAATCCCCCTCCCCAGGCGTGGTCAACGCCGGGGGCTGGGAGCCCTCGGACGCGGTGCGGACCTTCGTTTTCATGGCAAACCTCGCGGCCCAGGAGGCCAGCGGGGATCCCGCCGCGTCCTCATCCCCTGAGCGAGTGGTCCACCGGCTGAAGGGCTCTACCGAGTCACGCACGCTCCTTTTCGGGGTAGTTGACGGCCCCGCGCCATTGGGTGAAGTTAGCGAGTTAGGCCTACCGCTCATCGCCACGATCAACAGTGAGCATGCCTATGATTTTGTCTCCTTTATCCACCTAAGCCTTCCGCTCATCGAGGAAAAGGAGAATGCGGATATAGAATGCGTCCTCGACGTGGACTACCTGCCCATGCCTGGCGAGGCACTCGACGCTGAGGGGCTTGAGGTAGCCCGCTGGACAGTGGCCGCCGCCGAGCGCCTTGCCGTGCAATTGGGCCGCAGCATTCTTCAGACCGGCATCCTCCACCCCGCGGGCACGCCGGCGACCCACGACCCGCTCGCCGCCGTCTTCGCCGAGGCCGGATACGAACACAAGCACACCGAGCATCAACTGCAGCTCAAAATCCCGGACTCCCCCGCAGTCCCCATGCTCACCAACGACTTGAGCATAGAAGTCTGGCCGGACTATGACATCCCCGATTCATACATCGACCAGGTCCTTGAGCTGCTTACCGTGGCCTCCGTCGATTCCATCCAGGGGGAGCTATCCACCGAACCCATCTGCTGGACCCGCCAGCGCCTGAACGAAGCCCACGGAAGGCTACGGGACCGCAAGGCCCACACGCTCATGGTGGCGCTGATAAACCGAGCTAACGACACTGTCTTGTCACTCACCGAATTGGGCCGCCACGCGGTTGCGGATCCTCAGGTGAGCGAGTGGACGATTACCGTCACGCGCCGGGACAGCCGGAAAAGGGGGTTCGCCACGCTCGCTAAACTGGGCGCGCTTGCCGCCGTACCTCGATACTGGCCAAACGTGACGAAGAGCTACTGCTCCGTGGCAGAAAAAGAGCCCGCCATGAACGCCATCTATAGGCATCTGGGGGCTTGTGGGATTTCTACATCGTCCGCGTGGGAGAAACGAATTAATCAGTGTTAGAGTTGCGGTGGCGTTCGGCCGCGCGCTTGCGGCGGTCGTCGATGAGCAGTGGGTTCTCCCCTTGCTGGGCGGCCGAGCCATAGCTGGATTGGATGATTCCCACCTCATCGAGCTGAGGACCCGCTTCACGCACTCGTTGTTCTACCGCAATCTGATCCGGGTTGCGCCGCAACGCGACCAACGAGTATGTCACGGTGGCAATAAGCGCCGAGGCCATGCCCAGGTACAGGCCGAATTGGACCGAGTACGGTGAGGTTTCGCGCATCCAATACACGAACACGCTGCTGACAAAGGCTACGGTCACCATCATCCACGCTGCCAAACCGAATGCGGCTCGGCGGGTGATGAGCACGAGCGAAGTCAGAATGCCCATGCCCACCAGCATCAGGAGCATGTAGATGGTTTCCGGCAACGTGATACCCGCCTCTCGCGCCGGAGAGGTGCGGAACAAAAACTGCCACGCGGCAAGGCCCGCGGCGTGCGGGAGAAGCAAGGAAATCACATACAGGCCCAAGGCTACCGCTAACGCGATGGCGGATCCGCCAAGCTGCATGCTCTTGGCCGCGTCGCGGACCTCATCGCGAGGCTTTGAACGATGGACCGGTGGGGTACCGGCCGGATTATCTTCTGGATTGGATGTGCTTTTAGAAGTGCTCACGCAAGCTCACACTACCCTTTCTCACCGATGAGCAACGGTAACAATCGAGTCCCTAACAGCAACCACCGGTGCCGCAAGACTGCGCACCCGCAGACTTATCCTCTCGCGGCGCCCCGATCTGCGGCAGGCCCAGCCCCACGCCAACCGGCGCGGTTGTAGGGGTTTTACCTTCGGCGGACATGTCGCCCGCCTTGGTTTGGCGGTGGTTGGTGACGCCACCATCGGCCACCAGGAAGAAGGATCCCGCCGAGGTCACCGTGGTGGTAACCACATCGCCGGGGCGAATCGCCTCTGAGATGTCCTTGCCGGAAGCGTCCGCCGGGGAGAAATGCACCAGGCGGCCATCGCGTGCGCGGCCGGTCAGGCGGTGGGTCTGGCCATTCTTGCGGCCGCCTTCGGCCTGAACCAAAAGCTCAACCTCGGCGCCGACTTGTTTGGCGTTCTCCTCCGCGGAAATGCGGTCCTGCAGGGCGACGAGGCGCTCAAACCTGTCCTGTACCACGTGCTTTGGAATTTGCTGTTCCATCTCCGCGGCCGGGGTCCCCGGCCGCGGGGAGTATTGGAAGGTAAAGGCGGAGGCGAACCGGGCGCGTTCGACCACATCCATCGTGGCTTGAAAGTCCTCCTCGGTCTCTCCAGGGAAGCCGACGATTATGTCAGTGGTGATAGCCGCGTGCGGAATCTTCTCCCGCACCTCATCCAGAATGGCCAGGAACTTCTTGGAACGGTAGGACCGGCGCATATCTTTTAGCACCTTGTCAGAACCTGACTGCAATGGCATATGCAACTGAGGGCAAACGGCCGGGGTCTGCGCCATTGCGTCAATGACATCGGAGGTAAATTCCGCGGGGTGCGGAGAAGTAAAGCGCAGCCGCTCGAGCCCCTCTATCTTTCCTACCTCGCGCAGGAGTTTGGAGAAAGCAAACTTGTCACGCGGCAACTCAGGATCTGCGAAATGCACACCGTAGGAATTAACGTTTTGCCCCAGCAGCGTAATTTCAGTAACGCCCTGCTCCACAAGGGCTTCCACCTCAGCCAAGATGTCACCCGGGCGGCGGTCTTCTTCCTTACCGCGTAGAGAGGGGACGATGCAGAACGTGCAGGTGTTGTTGCAGCCCACGGAGATGGAAACCCATCCGGAATATGCGGATTCACGCTTTGCGGGAAGAACAGAGGGAAAGGCCTCAAGCGCGTCAACGATTTCGATTTGTGCCTTGCCGTTGTGGCGGGCCCGTTCAAGGAGCGCCGGCAGTGCCCCCATGTTGTGCGTGCCAAAGACGGCATCCACCCACGGCGCGTTGGTTAAGACGGCCTCCTTGTCTTTTTGAGCCAAGCAGCCACCCACAGCGATCTGCATGCCGGGGTGATTCTCTTTGGTCTTTTTCAAGGAGCCCAGCGTGCCATACAGGCGCTTGTCCGCATTGTCACGAACTGCGCAGGTGTTAAATACCACAAGGTCAGGCTCAGCACCATCGGCCGCAGCGGCATATCCAGCCTCCTCCAGGAGGCCAGAAATCCGCTCAGAATCATGCACATTCATCTGGCAACCGAAGGTACGGACCTCAAACGTCCGAGGCCTCTCCCCATTGCCGGTGACCGAGTCTGCGCCCGCCGTCCCCTCCGCGGACATCGGGCCGGCGGAGTTATGCGGATTCGTAACTAGCTGGTTTCGTTCTTCATGCACGGGTAGGTAGTTTATCTACCCCCGTCGACTAATGCGAACCAGGAAAATCGGGGTTTGCGCGGCACGTGACGTGGGAGTACCTGCCTGTGGGCCGTCTAAGGGATGTTCGTTACCAACTCGTTACATTGTTTAAATTCAAGTGCAGCCTTAAGACATTATTATCTCCTTCATGATCCAAACCACAAGCAAAGGGGTGATGTGAATTGAGTAACGACTCGATGATTAGCATCAGCAATGTTGAGAAGTACTTCGGTGACTTCCACGCTCTCAAAAACATCAACCTCGAGGTCGCTCGTGGCGAAGTAGTGGTAGTCCTGGGCCCGTCCGGTTCAGGTAAGTCCACCATGTGCCGCACCATTAACCGCCTTGAAACCATCGAGCAAGGCACCATCGCCATTGACGGCAAGAAGCTACCTGAGGAAGGAGCCGAGCTAGCGAAACTACGCGCTGACGTGGGGATGGTATTCCAACAGTTCAACCTGTTTCCCCACCTGACCATTCTGGACAACGTCACTTTGGGCCCTATCAAGGTGCGCAAGATAAAGAAAAAGGAAGCGGAGGAAAAAGCCCTACAGCTTCTGGATCGCGTCGGCATCGCACACCAAGCGGAGAAGTATCCCGCTCAGCTCTCCGGCGGTCAACAGCAGCGCGTGGCAATTGCCCGAGCGCTGGCGATGGGGCCGAAGGTCATGCTTTTTGATGAGCCAACCTCTGCCCTGGATCCCGAAATGGTCAATGAAGTCTTGGACGTCATGACCGATCTAGCCAAGGAAGGCATGACCATGGTCGTGGTCACGCATGAGATGGGCTTCGCCCGTCGCGCCGCTGACCGCATCGTGTTCATGGCCGATGGAGAAATTCTCGAGGACACGGACCCCGAGTCCTTCTTCACTAATCCTCAGTCCGAACGCGCTAAGGATTTTCTCGGCAAGATCCTGTCCCACTAAACCACCCACCCGTAATTTCCAGAGATTGTCCTCTGTACCTCACATCAGGAGAAACCCCATGACCCGTTCCATTACCCGTATCGCTGCTTCCGTAGCCGCCCTGGCCGCATCCGGCTCCCTGCTTGTCGCGTGTGGCGGCGGCGAAGAGTCCGCTTCCGAATCCCTGCTGGGCGCTATCGAATCCGGCAACGTTACGCTTGGCACCAAGTTCGACCAGCCAGGCCTTGGCCTCCGAGGCCCAGACGGCGAGCTCTCCGGCCTCGACGTTGACGTGGCCGAGTACGTTGTCAACCACATTGCCGAGGCTAACGGCTGGGAGGCCCCAACCATCGAATGGAAGGAAGCGCCTTCCGCTCAGCGCGAAACCCTCATTCAAAATGGCGAGGTAGACGCGATTGCGGCGACCTACTCCATTAACCCGGGGCGTTCCGAGTCCGTAAACTTTGGTGGCCCTTACTTGCTTACCCACCAGGCACTGCTCGTGGGCGCTGACAATTCTGACATCACCGGCCTTGACGGCCTGGATGGCAAGGTTTTGTGCTCGGTGACCGGCTCCACCCCCGCCCAGAAGGTTAAAGAAGCCCTGCCGTCCGTGCAGCTCCAGGAGTTTGACACCTACTCCTCCTGCACCGACGCGCTGGCTAACGGAACCGTTGACGCCATGACCACTGATGCAACCATCCTCAACGGTTACGCCGCTCAGTACGAGGGCGAGTTCAAGGTAGTCAAGCTTGAGCAGGATGGCGAACCATTCACCAACGAGTACTACGGCATTGGCCTTGCCAAGGATGACACGGAGGGAACCGACGCCATCAACGCCGCCCTGGATGAGATGCACTCCTCAGGAAAGTTCGATGAATTTGTTTCCGCCAACCTGGGCTCCGGCGATGAGATCCAGCCCGGTACCGCAGGAGACCTCTCCTTCCTCGAGTCCTAAAGCCGGCCGGCGCTCGTAAGGAGCGCAAACACCCGGCCTTAAAGGTCTCTTGCCGAGTACTTGACCCGCTCTTACCTCACGCGCGGTTACGGTGCTCCCGTGCCCCGGTACCGCGGTTCAGTGGACCGGGGCACGTGACATTTATTCTTAAAAAGTTTTACTGGAAGTGGGTTACATCTCATGAACTCCATGTGGGAATCGCTGGGCCCCGAACTCTGGCCCGCATTCTGGCTGACCATTAAGCTGACCTTCTGGTCCGCGATTGGTTCTTTGATCCTTGGCACAATCCTTACAGCCATGAGGGTCTCCCCCGTTGGCATCTTGCGCCGCATCGCCACCTTCTACATCACCACGGTGCGAAACACCCCGCTGACGTTGGTGCTGCTGCTGTGCTCCTTCGGCCTCTACCAGAACTTAGGCCTGATGCTAGCCTCCCGCGAATCCGATACGTGGCTGGCCGATAATAACTACCGCCTGGCAATTTTGGGCTTCGTCCTTTACACCTCATGCTTTGTGGCGGAATCACTGCGTTCTGGAATCAACACCGTCGACTTTGGGCAAGCCGAAGCAGCACGCTCTTTAGGACTCAACTTCGGCCAGACATTCTCCGCAATCATTTTCCCTCAAGCAGTTCGCGCGGCAATCGTGCCATTGGGCAATACCCTGATTGCACTGACGAAGAACACCACGGTTGCATCCGTTATCGGCGTTGCCGAGGCGTCCTTGCTGATGAAGTCCACCATTGAGTTCCACGCTAACCAACTGTTCCTCATCTTTGGAATTTTCGCGCTGGGATTCCTCATCCTGACCTTGCCCATGGGCGTGGGACTCGGCGCACTGGCTAATAAACTGGCGGTGAAGAAATAATGAGCGTACGCGCAACTGTTTTATATGACACCCCCGGCCCGAAGGGTCGCCGCAACAACCGCATCTACACCGTCATCACCGCGGTGGTTCTCCTAGCGCTCATCGCCTGGGTACTGAAAACCCTGAATGACAAGGAGCAGCTGCGAGCCGAGCTGTGGACCCCATTCCTTGATGGCCGCACATGGACCACCTACCTGCTTCCCGGCCTGCGCGGAACGCTATTATCGGCCGCCTTGTCTATTGTCCTCGCCTTTATCTTCGGCGTGGTCATGGGCCTGGGGCGCCTATCCCAGTTCAAGTTCGTGCGCATTATTTGCGGCGTAATCGTGGAATTCTTCCGCGCGATCCCAGTTCTGCTGCTGATGATCTTCGCTTACCAGCTCTTCGCCGTCTACGATGTAGTTCCCTCCCGCCAACTGGCATTTTCCGCAGTAGTCTTCGCGCTAACCCTTTATAACGGATCCGTTATCGCCGAAATCCTGCGTTCTGGCATTCAGTCTCTTCCCAAGGGCCAGACTGAAGCCTCCAAGGCTCTGGGACTTTCCCACAACCAGACCATGTACAAGATTCTCTTGCCCCAGGCAATCGCCTCCATGCTCCCGGCCCTGATTGCGCAGATGGTCATCGCCTTGAAGGATTCCGCGCTGGGCTACCAGATTGGCTACGTCGAGTTGGTCCGCAACGGAACCAACATTGCATCCGTCAACCGCAACTACCTGGCATCCCTCATCGTGGTGGCAATTATCATGATCCTCATCAACTGGGGACTGACCCTCTTGGCCGAGCGAATCGAACGCCAACTGCGCGCTGGCCGCGCCCGCAAGAACATAGTCGCGGCGGTACCTCACGAAAAGGACCAGGGCTTGGACACCAAGGACAACGTCAACGTTGACTGGCATGCTGAGGGGTACACAGAAATCAAGAATCCCGCCCAATAACAGCGACAATGCTCCCGTAGTCTTCGCTTAAGTATTTGGCTAACTGGCCTCCCCGGTGAAGCATTCTGCATCCACCTTCCAGCCCCTTTCACCCACCGCACCGCGGTTCGGTGAGAGGGGCCTTTGCTTGCCCCCTGCCTGCTTTTCCACGCGCGAAGCATCGCCGGCCTACCCGGCCCTAATCCGTAAAAATCACCATGCGGCGCCGTGTCCGGTGCCCTCCCGTATATTTCTCCGGGGCTGAAAAATATGCCGAAGAGTACTTCTAACGCCACTAATTCAAGGAGGCCGGGTTTCCCGCTGCTTAAGGTCAACGGGGGAATTGACTCAGTAATAAACCGTCTCCTTCTACTTAGTCATTGAACTAAGGCAAAAAGCGGAGCCGGCCGCGGGCAAGCCATTGACGTCCATGAACCCGAAAACCTTTGTGGGGTTCAACCCCACCGCAGCACCACGCCGCCGACGAGAGCTATTAAGCGCAGTTGCGGCAACGAGGTGTTAAGCACCGGTAAGTATTCGCCTCAGATTCAAGCGTCCCCTTGCCCACCGCGCTTGATGCACAAAATCTTCCGCCTAGAACCAATCCGAGCCGCTAGTCGCTAGGGAGATGCCCCGTGCGAAATGGGGGTTGTTGGAACCGGTAGTCTGCGTTGTTGGTACCACTGTTGGGCGTAGTTGGTACTGAGGGGGTTCGTTTTGAAGATTGGAATCGGCGTCGCCGTAATCCTGCGGTGGCGTGTCTGGTTCTTTTCTTTGAAAAGGAGGCCGTGATGGCTGACCTTTATCGGATTGCGTCGATGCTGCTAGAGCGCAAGACGTATTCCGCAATCACAACCGCGGTGAGGTGTTCTCGTCGTGATGTCGCCCAAGTCAAAAAGCTCCTTGATGACCATGGCGTCACGCAACGTGGGGGCATTCCTCCTGGGTTGTTTGATGACCTTGTCCAGGACCACCGGGGTAATCGGAGTTTGGACTTCGACCAGCCGGACTACAAAGCCATTGCCGATAAGTTGGCGCGCGATTCGAATCAATCCAGGTATGCGCTGTGGTTGGACTACCAGGCTACTGGTGGTGCACCGGATTTGAAGAAGTATGAGTACTCCCAGTTCTGCCGAGGTTTGGCCGCATACGTCAAGGCATCAGGGCTTTCTGGGGTCATTGAGCATGATCCCGGGGCTGAGATGTATGTCGATTGGGCCGGCGACAAAATCCCTATCGTGGATCAAGCCACTGGCGAAATTGGATTCAACGCCAGCGTCTTTGTCGCGATCTTGCCGTATTCATCGTTGCTGTTTGTCAAGGCGTTTCGCGATCAGAAGATGGAACCATGGCTGCAAGCCCATGTCGATGCCCTGGAGTATTTCGGTGGGGTGCCTCAGATGGTCGTGCCAGATAACGCGTCCACGGCGACGTATCGGCCGACGAAGAGATCATCCAAGAGGGTCATTCACCCGCGCTATCAACAGCTCGGCGATTTCTATGACCTGATGATCGTGCCTGCTAGACCCCGCAAACCCAAGGATAAAGCTGGTGTCGAGCGTGCAGTGCAGGTTGCCTATAAGCGGATCTTCTCTTACTTCGCTGGCGAGACGTTCTATCACCTTGATGGCCTCAACGAGGCCATCGCTGAACGGTTAGCCGATATCAACATGGTGATGCGCCGGCCGGATGGGACCACGCGCACCGAACGGTTTGAAACCGATGAGGCACCCACGCTTCGACCACTACCAGCTGATTCATTCATGCAGGTGACATGGAAGAAAGTCAAGGTCGACCGGCACTGGCACATCATGTGCGACTACCAGTATTACTCGGTACCGTTTGGCCTGATTGGCCAGCAGCTGACAGTACGGATGACACCGAGGTTGGTCAGTATCTATAACGGTGAGCAGCTAGTAGCCGAGCATGACCGGATCCATGGCCTGCGCTATCGCTACAGCACAGATCCTGCCCATTCCCCTGATGGAGAGTGTCAGATGGTTTGTGTGTGGGAATCTATCCCGCATAAGGAGATGAGCCAGAATGACAACTATGGCACGACGAGATCCGGCTGATAAGGCCAAGATTGACGCGATTGAGAAAAAGCTTTTAGCCAACCCCGAGATCGCCAAGCTTATTGATCAGCTTGGAACCTCCACTACGGATGCCAATGACCTAGTCAGAGGCATGTTGCAAGCTTCTATCACGCGGGGGTTGGAAGCCGAGATGGACGCTCACCTGGGATACCAGGCTGGTGACCGGGATGGTAAAGCCGCTGCTGGTACGGACAATTACCGCAACGGCTCGTATCCAAAGACTGTTGATTCTAACTACGGGCCGGTCACCGTAGATATCCCCAGGGACAGGGCCGGGACCTATATCCCAACCATGGTCCCTAAAGGATCCAGGCGTTTAACAGACGTCGATGACATGATCGTTAGCCTGTATGCCGGCGGAATGACCATCCGCGATATCCAGCATCACCTGGCCACTGCGATGCGAGTCGATATTTCTCATGAAACCATCTCCGCAATCACCGACGCTGTGCTTGACGAGGTCATGATCTGGCAAAACCGCCAGCTTGACGAGTTCTACCCCGTCATCTTCCTCGATGCGCTACGCATTAAAGTCCGTGACGGCGGCCGAGTGGTCAACAAATCCGCCTACATGGCCATCGGGGTGGACATCGACGGTGTTAAGCATATTCTGGGCTTGTGGATTGCCAAAGAAGAAGGCGCATCGTTGTGGGCGCAGGTATGCTCCAACCTTGCTAACCGCGGCGTACGTGATGTGTTTATCGTCTGCTGTGACGGGCTTAAAGGCCTGCCTGAGGCTATTGAGGCAACCTGGCCAGGCTCAATGGTTCAAACCTGTGTAGTGCATCTGATTCGGGCTGCTAACCGCTGGGTGTCCTACGGTGACCGCAAAGCAGTATCAGCCGCGCTCAAAAAGGTCTACACTGCCCCAGATGAATCCAGTGCTGCTGCAGCCTTGGCAGATTTTGAGGCCTCTGAGCTTGGCGAGAAATACCCAAGGTCAGTCAAGGTCTGGCAGGACGCGTGGGAGCGGTTTGTGCCGTTTTTGCAGTTCCCGCCGGCAGCCAGGAAAGTCATCTATACGACTAATTCCATCGAATCGTTGAACAACGAGTTGCGTAAAGCCACCCGTAACAGGGTGCAGTTTACTAACGATGAATCAGCGCTGAAGACGCTGTGGTTGATGATCTGCAACATTGAAGACAAACGCGCTGCTCGTCGCGATAAAGAAGGAAAACGCGCCTCAGCAACCGCCGGCAGGCTCGTTGAAGGCGCACGAGTTGCTGGCTGGAAACAAGCCATCAACCAAATGGCTGTAGCCTACCCCGAGCGCTTCGACCTATATCTATAAGAAATCAACCCCACACACAAACAACTTGACACGCTCCCCTGATGGCTCCCATGACACCAAGGCGTTAAGCGTCGATGAGGTCGTCAATTGGGCTGGGTCTTTTGGCCCAGCCACCGTCACGGTCATCCGACAGATCATTGAGCTTAATGCTGCCTCACCCGCGCGAGGACTCATTCAGGCACGTAATGTGCTTGCGGCCTTAGGGCGCAAGCACAAATCCGCCACGTTAGAGCCTGCCTGCCAACTCGTCCTTGACCGGGGACTGCGCCCAAACATCAGCGTGCTCAAGCGACTGCAAACCCACGTGCACACCATTGGTGCAACACCACCCGTAGCACAGCCGGCAACAGCCTCGCACGGTGCTGGTGGCAATCACGCACCGGCAGCGATCAGTGAATCCGCAGCTGATACAGATGGGATGCTCATTCGCCCAGCAACCCACTATGAGAACTAGCCCCTTCGAAGAGAAAGGAAGACTTTCATGACCATCACTATTCCTGAAGACATCAGTGCTGACCTGCGGATGTTGCGTATGACCGGGTTTGCGGCGCATTTCTACAACGAAATTAACGCCGACACCGAAGCCCTGGCCACCCCAGAAGAACTCTTCTACAACGCGGTCAAAGCAGCCACCGCAGAACGTAAAGCCAATCGGGTGGCCAAAGCCATCAAAAATGCTGGCTTTCCATACCCCCAAGCCACCATCACGGATCTGATCGATGTCGAAGAGCGCAAACTCAACGTCAACAAGCTTCGCCGACTCACCCGTCAGAACTGGCGCCAAGACTCAGCCAACGTGCAACTTCGTGCCGTGTCCGGAACCGGAAAGACCTACCTTGCCTGCCTGATCGGAGTCGCAGCCTGCCAAAACGGACATAGCGTCACCTATGCCCGCTTCGACAAGCTGCTTGCACAACTGGCCCAACATGACGTCACAAGCCTCGAATACCAAACGATGATGTCAGAACTAGTCAATGTAGATTTGCTGATCCTTGATGATTTCATGACCACGCCGATCGATGCACGAGGTCAGTCGGACCTGTCCACGATTGTATTTGATCGCCACGAACGCCTACCGATGATCATCATCAGCCAATCCACCGCCTCATTCTGGCGCAAACGCATGCCTGATGCCGTCAACGGCGACTCCATCGTCAACCGCCTGGCAACTGGTTACACCGTCCAACTCAACGACTATGACGTTCGAAAGAAGGTCTCACAAGATGCCCTAGATGACGAGTTAGCCAACGGCTAAATCACCAAGCACAAGTCATCAATCATGACGCTGGCCCTGACTCCCCGCCACAGGATCAGGGCCAGCACCACCAGTACCAACAACGTAGAACACTCCAGTACCGACTACAACCAAAGTCAGTACCAACTACGCGGCTTCAACACCCCGGACTTACCCACCCATGGCACGGGGAGACAGCCCACGGCTGCCGTTTGAAATTTCAATACGTAAACGGACCGCGTATTCGGGGGAGCAGCCTGTTCCCCACCAAACGCCCCGTGACTAGGATTCCACGCTGGGGCCTAGTCCCTAAGCTCTTCAATCCTGTTATCCAAGGATTCAATGGCAATCCGCATTGACATGCCCTGATTGAAACCCCTACGGGCCAGCACTCCTACTATGCGCCGCAACGCCTTATCCCGCTCTTTACGGTCCTCGGGCACCTCTTTGACAGTTCGTGCCTTCTTCTCCGCGAGCTTGCGGGCCACCGATTCCTCAT
Organism: Corynebacterium endometrii; assembly: GCF_004795735.1. NCBI lineage: Bacteria > Bacillati > Actinomycetota > Actinomycetes > Mycobacteriales > Corynebacteriaceae > Corynebacterium > Corynebacterium endometrii. The sequence goes on from NZ_CP039247.1 coordinate 1,499,587, forward strand.
CAGCCTCGTCTATCTGGTCAAGCGCAGCCGCGCGATCGGCGGCCGAAACTCCCTTGCGCTTGAGCTCTTGGTCTAATACTCGTGAGGACTTCCCCCTGCGCTCATGACGCTGCCTAACCCACTCTCTGGCAAAGAACTCATCGTTGATGAGCCCCACTGAAGCCAGATCATCTAAGACCAGGTCAATGACTTCTTCATCGAACTCAGCATCAATCAACCGTTCGCGCAATTCATGCCTGGAACGCGCCCGCTGATCTAGAAGTCCCAGGGCGCGCTTGCGCACTTTGGATTTGGCTTGTTCCGCCTCGCGGTCAAACAACCCGCCCCCAGCTTCGCCGGATTCGTAAGCTTCTAGCGCTTGGCGAAGCTGCTCCAGTTTCTCAGGGGCGGGTTGCTGTGACACTTAGTTTCTAATCCTCATCATCGAAGTCAACGTTTGGCACCAAGTCCACGGACTCATCGGTTAGCGGATCATCGGAGCCCGGGACATCCATCGCTACGTCCTCATCGGTGGCTGCCTTCGGTCCAACTCCCAGCTTGGAGAAGATCTTCTTCTCAATCTCATCGGCAAGATCTGGATTATTCTTCAAGAAATTGCGGGCTTTCTCCTTGCCCTGTCCCAGCTGGTCGCCTTCGTAGGTAAACCAGGAGCCGGACTTCTTAATGAAACCATTTTCAACGCCGAGGTCGATGATGGAGGATTCGCGGGAAATGCCCTCCCCGTACATGATGTCAAATTCGGCAATCTTGAATGGAGGGGAAACCTTATTCTTTACAACCTTCAGTTTGGTGCGGTTGCCAATCGCGTCCTGACCATCCTTCAACGTTTGGATACGGCGGATATCGCAGCGCACGGATGCATAGAACTTCAGCGCCTTACCGCCGGTGGTGGTCTCTGGCGATCCGAACATCACGCCGATCTTTTCGCGGAGCTGGTTAATGAAGATCGCAGTGGTGCCCGAGTTGTACAGCGCGCCGGTCATTTTACGCAGCGCCTGAGACATAAGACGGGCCTGCAAACCAACGTGGCTATCGCCCATCTCACCCTCAATTTCAGCCTTCGGGGTAAGTGCCGCCACGGAGTCAATGACAATAATATCGATGGCGCCAGAACGGACGAGCATATCCGCGATTTCCAGTGCTTGCTCGCCGGTATCCGGCTGAGAGACTAGAAGGTTATCCGTGTCCACCCCCAGCAGGCGGGCATACTCTGGATCCAACGCGTGCTCAGCATCGATGAATGCGGCGATACCGCCGGCCTTCTGGGCCGAGGCAATAGCATGAAGCGCTACCGTGGTCTTACCGGATGATTCGGGTCCATAGATTTCAACAATGCGACCGCGCGGGAACCCGCCAATGCCCAAAGCGATGTCAATTGCGGTGTTGCCGGAGGAGATTGCCTGAATAGGCGGGCGTTCGTCATCCCCCAAGCGCATGATGGACCCCTTGCCGAAGTCCTTCTCGATCATTGCCATCGCGGCGTCGAGGGCCTTCTTCCGGTCATCGCCCGCATTAGCCTGGACGGCTTTCTTCTTAGCAGCCATTTGTTCTAATCCTTGATTCGTTGTGATTGTAATTCTGATAGACAGTAAGCGTTCGACCGAGTGAACGGCAGCGCCTTACTTACTTAGACTCCCCAAGCGTACGAAAAGATCCGAAAGCCTGGACAATTCTCCGAGCACGGCTAATACCTGCTCGAAAATCTGGACTCTACCCTAACTAGCATCTCTGACATCCCAGACTAGCCTACACGCACAGTTGTTCGAAATTCCACTCCGGCACGCCAGGGCCTCCGAGGCGAGACATATCAAATACCGCGGGCTGGGTTATCAACCGCAATTTACCGCGCTGACATATCAATCGTTGCACAGGCTTGTTATCTGGACGGCTTGTCGACACCCAACCTGCGCTCCAGCGGCACATCAAAATCCTCACACAACGCTTCCCACACTATGCGCGGATCGACCCCACGTTCGATGAGAGCATCACCGGTATCTCCTAGCATGGCCAGCACATGGGAATGGGAAATCCACTTTCCTTCACTGTCACCAAATTCGTTGGAGATCAGCTCGTGATACTCAGTCAGTCGCATGAGGCAATACTACCGATTCCCCACTCCCCCTTGCAGATGTCCCCCGCCATCACCCGCCATGCCTGCCAGAGGCGGCTTAATCGGCATGACTCAATGCAGAATCATTCCACGACTAGCCACAAAGTTTTTAATACGCGGTACCAAAGAGGGTTTGAAGGGCCTAAGTCAGAGGCTTTGCGTAGCAATCTTGATGGATTCTCGCTTATAAACTCCCCTTCGCCACGGGCGTTTAGATACGCTGCACGCCTAGATGGTGATACGGTACCGGTCATGACAAAGACCTCTGATAGGGCTCGAAGTTCACTTTCACGAACTACAGACGTGGCCTACATCGCCGTCTTTACAGCTGTTGTCATCATTTTAGGATTCGTAGCTATCCCAGTGGGCACCGCTGGAGTACCTATCGTGCTCCAGAATGCGGCAATCATCCTTGCCGGGCTAGTCCTTGGCGCCCGCCGTGGGCTTTTTGTCTCCATCCTGTTTTTACTTTTAGGCCTGATTGGTCTACCCGTGCTATCGGGCGGCCGCTCAGCCCTAGCGGCACTCGCGGGTCCTACCGCAGGTTATCTAGTGGGCTACGTCCTATCCTCTTGGATCGCGGGTCTCATTGCTTATCGTTCCCCGCGCGGCAAGGCCGGGATGACCGCAACGCTGACCCTAGCCGGGTTAGTGGCTACCATTGTCCAACTCATCTTTGGCGCTCTAGGACTCATGCTCCGTTCGGGACTCGACGCGGGGGCAGCCGCAGCAGCCCAGGTTCCATTCCTGCTTCCGGGGGCAGCCAAACTGTTTATCATCGTGGCGATTGCAGTGGCGGTCCATGCCGCTTTCCCGGAGCTCAAGGGGCGCCGTGCCGCACGTTAAATTTGAAAGCGTTTCCGTATGCTTCGATGAGACCACGGTGCTCAAGGACATCAATCTCGAATTAGCAGAGCACCGCATCGGAATTATCGGCGCGAATGGCAGTGGAAAATCCACGCTAACTCGGCTCATCAATGGGCTTAATTTCCCCACTTCGGGAGACGTCCTGGTCGACGGTCTAAACGTGGAACACCATGCGAGGGACATCCGCCGCCAGGTTGGGTTCATCTTCTCCGATGCTGAGAATCAGATAGTTATGCCGACGGTCCGCGAGGATGTAGCATTTTCGCTCCGCCGATTTGCCCTAAGCAAGCGGGAGATCCGCAGCCGCGTTGATGAGATGCTTCACCGCTTTGGCCTGGAGGAGTTCGCTGACACCTCCCCACATGTGCTCTCCGGCGGCCAGAAGCAGCTGCTAGCCCTAAGTTCCGTGCTCATCATGGAACCTTCGCTCATCATTGCCGATGAACCCACCACCCTGTTGGACCTGCGAAACAGGGACCGCTTGGCGCGGGAATTCGCAGCGCTGAAGCAACAACTGATTGTAGTGACGCATGATCTGGACTTCGTGCGAGATTTTGACCGGGTCATCGTAATAGACCGGGGACGCATCGTGGCCGACTCTGACGCCAGGGATGCAATCCAGTTTTATCTGCAGCTCATGCATGATTCTCCGGGGGATAGACTATGAACAATGTCCCGCTCGGCGTCTACGTACCAGGAAACAGCATCATTCACCGCTGCCCTCCGGTGATAAAGCTAGTGGTTTTGCTGATTTTTGTGCTGAGTACGGCCTCATTCATTCGGGATACCATACCGGCGTCTCTATCCTTGTCCATACCGTTGATCGGCATGGCCATAGCCCGTATACCTCCCAGGCTGCTCTTTGGTCAGGTGGGGCCGCCGCTACTCATCTTGATTCCGATCGCTCTGTTTCAATGGTGGGCAGCTGACGGCCAAGCCGCGGCCGTCATGCTCCTGACCGTGCTCGCCGCGATCGCCGCGGCGGTCCTGGTCACGCTTACTACCCGTGTTGAGGCGATGATGGACGCCTTCACCCAGATGCTTGGGCCATTGTCACGAATCGGGTTACCGGTCAACACTATCGTCTTGGCCATGACCCTAACCATCCGCCTGCTCCCGCTCATGATGTCTACTGTCCAAGAGGTACTCGAGGCCCGCAAAGCTCGCGGTGCCAGCTTCTCCTTAACAGCGTTTGGAACACCGGTTGTAATCCGTTCAATCCGCCGCGCCCAGGCCATTGGCGAGGCACTCGCAGCCCGTGGCGTGGGCGACTAACAACAGCAGCAAAAAGCCCGGTGACTAAACGGTAGTCACCAGGCTTCTTCGGTTTTAATTTCTAGGCGAATTAACGCTCGCCGCGCAGCTCACGCAGGCGGGCCTGCACAGCATCATCGGCAACGTAAGATTCATTGCCGGATTGTGGAGCCTCGATAGCCTCGGTCTTATTAGCCTCTACTGCCTTGTCAGAGTTCATCTCGGCACGAATCTGCTCGAGGCGGGAGTGACCAGCCATCTGAATACCCGCCTGCTCTACCTCGCGCATGCGTCCTTCGATGGAATTCTCTGCCAGCTCAGCCTGTCCCAGGGCATTCGCGTAGCGGCGCTCAATCTTGTCACGGACCGCATCAAGGGAAGGAGTTGAACCGCTAGACAGCTCGTTCATGGAGGACAAGGATTCAGATACCTTTTCCTGCATCTTGGCCTGCTCGAGCTGGGACAGCAGCTTGGAGCGCTCATTGACCTTCTGGCGAAGGTTAGCGGCGTTGCGTTCAACCGCCTGCTTAGCAGCGCCGGCCTGCTGCAGAGCCTGGTCGTGAAGCTTCTTGGTGTCTTCTACGGACTGTTCGGCGGTCACCAGCTGTGCCGCAAACGCCTCAGCCGCATTTTCATACTCAACGGCCTTACCCTCGTCACCCTTGGCACGAGCTTGGTCCGCAAGCTCCAAGGCCTGCTTGGTGTTGGCCTGCAGCTTCTCTACATCGCCAAGGCGCCGGTTAAGCTGCATTTCCAGCTGGCGCTGGTTGCCAATAACCGCGGCGGCCTGCTGGGACAGCTCTTGATGCTGACGCTGAGCTTCCTCAATAGCCTGTTCAATCTGGACCTTAGGGTCAGCGTTCTCTTCGATCTTAGAATCGAAGAGCGCCATCAGGTATTTCCATGCTTTGGTAAATGGATTAGCCATTGCTAGATAAGTCTCTTTCTGCTCAACACTGTAGTTAGTCGTTTTACGCCTTTTAATCCTAGTCAAAGTTACTTCGCCATGCCGTAACGCGGGGTTCACCCTCCGCCGTGAATGCAGGAGGTGGCACGTGGGCTAGTGACTAAAGACGACGGGCACCCGCACAGTACGCGGGTGCCCGTTTAAGTTCTAAGTTTTATGCCTCGGCCGCTGCTGGAGTAGTAGATGCCAGCTCCTCATCCACGCTAGGCATAGCCATGTACCCGGCGGCCTCGATGAGCACGTCCGAAACGCTGGCGCCGAGAGCGTGGCATACCGCCGCGAGCATCTCGGAGGAAACTTCCTTGCGGCCGCGCTCTAGCTCGGACAGGTAGCCCGGTGAGACATGCGCGGTGGCGGCGAGCTCACGCAAGGTCACACCCTTATCAGCACGAAAAGCACGTAGGGTAATTCCCAGGGCTTCGCGGAGCAAAGGCTCCATGCGACGCGAACGCGAAGCTGCCGCAGGGGGAGCCGAGACGGGCTTATCCAGAAGTACTGTTGTAGTGTTCATTACTCTTATCAACGGCGCTTGTCCCGATTTTGTTCCCATATTCGCAAAATATTTTTTCTGCGCGCTAGCAGGGCCCACGTTGCGTTTTATCCGTCTGTTGCCTGCGCTTCTTTGATGCTCAGTAGCAGCAGCCCAATAGCGTGGCTTACAGCTTGCTCCCTTATCTCATGCCTCGAGCCCTTGAGTCCCTCTTCCCCGCCGGCGCGTACGGCCCGAATCCCTTCGGGTCCTGCAAGACCGATGAACACAGTGCCAGCCGGATGCCCGTCTTGCGAATCGGGTCCAGCGACTCCGGATAAGGACAGCCCCCACGATGCGTCACAGCGCCTTTGAGCCCCACGCGCCATTTCCCGTACACACTGAGCGGAGACCACGCCATCGTCCTCCACCGTTGCTGTACTTACCCCAGCGAGTGACTCCTTTAGGTCCGTCGCGTAGGTGATGAATCCGCCGCGAAGGACCGCCGAGGCACCAGGAACGTCAGCAATCCGGGCCGCACACAATCCCGCGGTGAGAGACTCGCACACGGCGAGTGTTTCCCGCCGGGCGCTAAGGACGCTGACTAGTTCCCTGCAAAGCTCAAAGGTGCTTTTTTCGGCAATGCGGGCCGATTCATCCACTGTAGCCTCCTCTGTCTTTAGCTAAAGATTACTTTGACTTTAGTTAAAGATCAGTTGTGCTTCTTGGCGTCGAGGAGGTATTGGATGCCTGTAATGACGGTGACGGCAACAGCCAGCAGCATAATGGCCAGTTTGGGAATGTCCATCCAGCCGGGTAGTGGGAGCAGATATAGTGCAACGGCCAGCGTCTGCAAGACCGTCTTTAATTTGCCGCCCTTCGAAGCCGGCACCACTTTTCCGGCCCTGAGCATGAAGAAGCGCCAGATGGTAATGCCGAATTCGCGAACAAGGATGACCACCGTAATCCATACTGGGAGTTCGCCGATGATGTTTAAAGAAACGAATGCGGCGGTCATCAGGGCTTTATCGGCAATCGGATCCGCTATCTTGCCGAAATTGGTAATCAGGCCGCGCGCACGCGCGATATCACCGTCGAGCTTGTCGGTAATCATAAGCGCCGCGAATACCGCGAACGCCCACCACATTTTCTCATCGAGAACCAGCCACACAAATAGCGGGATAAAGAGGATTCTCAAGCTAGTGAGCACGTTGGGAAGATTCCAATTAGAAGGCGCGGTACTAGCCAAGGGTGTGGTGTGGTTCTCCGGTCGATTCACGGTAAACATACTACCTTCTTCGGGAAGCAACCGTGATTTCTTCATTCACCACGAAAGTCAGGGGGACAGCGAACTTAGGTTTTAAATCGACCGCCTGGTTCCACACCCTGTGCTTACAATGGTTAACCATGAAATACTTTGCAATCACTTACCAGTACGATCCGGAATCTGAGGCCATCGCGGAGTACCGTCCAGTGCACCGCGAATTTATTAGCAACCTGAATCAAGAGGGCAAAATCGTGGGTTCCGGGCCTCATCCTGACGCCGAGGGCGGTGCGCTCATAGTCATCAAGCTCGACGATGGTGCCACCATTGAAACCGCCGAGGAACTCATGGATGGCGACCCCTTCCATGCCAAGGGCGCACTACAGGCACGCGCAATTCGCGAGTGGAACCCAGTCATCAACTCGTTCTAGTTTTAGTCTCATCAAGACGCTCAAGGCGGTGTGATAACTACCTCTTAGTAGTCATCACACCGCCTTGAAATTCTTTAGCGCACCCAGCGAAACCCCATCCTTGGAGTGACAAGTGCGCCTCGGCTAGTTAGCCTTGTGGCCCTGTGAGCCGTAACCAGCGCCGCCGGCCTCATTGGCATGGAATTCATCCATGTCAACCTCGCTGGCCAATCCAACATAGTTGCCCTTGCGGTCAACGACAATCTTGTTTCCTTCATCGTCCCAGTCGAAGTGCTGGTCGGATACCCGGATGCCGCCCTGGGCCTCATCCCTCTTATTCTTCCAGATGGACGCGAGGACCGTGATAACCAAGGTGCCCACAATAACGCCCAAGGAAAGCAGGGTAGGAATCTCTGGGACGCTGACATCCTCGCCACCGTTAATGAAGCCCAAGTTGTTTTCGTGCAGGGCATGAAGCAGCAGCTTGACGCCAATGAAGAAGAGAATGAATCCAAGGCCGTATGGCAGATAAACCAGGCGGTCTAGCAGGCCATCAAGCAGGAAGTACATTTGGCGCAGACCCATCAGTGAGAATGCGTTCGTGGTGAACACCAGGTAAGGCTCTGCGGTGATGCCGTAGATGGCCGGGATGGAGTCAAACGCGAACATCACGTCGATAAGGCCAATAGCTACCAGCGCCACAAAAAGCGGGGTCAGGTGGCGGCGGCCCTTGTGCTTGCCCTCGGTCTCGCGGTGGGTCAGTTTATCGCCGTAATAGCGGGACGTAACGGGCACGAACTTGCGCAGGGCCTTGATGACGACCATATCGTTCGGATCGGTCTCCGGTGTGTCATTGGCCTCATCCCAGATGAGCTTGATCGCCGTCCACAGCAGGAAGATCGCGAAGATGTAGAAGATATCCGACCACGCGGCGATTACGGCCGCGCCAAGGAGGATAAACACGAAGCGGCACACCAGGGCGATAACGATGCCGATGAGCAAGACCTTCTGCTGGTACTTGCGCGGAATCTTGAAGGAGCCCATGATGAGCGCGAAGACAAACAGGTTATCAACGCTTAGCGCCTTTTCCGTCACGTAGCCCGTGTAGTACTGCGCCGCGTGCTCATGGTCCCATAGGAACCACACGAACACGCCGAAGATAAGCGCTAGCGCAACGTAGAAGGCGGTCCAGAAACCGGACTCCTTCATGGTTGGCTCGTGCGGGGTACGCACGTGGGAGTAGAAATCAAAAACAAAGAAGCCCAGGATGACGACTATCGTCACAACCCAGATCCAAATAGGAACGCTCATTTACCGCCTCCGGTCGAAAGTACAAGGAAATGACCGGAGGTCTCCCCCACCCGGATATGCCACAAACAGTGGATCTAGGCCGGCGCGACCGGGAAATATTGACCGAGTAATAACGTTTATCCACTCGGCACCATTTGCCGTGTTGACGATCTGCGCCGTAGGAACGGGGTACTCCCCTCCAAGTGCCTACCCACCATACACTACAAAAGCCCCAGACCGAACTTTTGCGTTCGGTCTGGGGCGATGGCCTTGGGGCCGGATCCGTGGTGCCGGGCGCTAGAAGGCCCCCGTGGAAGGGTTGTAGGTGGCCTGCACGGTCTTGGTTTCGCCGCCGCCGGCGGCGTCGGGCTGAGAGGGGGCTCCGGCCTGGCCCGTCGAGCCATCTGTGTCGGACGCGCTCATCTCGGCCTGCACCTCTTTCGGGGCCTCGGCCGGATCAGCGCCCTTGATCATCCAGATGATGGTCTCCAACTCCTCCGGTTTAACAAGAACCTCGCGGGCCTTGGAGCCCTCGGAAGGACCCACCACGCCTCGTGATTCCATGAGATCCATCAGGCGGCCGGCTTTAGCAAAACCAATGCGCAGCTTGCGCTGGAGCATGGAGGTTGAACCCAGCTGGGAGGTCACCACGAGCTCCACCGCCTCTAAGAGGTCATCCATGTCCTTTCCGATTTCCTCATCGATATCCTTCTTGGCGTCGGCGGCCTTATCTTCAGTCACACCCTCGGTGTAGTTAGGCGCACCTTGGTCCTTGGCCGCCTCAACCACGGCCTGGACCTCCTCATCCCCCACGAACGCGCCCTGCATGCGTACCGGCTTTCCGCCCTGCGGGATAAAGAGCGCATCACCCATGCCGATGAGCTTTTCGGCACCCGCCTGGTCCAGGATCACTCGGGAGTCGGTGAGCGAAGACGTGGCGAATGCAAGGCGTGATGGGACGTTAGTCTTGATCAGGCCGGTTACCACGTCCACGGATGGGCGCTGGGTGGCAAGCACTAGGTGAATGCCCGCCGCACGCGCCTTCTGGGTGATGCGCACAATGGAATCCTCGATTTCCTTTGGCGCGGTCATCATCAGGTCAGCGAGCTCGTCCACGACGCAGACGATGAATGGGTACGGACGCATCTCACGCTGAGATCCCGCCGGCGCCTGGATTTCTCCGGAACGGACCTTGGCGTTGAAGTCCTTGATATGGCGCACGCGCGCAGACTTCATATCCATGTAGCGCTGCTCCATCTCCTCGACCAACCACTGCAATGCCGCGGCAGCCTTCTTTGGTTGCGTAATGATTGGCGTGATGAGGTGAGGGATACCCTCATACGGCGTAAGTTCCACCATCTTCGGGTCCACCAGGATAAGGCGCACGTCCTCGGGGGTTGCACGCGTAAGCAGGGACACCAACATAGAGTTCACAAACGCCGACTTACCGGAACCGGTGGCGCCGGCAACGAGCAGGTGCGGCATCTTCTGGACCGAGGCGGAGATGAACTCACCCTCGATGTCTTTGCCCAAGCCGATAAGCATGGGGTCTTTATCCGCCCTGGTGCTTGGCGCGTCGAGCACGTCCCTCAAACGGACCATCTCGCGGTCCGGGTTGGGGACCTCGATGCCCACCGCGGACTTGCCGGGAATCGGGGTCAGAAGGCGCACGTTTTCCGTTGCCACCGCGTAGGCCAAGTTGGACTGAAGGTTGGTAATCTTGGACACCTTCACGCCCGGCCCCAACTCAATTTCATAGCGCGTTACTGTTGGCCCGCGGCTGAAACCGGTGACGTGCGCGTCGACCTTGAACTCCTCGAACACATCCGTAATTGCCTCAATGATCCGGTCATTGACCTCGGTGCGCGCCTTCGTAGGGGCGCCGGCAGTCAACAGCTCGGTGGAGGGCAGATCATAGTCGCTGTTTCTGGACGAGATGGGTCCCTGCTGCGCTGGGGCAGGCTCGGCCTCGGCGCGGGCCTGGCCATCGGCCGGCTTGCCCGAGGACGGATCCACGCCCGAGCGGGCGATGATTGCCTGGCGCATAGCCTCGCGGGAATCCTTGATCACGTCTCCGGTAGCACCAGGGGAACCCGCAGCCGCAGAGGCGCCCGCCTGGGAGGCCGCACCGGTGGTACCAGCCGCCGCTCCGGTTGTGCCCGCGCTGCGGCGGGCCTTAGCAGGTTTATTGGCAGGTCGTGGCGCCGGAATCACCTGGGTGTGTGCCGGATCCTCATCGGGGGCGGAATCATCGACTACCGGGAACTGATCCGTGTCATCGATCTCCCGGGCCAGCGCACGATTGCCCACCGCCGCCTGGCGGTCTTGGGTAGCGGCGCGTTCATCCTCAGCAACCTCATCGTCAATCGGGTACGCCTCGAGCGGCGTGCGCTGGCGACGAGGTTTAGGGGCACGCACAGCGCGTGCGGGTGCCGGGCGCTCACGCTCGCGCCGAGCGCGGCCTTCGGCGATATCATCGATGTCCGAATCTACGTGGTCATAAAGGTCATCACCCTCATCTTCGACCGTCCCATCTGCGGCCTCGGGCCGCAGCGCGTTTGAAATTACCGCTGTCAGGTACTCCCACGCCTCCCGGGTGGTAATACCCGTGACCTTCAGCGCACCGTAAACAATGACCAAAACTAGCAGGGGTACGGCAACGAACCCTGAAAATCCCTTAGCCAGCAGGCCGCCGGTCCACGCGCCCACAGCGCCGCCTGCGGTCATGCGACCGGCCCAGTCCGCAGGATCCCCCGCAAAGACGTGAATCAGGCCGAGCATGGACACGATTATCAGCACCGTGCCTAGCATCACCCGCGGTTTAATACCGCCCTCGGGGCCTGAGATGCCCAGCATGAGAACGAGGGCGAGGGCCACAAGCGCTACCGGCAGGACGAGTGCGCCGGCGCCGATAATTAGGTGTACTACCTGCGCAATTCCGGCACCCACCGGTCCGGCGACGTTGAGCCATACGGAAGCGCCAAGAACGGCCGCTAGCCCAAGGAGGACTAGGCCCACCGTGTCTGGGTTACCTATGGCAATACGCCCCTCGTCCCGTGCTGCCTCTGCTTCGCGGCGGTCCTGTTCTTCCATCTCCTCGGCCAACGGCGAGGGATTGGAACGTTTGCGGGTTGCGCCACCACTCCTCTTGCGAGTCGCACTGGCCTTCTTCTCAGAAATTTCTACCGGCTCCCTTGCATTATCGGTTTCGTCAGCGTGGTCATCTTCCAAGCCATCAAACAGGTCTGTCTCATCGTATAAATCCTCATCTCCCCGAACCGGGCGCAGGCTGCTCAGGCTCTCGCCCACGCCGCGGGTCAGACCGCCCAGCCCCCTGGCCGTGGCGCCGAACGCCGCACCCACACCGCGCCCGACGGCACGAAACGCACTTCCTGTGCGTTCATGCGACGTTTCCGCAGCGCGCTGAGTAGAACGCCGGGAGGATGTAGCCATCAAATCCCGTGATGTGGCCGAGGTGCTGCGCCCCATCGGCCGCGTGTTACGCGTGGTGGTACGTGCTCCACTTGAACGGCCTCCACGGGCCGCGGGCTTCTTCCTGGCACGGCCGTTTCCGCGCGACGGGGCGTTTTTGACAGACATGGCTGTAACTTTAACCGCTTAATTACCTTTAGTCACACATGCAACACGGGTTTACATGTGGATTTCTGCGCCACGTGCGCGGCCAAATCGGCTAATTCGCATTACCCAGAAACAGTGAAGGCCCCTAAACGGATGAAAATCCATTCAGGAGCCTTGACTATCAGGCCGGAGCCTTGAAGCCTATCCGAGAGTGCCTACACGCCGGAGCGCACCGCCTTGTCCGCGGGTCCCTCAATGGTCACGTGGACCTCGTCGCGCCCATAGACCCAAAGCAGCAGCTCCCCGACGCTGCCATGCACGCGCACCACGTCCTGGCCGTCTTCCGCTACGCCGTGTTTATCGGCACACACCACTCGGGACAGACCGCGGGGGAAAAGCACGACGGGACAACCGGACTTGCCCAGCATGCGTGGGGCCATCATCTTGAGCACGCCGTGGAGCTTCTTTTCAATCGCCGCGGAGAAGTCACGTTCATCCGTGCGTCCGTTAGCCCGGCGGACGTCCTCGTGGTGAATAAAGTTTTCCGCCAGGTTAGCCTGGGCCTCGATGAGGCGGATTGGGCTGAATTTGCCCGGTCCACTCCCCCACTCGCGAACCAGCTCCTCATATCCCTTGGTGGCGACTTTATCGGACACCTTATTGAGGTGTCCCTCCAGCGCCGGGATGAACATTCCGGCCGTAGCATCCGGGCGGTTTTCCCTGACCCAGAGGTGTACGGCCATATCCTTGGTAGTCCATCCCTCGCACAGGGTGGGAGCATCCGGGCCCAGTTCCTTAAGCAGAGCGGCAAGGCGTTCGCGTTCAGTTTGTGAAAAAGTCATGCTCCCCAGCATAGCGGCTCGCCACTAAACGTGCCGCCACGCTGAGGAGCATGAAAGGCCTTATAACACGGCCTTAGAGGGACTCGCGGGAGGCCCGAACCTCATCATCATCGATGTAGCTTCCGTCACCGGAGGTTGGAACGATGGTAGGCAGGATAACCGGCTCTCGCTTGTACTTGGAGCTCATCAGCTTGCCCACCTTGCGGCGCAGCTTCTGAACCATGCGGTAGGTGTCATTCTCACCCTCGGCGGCCAGGTCGTTCATAGTGTTTTCGACCAATTCGGCGATCTCTGGGACAACGTTGCGGTCATCCTCGGAGAAACCGGTGGTGGCCACGGTTGGGTGCTCCAGCAATCGGGCGGTCCGGTTATCAATCACGCAGGTGATAGATACCACGCCGCCGGCGCCGAGGTTGGTGCGGTCCGTCAGGGTGTCAGCATCAACATTGCCCATGGACACGCCGTCCACGTACAGGTTACCCACCTGGATCTGACCCACCACGTTCGCGCGGCCCTTTGCGAGATCCACGACCACGCCATTTTGGGCCAGGACCACGCGGTCGCGGTCAACGCCGGTGGAAATAGCCAGTTCCTTGTTGGCCCGCAGGTGGCGCCACTCGCCGTGAACAGGCATGGCATTCTTTGGACGAGCCGCGTTGTACAGGAAGAGCAGCTCGCCACCGTAGCCATGGCCCGAGGAGTGGACCTTAGCCTCCTTGTTGGTGATAACTTCCGCACCGATCTGGGACAGCATGTTCATCACGCCGAATACCGCTTCCTCGTTACCCGGAATCAGTGAGGAAGAGAAGACGATCAGGTCACCGTCGCGCACGGTGATTTGGCGATGCTCGCGCCGCGCCATGCGGGACAGCGCCGCCATCGGCTCACCCTGGGTGCCCGTGGTGATGAGCACCACCTTGTGTGGAGCCATCTTGGAGGCGTCATCGATGGAGACGATGGTGCCGCGAGGCACCTTCAAAAAGCCCATCTTCTCAGCGATCTCCATGTTGCGGATCATGGAGCGGCCGTTGAACGCAACCTTGCGGCCGGCGGCCACCGCGGCGTCAATAGCGGCCTGCACGCGGTAAACGTTGGAGGCGAAGGAAGCGATGATAACCCGCTGCTTGGCCCCTGCGACCAATCGCTTGAATGTAGCCGGAATGTCTCCTTCAGAGGCGGACACGCCCGGAATATTCGCATTGGTGGAATCACACAGCATCAGGTCCACGCCCTCATCGCCATACCGCGACAGGGCTGGAAGATCGGTTGGACGATTATCCAGTGGGGTCTGGTCTAGCTTGATGTCACCGGTGTGGACGACAGAGCCCGCCGGGGTGTTCAGCATGATGCCAAGCGCGTCCGGGACGGAGTGGTTTACGGCCCAGAAGCGGCAACGGAAAGGACCGTACTTCACATCGGACTTCTCGTTGACCTCGATGAACTTAGGGCGCTGACGGTGCTCCTTACACTTTGCCGCGATTAGAGCGATGGTGAAGCGGGATGCCACGATGGGGATGTCCGGGCGCAGCTTAAGCAGCCATGGGATAGCGCCGATGTGATCCTCGTGGGCGTGGGTAACCACCAGCGCCTCTACCTTGTCAATCTTGTTTTCGATCGGGCCGAAATCCGGGAGGATGAGGTCAACGCCAGGTTCGCCGGAAGACGGGAACAGAACACCACAGTCGATTATCAGCAGCTTGCCGTCATACTCGAAGACCGTCATGTTGCGGCCGATCTCCGAAATGCCGCCCAGCGCGTAAATGCGCAGGGAATCCTTGGCCTGCTTCGGTGGTTCCGGAAGGCGCTTGGTCAGATCCGCGCCCTGCATGGACTTCGGAACGTTGCGGCGGCCGCGGTTATTACCGTTGTTGCGGTTACCGCGGTTGTTGCCGCCGCCCTTTCCGTTCTGGCCGTTGCTCCCGTTGTTGTTGTTGCCGCCGCCGTTATTGTTGCGGCCGCCGCGGGAGCCGCGGGATCGATTGGAACGACGGTTTCCATTGCCAGATTTCTTGTCATTCTGGCCCGAGTTCTCATTGTTGTCATTGTTGGCGGCAGTTTTGCTGTTGCCGCCTTGACCGTTACCACCGGACGCAGAGGCGTCTGCGGTTGGAGCCTGGAAAACAGGCGAAGCCGCCTCGTTAGAGGCGGTATCGGTGGTCTCTGCCGGAGGGCCCGCCTTGCGGGTCACCTTCCGGGAGCGGTTACGGGTTTCAGTCATTCTTTAAGGACTCCAGCCTTTTCCATATCAATTCGGAGCGCGTCCATCTCATGTTCCTCAATTGGCACAATCGGCAGACGCGGCTTACCCACCTCAAACCCCTGCATCGCCAGTGCGGCCTTAGCCATAGTTGCACCGCCCAGGCGGGCCTGAGCATGGGTCAGCGGGGTGAGAACGTTAACGTTGATGTCCCTTGCACGCGCAAGGTCACCTTCTTCAAAAGAAGCATATAGATCAGCAAGGGCACGCGGAGCCGCATGGCCAACCACGGAGATGAAACCAGAAGCACCCAGGGATAGCCAGGGCAAGTTCAATGGATCATCACCGGAGTACCACGCCAAACCGGTTTCTTGCATGAGTAAAGCACCCTCGCCAAGGTTCCCCTTAGCGTCCTTGACAGCCTGGATAGTGGGCAGCTCGGCCAAACGGCGAAGGGTATCCGAGGTGATTGGAATACCCGAGCGGCCCGGAATGTCATAGACACAGATGGGAAGATCCGTAGCGTTGGCAATGGCCTCAAAGTGCGCATACACGCCAGCCTGGGATGGCTTTGAATAGTAAGGGGTCACCACGAGCAACGAATCAGCACCCGCTTCGGCGGACTGACGCGCCAACTCAACGGAGGCGGCGGTGTTGTTGGTGCCGGCACCAGCGCAAATCTTTGCGCGGTCCCCCACTTCAGCTTTGACGGCCTTGAGCAATTCCAGCTTTTCAGCAACAGTCGTGGTAGGTGATTCGCCCGTGGTACCTGCCAGGACGAGGTTATCAATACCGTTATCGACGAGGTGAACGGCCAGGCGCACACCGGTCTCAACGTCCAGCTCGCCATCGTGGTCAAACGGGGTAACCATGGCGACGCCAACGCGACCGAATGTCTCGACGCCTGTCTTAGCTGTCATACCTGTGCTCATGGGTCACAAGGTTACCCCGTTAGCCCCACTCAATGCACACTTATTGGTGCGTGGCGCGATTCATATGGGGCTCTTTTACCCCATCACGGTCTGCCAGTGGCATCGCGGCGCCACGCTCTACGGCCTTCCTCCGGGTTCGAAGGGTGCTGGGTTAGCTTTAGGCATAGGGGGAGGATGCCATCTCAGTGCCGTCGGCGAGGGTGGTGATGTGAAAATCGTCGAAAAGCACCGGTGCCTGAGCCCGCAGTAATTTAAGCGCCTCGATTGCGACGGTTCGGATTTCGCCGTCGGCGTGCTCGGACGCGCGAGACGCGATGAAGCCGCGCCACGCGCGGTAATTTCCGGTCACTACTATGCGTGACTCCGTGGCGTTCGGCAGGATTGAGCGCGCGGCCTGACGCGCCTGCTTGAGGCGCAGCAGCGCATTGGGCTCGCCAGCCAGCTGCTCCTCTAGGCCTTGGAGCAACGAATCATAGACAAAGCGCGTCTCATCCACCGCCTCCGTCATCAGGCGGCTCAAAGATTCATCCGCAGCGATGGCCTTGGGCATTACCATTTCCGGTTCTTCGGAATGCACGAAGCGTTGGGACAGCTCGGAAAAGGAAAAATGGCGATGGCGGACCAATTCATGGGTGGCCGAACGGGAGATACCGCGAATGTACAGCGTGGCCGTGGCATGCTCTAGCAACGCGTCATGCCCCACCTCCAAGATGTGGTGTAGATAAGCCTCATTCGAGGCGGTGCGCGGGTTGGGCTTGTGGAATGACTCATAACACGCCCTGCCGGCAAACTCGACCAGCGCCTGGGAATCAGGCGTGCCCGGATCCACCTGCCATTCCACGCCACGCGGCGGGGTAAATGCCGTGGCCGCGATGAGCTGGACGTCTAAATCTTTAGCGATTGCCATGTAAGTTGAACACCTCTGCTGTGGCGTATTTGTGGAAGTGCTGGAGACCGATTGCGGGAAATGTTTACAGCCCCATGTAGCTATCGAGGCCCACGACCAGCCCTGGGTGATTGGCGATCTGGCGAACGCCCACTAGGACTCCAGGTACGAAGGAGGTGCGGTCATATGAGTCCTGGCGGATGGTCAGTGACTGACCTTGCGCACCGAAGATGACCTCTTCATGCGCGACCATCCCGCGGGTACGCACCGCGTGGACAGGGACGCCATCCACGTTCGCCCCGCGCGCACCGTGCAGGGACTGCTCGGTGGCGTCCGGCATGTCCCCTAGGCCGGCCTCACTGCGCGCCGCGGCGATAGCCTGCGCGGTATGGATCGCGGTGCCCGATGGCGCGTCCAATTTGGTTGGGTGATGGTACTCAACGACCTCCGCAGTCTCGAAGTACCTCGCCGCCTGACGGGCCAGCACCATTGTCAGCACCGCGGAGATTGCGAAGTTAGGGGCGATGAGCACGTTTCCCGCACCCTCGGCCTTGGTCCACTCCTCAACCTGGGCCAGGCGCTCTTCGTCAAATCCGGTGGTGCCCACCACGCAGTGGATGCCCTTGGAGATGCAGTACTCAAGGTTGCCCATCACCACTCCGGGCTGGGTGAAATCCACTACAACCTCAGCCCCATTCATGGTCAGGAGATCCAGTGAGTCGCCGCGACCAACGGTGGCTACGAGTTCCAGATCTTCGGCGGCATTTACCCCCTCAACCACGGCCTGGCCTACCCGGCCTTTTGCACCCAGAACGCCTACCTTAATGGTCATGAAAGAACCCTTCCCTTCTAAATATGTGGGTACACAGCTGTCAACTATCTCCACCCAGTCTAACCACGTCCTAGAGCAAGGCGAACAGCAGCATCGGTAGTGTCACGATAGACAGCACCGTTTGCACGCCGGTGATGTTGGCCATCAGGCGCGCATTTCCGCCCATAATGGTCGCCAGGACGTAGGCAGACGGCGCGGTGGGTATGGCGGTGATCGTGACAACCGCGGCCAAGGCGGCGCCTTCCAAGCCAAGCGCTGCCCCCATCGCGGCCGTAGCAAGCGGGAGGAGCAGCAGCTTGATTATCGAGGCCGCGCTAATATGCACTATCTCCTTGCTAGTCACGGCGAACTTCAGCGCCGCGCCGGAGACCAACGTTCCTATCACCATGGCCGGCTCAGCAAATAGGGCAATAGGCTCTGCTACCACGCGCGGTAGGTCGAAAGGCGCCACATTAAGCGCAATCCCCGCCAAGGAGGCCAGGAGGAATGGATTTTTAGCCAAGCTAGCCACGACGGATGGCCTGCCGGCCCGCCCTCCTTGTGGGCTGGCCCCATAAATGCTCAGGCCGGTGACGGAAATCAGGTTAACCGTAGGTACCACCACCGCACAGGCAAGCGCGAACGCGGCCACCCCCTGGGACCCGCCGATAGCCTGGGAGATAATCAATCCCATGTAGGTGTTCATCCGGATACCACCCTGAATAAGGGAAGTGAGATCCGGCCCCGTGGCGCGCAGGGGACGCTTGAGCGCCGCAATAACCAAAGCGGTAAGGCTCAAAGGTACAACGAGCGTTATCAGCATGGAGCCGAAGGGCACCACCGTCAGATCCGCGGATGAGATGGAGCTAATGAAAAGCGCCGGGGTGAAGACAAAGTAGCTCAGTCTCTCAAGACCGTGCCACAGCCCCCTATTTGGCAAAAATCGCGTATTTAGAATGAATCCAGCGGCAAGGAGCGCCACCACGGGAATGATGGCGCCTGCCACTAGATCCACAAAGCTCATGGGTATAACTGTGCGCTACCGGATGACGGGCAGTCAACCCGTTGATGCCTTGGGTAGTCACATCCTCTAGGAACCGCGGCGGACCGGCCGCACCGGCGCTATGAAGTAGTAGGGGCTAAGAAGCCGGCGCAACCGCGGCGCGCTGGCGGGCGATGGCTAAAACGGCATCGCAGCAGCGCGAGTTAATCAACTCAGGGTCATCCCCACGCTCCACGGCGGTAAACCCCGCCACCACCACGCTGTTAACCATTTCTCCCGTAAAGAGAGCAGTTTCAGGGTCAAAGTGGCGTAGAACCGCGGTGATTTCCCGCATGAGCGTCACATATAATTCGGTTATCCTCTCCGGAAGCTTCCCGGTAAGCCCTTCTGCGAGTTCCATAAGCCAGACGTTCCTGCCATCGGCGGCGATGAGCAAGTTGGTCCTCACGTAGGCCTCGAGCGCAACTTCCGGATCCTCGGCCTCGCGCACGGCGCGAAGGATGGTCCCAAACATTTCAGGCACGTGGCGTTCCATCACCATGCCGCGCAGCTGATCGAGCGATTTCACGTAGCGGTAGAGGGAATTGCGGGCCAGCCCTACACGATCCGCCACGGCTCCAACCGTCAGCGCCTCGGCGCCGCCTACCTGCACAATTTCCTCCGCGGCGTCAACGATGGCGCGCATCGTTTTCTCGCGGTTTGCTTCTCGGCGGCTCATAACAATCATTAAATCACCAATAATTTATTTTTCCCACGCAATCCCCCATATGGAGTGATAGGTTTTCCTATCACTAAACCGTTACGCACCCTCCCAGCAAACCCAACCGCCAAGCGCGCACACAACACGCTCCCCCGCCTTGCATCCCGCCAGGCTTCGGCGGCGGCACCCAAACGGGCCAGCGCATGCTCGCGGACCGAGCCATCCTTATAGCTTAGAGCGCCCTTTCCGCTGGACCGCGGCTGCAGTTAAGGATTCATTCGCTAACTCTGGAGGCGCCTACGCATTTGCCATAGATCCACCGCACGCACATACCTTGCGGCTCGTGGGCCATGAGAAAAAGGGCGCTGCCTTAGCGAACACAGTCAGTAAGGCAGCGCCCTCATGCACCTGGATTAGGCGGCACGGTGATGCGAGGTTTAATCCTCTTCTACAGGAACCAAGGAGATCTTGCCGCGGTTATCAATATCCGCGATCTCAACCTGAACCTTGTCACCAACGTTGACCACATCTTCAACCTTCTCGATGCGCTCATCGCCACCGAGCTTGGAGATGTGGATCAGGCCGTCCTTGCCTGGGGTCAGGGAAACGAATGCGCCGAAGGCGACCGTCTTGACGACGGTACCCAGGAAGCGCTCGCCAACCTTTGGCAGCTGCGGATTAGCAATAGAGTTGATCTTCTCCAGCGCAGCGTCGGCAGCCTCACCGGTGGCAGCGGAGACGTAGACGGTGCCATCATCCTCGATGGAAACGTCAGCGCCGGTTTCCTCGGTGATGGAATTGATGGTCTTGCCCTTAGGACCAATCAGCTCGCCGATCTTGTTCATCGGAATCTTCACGGAGGTGATCTTTGGTGCCAAGGAATTCATCTCATCCGGACCGTCAATCACTTCAGCCATGGTGTCAAGGATGGTCTGGCGTGCATCGCGGGCCTGCTCAAGGGCTTCGGCCAGGACCTTGGATGGGATGCCATCCAGCTTGGTGTCCAGCTGCAGCGCAGTGATGAACTGGGAGGTACCAGCGACCTTGAAGTCCATGTCGCCGAATGCATCCTCAGCGCCGAGGATGTCAGTCAGGGCGACGAACTTTTCCTTGCCATCAACCTCGCCTGAGACCAAGCCCATCGCGATACCCGCGACTGGAGCCTTCAGCGGAACGCCAGCGTTGTACAGGGACAAGGTGGAAGCACACACGGAGCCCATGGAGGTAGAGCCGTTAGACCCCAGCGCCTCGGAAACCTGACGGATTGCATAGGGGAATTCCTCACGGGACGGGATCACCGGAATCAACGCGCGCTCCGCCAGCGCACCATGGCCAATCTCGCGGCGCTTGGGCGAACCGACGCGTCCGGTCTCACCGGTGGAGTATGGAGGGAAGTTGTAGTGATGCATGTAGCGCTTGTGATCCACTGGCCCCAGGGAATCAATCTGCTGCTCCATCTTGAGCATGTCCAGGGTGGTTACGCCCATGATCTGGGTCTCGCCGCGCTCGAACAGGGAAGAACCGTGCGCGCGTGGGATGAGTTCAACCTCGACGCCCAGATCACGAATATCGGTGACGCCACGGCCGTCGATGCGGAAGCCCTCGGTGAGGATCTTCTGGCGCACGATCTTCTTCATGACCGCGTTGTAAGCGTTGCGAATCTGCTTGGAAGCGTCCTCGGCGTCAAAGGTTTCTAGAAGCTCTTCCTCGACATCTTCCATGTATTCATTGGTTGCGTCGTCACGGTCCTGCTTGCCCGGAATGGTCAGCAGCTCAGACAGCTTCTTGGAGGCCTTCTTCTCAACCGCATCGAACACCTCGTCGGTGTACGGAGGGAACAGCGGGAACTCCTGGGTCTCCTTGGCGGCCCGCTCAGCCAGGCCAGCCTGCGCTTCGCACAGGGTCTTGATGAACGGCTTGGCAGCCTCAAGCCCCTCGGCAACGGTAGACTCCTGAGGCGCTGGTGCGCCATTCGCTACGCGCTCAGCAACGGTCTTACCTGCGCCGGCTTCGACCATCATGATCGCTACGTCTTCAACGGTCTTCTTGCCCTGCTTACGCTCGACAATGCGTCCGGCCACAACCATTTCAAACAGGGCGCGCTCATGCTGCTCGGCGTTAGGGAACGCAACCCATTGGCCCTTCGGGTGCTTGTCATCGGCGATCAGGGCAACGCGAACGCCGCCTACCGGCCCGGAAACTGGAAGACCGGACAGCTGGGTGGAAGCAGAAGCGCCGTTGATGGCGACTACGTCGTAGTATTCCTCTGGGTCCATGGACAAAACGGTGACTACTACCTGGACCTCATTGCGCAGGCCCTTAACAAAGGTAGGGCGCAGCGGGCGGTCAATCAGGCGGCAAGCCAGGATAGCCTCCGTGGACGGGCGGCCTTCGCGGCGGAAGAAGGAACCCGGAATCTTGCCCGCCGCATACATGCGCTCTTCCACATCCACGGTCAGCGGGAAGAAATCAAAGCCTTCGCGCGGCTGGTTGGACGCGGTGGTGGTTGACAACAGCATGGTGTCATCATCGAGATAAGTGGTAACGGAGCCGCCCGCCTGGCGGGCCAGCTGGCCGGTCTCGAAGCGGATGGTGCGGGTACCAAAATCGCCATTATCCAAGGTAGCGATTGCTTCAGTGATGCCGAATTCCTCATCGACAACGAATTCAACAGCGTTCTTAGCGCTCATAAAAGTATGAATCTCCTATTCATGTTCGGCGATCGTCGGTGCCGCCGAGTGTCAAGTGTGTTGACGAAAAAATTGCAACGAGAATGAATCCTACCAGCACCGTTGCCTTTTCGCTCACCGTGTGGCGCGAAACTCCCTCACCGTGGCTCCCCCACGCAGCCCCACAGGCCAGCCCGCTTCCCCACTGACATCACAACAACCCCGCCCCGCACGAGCTTTGCGCACGCACCAGTGCTCCATGCGCCATAGACCACATGCCTTGCGGTTTCTCATCGCTACCTTTCCCCAGCGCGCGGTTACCGCCCAGGGCGGCGCGTGGTTATATGGCCTAGCCTTTGACCCCACCAACAGCGAAACGCCACCCCCGCTGGCTATCAGCAGAGATGGCGTTCGTAACTCGAAAAGCGCTAAAGCCTCAGTATTAGCGACGCAGGCCCAGGCGGGAAATCAGGTCGCGGTAGCGGTCAACGTTGTTGGCCGCGAGGTACTTCAGCAGGCCACGGCGGCGACCTACGAGCAACAGCAGGCCACGACGGGAGTGGTGGTCATGCTTGTGGTACTTCAGGTGCTCAGTCAGAGTGTTGATGCGGGAGGTCAGCAGTGCAACCTGCGCCTCTGGGGAACCGGTATCGGTCTCGTGAAGGCCGTACTCCTTAAGGATTTCAGCCTTCTTCTCAGTGCTCAATGCCATGGATTTACTCCTCATATTTCAGTCCACACAAAATTTTTAAACATCTTTCCACGCGCGACGATCGCGGTGTAAAAGTGTTGCCGCAACTACTGTGGACCGCAGTCGCTAAGCCAAGCGGACATTCTACGGCATGGCCCGCTGCTTAATCAAGGCATTGGCCCCGCCCCAGCCCCGGGGGTCAGGCCAACGCCGTGGCCATCCTCTCCATCAGGCGGGCCACGAACCGCTCCGCATCCACCCCCACTGCGACTCTGGAGCGCCGCGAGGGCCCCATCTGAGTCTCATCGCCAATGGTGCGCCCGCGCGTAGGCCCCTCCACGTCGACCTTCATCGCGTGAGGCAGCCAGGTGATAATCGAATCGTCTTCGGCCGCGGCTACGGCCAGGGGATCGTGCAGACCACATCCGCCAAGGTACGGAGCCGTTACGGCATAGGCATCGATGTAATAATCAAGCATGTCAGCATAGGTGCGGCCCGCAGCCGTACCCAGGCCACGCCACGTGGCCGTATGCTCCGTGGTTAGCAGTGTCTGAAGCGTGACGTCCAGGCCCACCATCGAAATATCACGGCTTTGCCGCAGCATGTAATCGCTGGCCGGGGGATCCTGGTGCACGTTGGCCTCGGACCAGGGGGTGACATTGCCCGGCACGGTAAGGGCCCCGCCCATGAACACAATGCGGGCATTGTGGGCGAAATCCTCGGACTGCTTCATAGCCTGGGCCACCGTGGTTGACGGCCCCGTGGACACAATCACTAAGTCATCGCCATGGCTCGCCACGGCGCCTATCAGAAAGTCCACCGCCGAGCCTGCTTGCACCCCGCGGCTGCTGCGGGCAACGTCTACGTTGCCAATGCCATTGCCGCCATGGATGAAACGGGAAATCTCAAGAACCTCAAAGCCCTGCCTATCACTGGCATGCCCTGGCCCCGCATAGACCGGGATATCGGGCCGGGCAAGCAAGTCAAGCAGGGACAAGGTATTGGCCACGCCCTGTTCAACGGTGACGTTACCGTAGGTGCCCGTTACCGCCAGTAGTTCAAGGTCCGGGGACCCCAAGGCATAGGCAAGGGCCAGCGCATCATCAATACCAGTATCTAGATCCAGGATGATTTTGCGAGCCATGGCTACACCTCCTCCGGTTTAATTGTCACCTTTAAGCAAGAAAAACTTCGATGCCGGCCATCCATGGTCTTTGGCATCTTGCGCCAAGACATCGCGGGCATGGGCTACATCCCGAGCCATGGCTTCGAGAAGCTCACCTATGGAGCTGAATTTGACCATATCGCGCAAGTGATCCACGAACAACACCGTTGCCTCATGGCCGTAAAGATCGGCCTGCCGGTCAAGCACGAAGGATTCGACCGAGCGCTGTTCGTCGCCGAAAGTGGGATTGGTGCCAACGGATATGGCCGCGGCATAGGCCATACCCGGGCGCATATTGCCGTCAATCGGCACTGACTGGTCATGCACTATGAACCACCCGGCGTAGACGCCATCGGCCGGAATTGCGTAATGGTCCTGAAAGTATTGGTTAGCGGTTGGGAACCCCAGCTCCTTGCCGCCACGGCCCGCGCCGCGGACTACGGGGCCGGTGATGGAGAAATGCCGGCCCAGCGCCCAGTTCGCGGTGCGGATATCCCCGGCGTTGAGCCGGTCGCGGATGAGGGTTGAACAAATCTTTACCCCGTCATCATGCAGCAGCTCAACCACATCCACGGCAAACCCATGCGCGAGGCCTAACTCTTTCATCTTTGCGGCCGTTCCGGCGCGGCCTGCGCCGAAGGTGAAGTTCTCCCCCACCACGACGCGTTCGGCGTGAAGGGTGTCCACCAGCAATGACTGCGCATAATCCTCCGGGCTCAGGCCGGAGAGTTCTTTGGTGAAATCGATGACCAGAACGCCCTCAATTCCCAGTTTTTCGGCCTCGATGATGCGCTTTTCGGTGGACGCTACGGCTAATGGCGCACGTTCGGGCAGGAATACGGAGACCGGGTGCGGATCAAAGGTCACCATCACGGGCGTTGCACCAGTCTCCTTGGCCGCCTTGACGGCCGCGGTAATGAGTTCCTGATGCCCCCTGTGCACACCGTCGAAGACCCCAATGGTGGCCACGGTGGGTCCAAGGTCGCGTGGGAAGTTATCCATTCCGTACCAGATATTCACCCCACCAACTTTAGAGCATTTGCTCCGTCACCTAGACTCCATGGCATGACTGATCCCCTGAAGAACTCCGGCTTGGTGGTCGTGGACAAGCCCGCGGGCATGACCTCCCATGACGTTGTAGGCCGCCTGCGCAGGATCTTTGGCACCCGCAAGGTGGGCCACGCAGGCACATTGGACCCGATGGCCACCGGTGTATTGGTTGCGGGAATCGAACGCGGCACCAAGTTCCTGGCCCACATGGTGGCCTCCACCAAGGCCTATGACGCGACTATCCGGCTGGGGGCCGCTACGACTACCGACGACGCCGAGGGCGAGTTTCTCACCCATTCCTCCCCCGAGGCGCTATCCCTCATCACCGAAGCCGCAATTTCCGACGCCGTATCGGCGCTAACCGGCGAGATCATGCAGAAGCCCGCCGCCGTGTCCGCCATCAAGATTGGTGGAAAACGCGCCCACCAATTGGTCCGCGAGGGCGAAGAGGTGGACATTCCGGCGCGCCCGGTGACCATCATGCGGTTCGATGTGCAGAGCATTCGCCGCGTCGAAGACGGTGGCAACCCGTACATCGATATTGAGGCCTCCGTGGCTTGTTCCTCCGGAACCTACATCCGGTCCCTGGCCCGGGACATGGGCAACGCCTTGGGCGTGGGAGGCCATCTCATCTCTCTCCGCCGCACTGAGGTGGGCCCCTTCACTTTGGCTGACGCCCGGGGCTTGGACGAGCTTGCTGATTCCCCGGTCCTTTCCCTCAGCCTGGATGAGGCGCTCGCCCGTTCCTATCCGGTGCTGAAAATCACGGAGGACGAAGCCGCAGCCCTCGCTATGGGTAAGTGGCTCGAGCCCCGTGGTCTCAAGGGCGTCCACGCCGCGGTTGCTCCTAACGGCCAGGCCATTGCGCTTGTCAAGGAGTCCGGGAAGCGCCTTTCTACGGTATTCGTGGCCCGCCCGTCCACGCTGTAGCACTGCGGATTCCCCCCTGTATTAAATGAATCGGGCCCGCTCCGCTACCCCATTGGGGTGCCCTGGGGCGGTTTACTCCACCAGGGTGGAAACAATCGCATACCCATCGCGTATTACCCAACGCCCGGTGATAAACGGCACGGGGGTGGGCCTGACCAACAGGTAGGAGATGAGCGTCCCGTCAGCGCGCAGATCGATTTCCGCCTCGCCGAAATCCAAGAACCTATGGGTCAAGGGAAACCAGGCCTTATAGGTGGCTTCCTTGGCGCAAAAGAGTATGCGGTCGGCGCAATCGATCCCCTCTTCACGCAGGCGTTCCAATTGTGGGCGCTCGCTGTTTCGCGCCACCATATCCAGGACCCCGTCCGGCAAGGGCCTCGCCGGCTCCGCATCGAGTCCCATCGATTTGATAGGACCGCTCGGCGCGGCCACCGCGGCCCGGAAGCCCTCCGTGTGTGTCATTGAACCCACGTACCCGCGCGGCCACAGGGGCATCCCCCTGTCACCTTTCAAAATGGGTTCGGAGCCCGTGTATCCCAACTCCGCCAGAGCTTGGTGTGCGCACCACCGCGCGTCACCGAACTCGGATTTGCGCAGTTCAACGCTGCGGGCCACGAGGGACTGCTCCAGTGGATGCAGGTGACTGTAATTGATAATGTCCGCTTCATCGGTATGGGTACGGACGTAGCAAAAACGAGCAGCATCAGGAAAAAGCTGATGATCAAGCATGCCAGGTCCTCCCGCCGACTGTGCGTTGTGGCGATTCCGCAGTCAAAACCGGGTACGGCCATGCCCGCTCTTCATCGCGCTCCTGCCACTCGGACGGATAGCCCAGGGAAGCCTCGATATGCGGCACCCCGTCCACAACCTCCACAGCGGGTATGTGAAGGTGGCCGTACACTACGGATTGCGCCTGGTAGCGTGTGGGCCACCCGCGCGTGTGACGCGTGCCGCACCATAATGAGATCTCCGGGTACCGCAGGCGCATGGTGGGCTCTTGGATTAAGGGCCAGTGATTAATGAGGACGGTAGGTCCGCTAATTCGCGACAGCCGCTTAATGGAATACGCCAGGCGGTCCCAGCACCAGGCGCGGATATCCACGAATGGGGCAATGGCGGCCTCATCGGTCATCATGATGGAGTTTTCCTCCGCCATGGAAAGGGCCTGCTCTACCGTGGTACCCGGCGGGCGGAAACTGTAGTCATACAGCGTAAAAAGCGGCACAACGGTCACGCCCGCGAATACCGGATACGGGTCTTCCGGGGTGATGATGCCCAGTTCTCGGCAGCCGGCAACCAGGGCATCGTACTTCTCCCGGCCGCGGTGGCGATCCTGCGAGCGGGAGAACAATTCATGGTTGCCGGGAACCCAAATAACCTGTGCGAAGCGTGCGTTTAGCTCCGCCAGCACTTCCAGGATCAGCTCCGTGCGCTCAGCCACGTCCCCTGCCACGATCAGCCAATCGGATGCGTCCTCAGGCTGGATCTCGTCTATCTTGGCCCGATTTTTCTTAGCCGCCGCATGCAAATCGGATACTGCCCATAGCGTGGTGGTCATGATTGGTCCTGCCTTCCGCGCGCGGGTGGCTCCTTCCCC
Source organism: Corynebacterium endometrii (assembly GCF_004795735.1). Classification (NCBI taxonomy): domain Bacteria; kingdom Bacillati; phylum Actinomycetota; class Actinomycetes; order Mycobacteriales; family Corynebacteriaceae; genus Corynebacterium; species Corynebacterium endometrii. The sequence goes on from NZ_CP039247.1 coordinate 1,527,270, forward strand.
GTAGCCTCACTTGCTTCCACGGGTTTGTCCACCACTGCCCACTTCATCGAGAGGAATCGGTAAATTACGGCTATCGTACGCAGGAAAATAAACGCCGCAAGGCCCATCCAGATGCCCGGCAGGCCGGCGCCCACGGCGTAGGCGATCCACACGCCCGGCACGAAACCAACGATGACAGAACCCACGGTAATGGTGCGCAGGAACGCCGCATCGCCGGCTCCCAAAAGCACGCCGTCTAGGGCAAAGAGCACGCCTCCAGCCACGACCATGACAACCATGATCCACCACGGCCAGGCCATGGCCTCTAGTACCGCCTCATCCGAAGTGAACAAGCGCGGGATGATACCGTTGCCCAGCACGAAGACCGACGCGAGACCGCCCGCGAAGACGGTGGAATACCACACGATCCGGTTGCCCACCGCGCGAGCATGACGCGCTGAACCCGCCCCCAGCGCGGAGCCGATGAGCGTCTGTGCCGCAATAGCCAGGGAATCCAATATCAAGGATAGGAAATTCCACAGCTGCAGCAGGACTTGGTGGGCCGCCAGCGAGGCGGTACCAAAGCGCGCGGCGACCGTTGCCGCGGATAGGAAAGCCACCTGGAAGCTTAGGGACCTGATGATGAGGTCACGGCCCATAACCAGCTGCTTTTTGATAACAGCCGGCTGGATCTTCCACGAGCCTTCATGCTCGCGGTACAGCTCCCACAGGAACAGCGAAGCGATGATCCCCATGCCCAGGACGTTGGCCCACGCCGATCCCGGCAGGCCCCACCAGTGCACAAAGAACGGCACAGCGATGGCGCCGGGGATTAGCCCCGCCAGCGTGAAAACGAGGGGCCTGCGCGTGTTTTGCACGCCGCGCATCCAGCCATTACCGGCCATTTCGATGAGCGTGAGTGGAATCGCTAACGCGGCAATGTTGAGCCACTGGGCGGCCATTGCACCCGTGCGCTCATCGCCGGCGAGCGCAACGGCAATAGTGTCGCTCAACAGCCACATCGCCAGTGCCAAAACGGTGCCCACAATGACGGCAACCCACGTTGCCTGCACGCCTTCGGCAACCGCTTCCCTTCGCTGGCCCGCTCCGTAAAGCCGCGCGGAGCGCGCGGTGGTTCCATAAGACAGGAAGGTCAGCTGTGTGGTTACTACAGACTGGATGGCCGCGGCGGCCCCCAATGAAGCTAACGCGGCGCCTCCCAACCGCCCCACCACTGCCGTATCCAGAAGCAGGTAGAGCGGCATTGCCGCAAGCACCCCCAAGGCCGGAATGGCCAGGGAGAAAATGGACCGCGCGTCAACCTCTTCGGCGCGGATCGAGCCGGATTGTTCCGCCTCATCGGGCGCGGACGGGAAAGACCTATTGCGCTGAGCCATTACAGCTGCGCTACCGCTTCCGTGATCTCATCAAGGATTTCCTCCGCCGTTCCGGACGTGGAGTATCCGGCCGCCGGGATATGTCCACCGCCACCCAGACTAATAGCTAGGTCCGCGCAGTTGAGTGTCGAAGAGCGCAGGGATACGGCCCAGTGGCCTGGGCTTTGTTCCTTGAAAACCACACCCATGTCGGTGCCCCGTAGCGCTCGCACGAAATCCACTAGGGATTCCACGGCGGATTCAGAGTGACCCCCAATATCGGTGAAGTGGCCGGTAAGCACCGCCATCGTGTATTTGCCGGCGGAAACCAGCTGCAAGCCGGCCAACACACGGCCGGTCATCTGCAGGTCATCGGCCGTCGTGGAATCCATCAGGTCCACAGCAATTTGCTTGGTATCGATGCCATACTGCATCAATCGGCCGGCAAACTCATGCATCTCCGGCCGGCCCCAGCGGAAACTACCCGTATCGGTGACAAGTCCCGCGTAAAGACAGTGGGCCAACTGCTTATCAACCTGGACATTCATCAGGTTGAATAGCTTCGCCAAGACTGAGGTGGTGGATTCGCAGCGGGCGTCCACCAGGTTGATGGTTCCAAAGCCTTCATTCGACGCGTGATGGTCGATGCAAATGACCTTTCCCTTGGCCACCTTGCGCTCAAGCTGTTGGGCGACGGACCCAGTGCGTGCCAGTGAGCCGCAATCAACGGTGACGTAGAGGTCGTAATCGGTCGGCAGCGAGTCGGCAAGGCGCACGTTGCCCGCGCGCGGGATAGTCAGCAAATTGTCCGACAAGGCCCGGTGCTGGCCCACGATTGACCGCACCTCCTTGCCCAGTTGGCGCATGCCAATGCATAGGGCTGTGGCGGAGCCAATGGCATCCGCATCAGGGCGAAGGTGCGTAACCACGCAAATCCGCTCCGCACCCAGCAGCGCGTCAGCTACAGCTTGATAATTATCCTGACTCACCGTTTCTACTCGCTCTCGGGGGCCGTCTTATAAGGGTTAGCGTCACCGGCGGGCTTCGCGCCCTCGCGTGCCTTCGCCAATTCCTCATCGCGCTTACGCGCCCGCTCCAGCAACTGCTCCATATGCGCGGAGGCCTCCGGGACGGTGTCTACCTCGAAAGATAGGGTTGGGGTAAAACGCACGGACAGCTGATCCCCCACTATCTTGCGCAGCTGGCCACGGGCGCGGTGAAGCGCCTCGGCCGCCTGGTCAAAATCGGGCTCATCGTTAATGTCATTGCCACGGACGGTGTAGTAGACCTTGGCATCGTGCAGGTCTCCAGTGACGCGGCAATCGGTAATGGTTACCAGCTCAAGGCGTCGGTCCTTGATCTCGCGTTCAATGGCCGCGGCAACGATTTCCTGAATGCGCTTGGCCATTCGGGCCGCGCGTGCATGATCAACCATGATTACCACCTTAAGTTGGTTTTAAGTAACAAGGCACCAGTCTATCCCAGAGAAAACGCCTAGGTAAAACCTAAGGCGCGGGATGCAAGAACGCTTTTGCGCTTGCATCCCGCGCCCGCGAGACTAAGAAAAGCCTTTTCCGGACCGGTTAGCCCGGTTTAGTCGCGAGGTACCTCTACCTCTTCGTAGACCTGGATGATGTCACCGATCTGAATGTCTGGGTAAGACAGGGTCATACCGCACTCGTAACCGGCAGCCATCTCGTTAACGTCATCCTTTTCGTGACGCAGGGATTCAATCTTCGCGTCGGAGGTGATGACGTTGCCGTCACGAACCAGGCGTGCCTTAGCGTTGCGCTTGACCTTGCCATCGGTAACCATGCAGCCCGCGATGGTACCAACGGCGGAGGACTTGAACAGCGCGCGGATTTCGGCGGCACCGGTATCGCGCTCCTCGAAGATTGGCTTGAGCATGCCCTTAAGAGCGGCCTCAACCTCTTCGATTGCACGGTAAATAACGGTGTAGTAGCGGATATCCACGCCCTCGGCGTTAGCCTCCTCAGTCGCCTTGCCCTCAGCGCGAACGTTGAAGGCGATGATGATGGCGTCGGAAGCGGCCGCCAGGGAGACGTTGGTCTGGGTTACGGCACCAACACCGCGGTCGATGATGTTGAGCTGAACCTCATCGTCGATCTCGATGTCCAGCAACGCGTCCTCGAGGGCCTCAACGGAACCGGCGTTGTCACCCTTAAGGATGAGGTTGAGGGTCGAGGTCTCCTTAAGGACCGCATCCAGATCCTCAAGGGAGACGCGCTTGCGTGCCTTGGCCTGAAGCGCGGAACGCTTGCGCGCGTCGCGCTGTGCCGCGATCTGGCGAGCCACTCGGTCGTCCTCGACAACGAGCAGGTTGTCGCCCGCGCCAGGTACGCCATTGAGGCCTTGAACCTGGACTGGGCGGGACGGACCGGCCTCTTCGACGTCCTGACCAAACTCATCAGTCATGCGGCGGACGCGGCCGTGCGCGTCGCCGACGACAATGGAATCGCCGACACGCAGGGTGCCGCGCTGGACAATAACGGTGGCCACAGGGCCACGGCCGCGGTCCAGGTGGGCCTCGATAGCCACGCCCTGGGCATCCATCTCCGGGTTGGCGGTCAGCTCGAGCGCCGCGTCGGCGGTCAGGATGACCGCCTCCAACAGGCCGTCGATGTTAATGCCCTGCTTAGCGGAGATGTCCACGAACATGGTCTCACCGCCGTACTCCTCAGGAACCAGGCCGTACTCGGTGAGCTGGCCACGGATCTTGTCTGGGGAAGCGCCAGGCTTATCGATCTTGTTCACAGCGACCACGACCGGGATGTCCGCAGCCTTGGCGTGGTTGATTGCCTCAACGGTCTGAGGCATCACGCCATCATCGGCGGCAACAACCAAGATCGCCAGGTCAGTGGACTTTGCACCACGGGCACGCATTGCGGTAAACGCCTCGTGACCTGGGGTATCCAGGAACGTGATGGTGCGCTCATCGCCACCAACCTCGACATCGACCTGGTATGCGCCGATGCCCTGGGTGATGCCACCGGCCTCGCCACTACCAACGTTGGTCTTACGGATGGTATCGAGCAGGCGGGTCTTACCGTGGTCGACGTGACCCATGACGGTAACGACCGGAGGACGGGACTCGAGGTTTTCTTCCCCGCCTTCATCCTCGCCGAACTGTAGGTCGAAGGACTCGAGCAGCTCGCGGTCCTCATCCTCTGGGGAGACAACCTCAACTTCGTAGTTGATTTCGGCGCCCAGAAGCTGCAGCGTTTCCTCGGAAACGGACGCGGTAGCGGTCACCATCTCACCAAGGTTGAACAGTGCCTGTACCAATGCCGCCGGATCCGCGCCGATCTTCTCAGCGAAGTCAGACAGGGACGCGCCGCGGCGCAGACGCACCTTGGAGCCGCCGCCGTCAGGCAGGCGTACGCCACCAATGACGTTAGGTGCCTGCATTGCCTCGTACTCATGGCGCTTCTGCCGCTTGGACTTCTTGCCCTTGCGTGGAGCGCCACCCGGACGGCCGAACGCGCCGGCGGTACCACCGCGGCGTCCGCCACGGCCACCGCCGCCTCCGCGGAAACCACCGCCGCCCGGGCCGCCCTGGCCTGGGCCGCCTGGGCGTCCGCCACGGCCGCGACCGCCGCCGCCCTGGTTTGCAGACTTGGAAGGCATTGCAGCCGGGTTTGGATGGGATGGCATCATTGCGGGGCTTGGGCGGCGTGCGCCGCCCTGACCGCCGTCGCCACGACCCTGGCCGCGGTTCTGACCACCCTGGCCACCGCGACCGCCCTGGCCACCGCGACCCTCGCCAGGCTTGCCGCCCGGTTTTCCGCCCTGTCGTGGGCCCTTGGAGCCGCCTGGGCGAGGTCCGGGACGGTCGCCCGCACCGGTAGAAAATGGGTTATTAGCAACGCGGCGGGTGCCGCCTGGCTTCGGCATGGAGCGTGGGGTTGGGGCCGGCTTGCCCTCCCCCTGGTTTGCCGGCTTCTCAGCGTTTTTATCCGCTGCCTTGCCTGGGCCCGGCTTAGGAGCACCTGGCTTCGGAGCCCCAGGCTTTGGCGCGCCCGGTTTAGGCGCGTCGTTAGCGGGCTTAGCTGCCTTCGCCGCCGCGGCATCCGCAGGCGATGGGGTTGCCGGCTGGGCCGGCTTTGGCTTGGCCGCACCAGGCTTCGGCGCCCCGGGTTTTGCCGCTTGCGGCTGAGCGGCAGACTTAGCGGCCTGTGGTTTGGCGGCCTTGCCTGACTTTTGATTATTGGCAGCCTGAGGCGCTTCCCCAGCCTGCGAAGCGGCATCCGCGCCGCCGTTCTTTTCCTCGTAGTAGGAACGCATCTTCTTCACCACCGGTGGTTCGATGGTGGAAGAAGCGGTCTTCACAAACTCGCCCTGTTCCTTCAGGGTTGCGAGTAGTTCCTTGCTGGTTACGCCGAGCTGCTTAGCCAGCTCGTGAACACGTAGCTTTCCGGGCACTTGTCTCCTTGTAGTTGGTCTAGGAGCCAGCGGCGCTCGAATAAGCTTCCGCTGCTCCTAGTGATTGATAGTGACTTTCATCGCTGATGCTTCATCGTTGTGCGCTCATCAGTGTTCGGTCTTCCTTTTATCTCTAGGCTCGAGGGAGTGATAACCCTCACCCGCGTTCCCGGTTGGCCAGGGTCTTACCGGCCTCCAGAAACTCACGAACATGACCTGTGTCCAACGGGGTGGACACGCGGAGCGCGCGCGCAAATGCACGACGCTTCTCCGCCAGCTCGTATGCAGCAAGGTCCGGGTAAATCCAGGCTCCCCGCCCAGGGAGCCGGCGGTCCGGATCGGCCACGACGGTTCGGCGCTCCGGGTCATCAGGACTGATAACCACGCGGAGCAACTCATCATCGGGGCGCTTGGAACGCGTCGCGATACAGGTACGGTAGCGAATGTTGGTCATAACCATTCAACTCCTTACCCGCGGCGCAGCACACATGTAGTGCACGTTAACGCCACCGTCTTGAATGAGACATCAAGCCTTACAACGCGGTCCCATCTGCATATGGGCCACCGATCAGTGTACGTCAAAAAAGGCTGATTGTGTATTCCAGCCCGGTTGCACACAGTTCCGTGGCCGGTTTGCTTCAAAGCCTCCTCCCGGTCCCCTCCTCCCCGGCGGCAAGCCAAAGGCCCAGCACTCGGGACTGGCCTTCCCCCGCCAAGGGGACGGCGGGCCGAGTCCTCCGAATAGCGCTGGGCCTTCGCCCCCAGACAAGAGGGGCAGAATAGGACTGAGTTTAGGACAGCTCCCGCGGCAGTTCGTCAGCGTCAGAATGGATATCGATCTTCCATCCCGTCAAGCGGGCGGCGAGACGCGCATTCTGACCCTCCTTGCCGATGGCCAGCGACAATTGGTAATCGGGCACGGTCACGCGCGCAACCTGCGCGTCCTGGTCAATGATGTCAACGCGGACAACCTTGGAGGGCGCCAACGCGTTGCCTACGTACACGGCCGGATCCTCATTGAAATCGATGATGTCAATCTTTTCCCCGCCTAGCGCGGACATAATGTTATTTACGCGCTGGCCGCGAGGACCGATGCATGCGCCCTTGGCATTAAGCCCCTTGGCGTGGCCAATGACCGAGACCTTGGAACGGTGGCCGGCCTCACGGGCGATGGAAACCAGCTCAACAGAGCCTTCCTCAACCTCAGGGATTTCCAGCTCGAACAGCCCCCGCACCAGTTCAGGGTGGGTGCGGGAGAGGTTGATCTGAAGCTTCGCGCCGTTGCGGGTAACCCCAACCACGTACGCCTTCACGCGGTCGCCGTGCTTAAGCTTTTCGCCTGGAATCTGTTCCGCGGGAAGGATGATTCCATCCTGGGAATCGTGCTCAGTACCCAGCTGGACCACGACTATGCCACGCTCATTCGCGTACACGTCGCGCTGAACGATGCCGGAGACTACCTTGCCCTGCAACTCCGCATACTCGCCGAAGGCCTTCTCCGCCTCGGCCTCACGCAGGCGCTTGACAATCGCATCACGCACAGCTTGGCCGCCGATACGCGAAAAGTTCTCTGGGGTGTCATCAAACTCGTCGATGACTTCACCGGTTTCTGGGTCTATCTCAGAAACAATGACATTGACCTGACCAGTTTTATCGTCAATATCCACACGGGACTTAGAGCTCTCCGACGGGGCGGAGTCACGGTAATCCAGGTAGGAAAAGAGCAGAGCTCCCGCGATGGCCTTGAGCAATTCCGCAACTGGCACCTCGCGCTCGGCCTCAATATTGCGCAGTGCTGCAAGATCAATATTCACTTGTTTAATCCTCTCGACGAGCCAAGTATTCCTTGGCCACTAGGTTGAAGTCTTGTGCTGCCACCTCAGCCTCGGCGGCCGGGGGTTGGGAGAACTCAATTTCTACCACCGCGCGGGCGATATTTTCCAATCGGCTCTGCCGAACAATAATATCCCTCTTCTCGCTGCGGATGAGGGTAACTGATTGCTCATCATCACTCAGGGCTCCAATGCGCCACAAGGTGGGCTTATTCTCTTCGCCAACGTGTTCCACCGCAACGGCCCGGCCGCGATTCCTACGCCAGTGACGTGGAGCGGTCAGTGGCAGATCCACGCCCGGAGTTGAGACCTCTAACGTGTAGCCCGCGCCAAAGTTCAACTCGCCGGCCGCCTCCTTCGCGTCGAAGAAAGCCCCAATTTCACCGCTTAGGCGTTCGAGGTCATCCGACGATGGGCGTGATTCAGAATCCAGCCGGATGATGACTTGTGATTTCTTGCCGGCTTTGGTGGTTTTGACGTCTTCCACGTCAATTCCTTGCGGGGACAGTAGCCCCTCCAGCAGTTGATGGAGTTGTTGTGATTCTGGGAATGCCATGCGCCTAACAATAGTGCCTAACTAAACAACGCGATCAAGCAACGCGGTACAGTCTGATCCGTGAATCGCAGCAAGAACATTTTTACCCTGTCCGCCTGTGTGGCACTCATCCCGGCCCTAACCGGTTGCGGCGTTGCCGATTTTGCGGCAGAGGCCCTAGGTCCAAAGCCGGACCAGGCGTTAGTCAATCTTGCTTACTACGCCGAGGATAACGCCGCCGGGAAGTGGCCCAAGGAGGTCACCTCTCTTTTGGCTAAGCACTCGGGCGAACTCTTTGCCGAAATCGAGCGCGTGTGCGGCGTGCGCGAGGATGGCACACCCCTGCCATCATGCGCCAGTGACAAGATGGAACCGGAACCAACCACTGGATTACCGCTAGACGTGCTTATAGATAACGCGCAGGATGCGCCCGAGGAATCCCGCCCACTCCTAGCCACCCAGGCAGCGGATCTAGCCCATGCGCAGCCGTCCGAGCTCGCCGGGGTTAACGCACCGGTGCTCGAGGGCGACTCGCCGCTCATCGAACAGGCCTCGAAGCTACTGGAATGGGAGTACGCCCATGTCTACGGCTTGGATTTTGCCCGCGCTTTCGTGCCAACCGAGCAGATTCCCGCGCTCGATGAGGCGATCGCCTCCGCGGAGGGGCGCATCGGTCAATTGCAGGCCGCGTTGGCGAACGCAGAATCCGCCCCCGCGGAACTTCCGGCCTACACGTCTCAGGGTCGCGACATGCCTATAGATTCCGCCTCCGCGGCCGCTTTCGTTAACGAGTCCCTATCCGCCGAAGCAACATTCTGGCGTGAGCAACTTGCCCTGGCGATGGGGAGTTCCAACACTTCAAGCCGTATAGACACGGTGTCTCAATTCAACCCCGAATGGGTTAAGTGGGTTGCCAAAGTAGCTGGCATGACAACTGTCCACTAGGGTCCAAGGAATGACCGCTCAAAAAATGCGCGTGAATCGTTGGATTGCGCTTATTATCCTTCTTTTGGGTTGCGCCGCCATGGCACTGCCCGGAGTTGAAAAACCAGACACCACTACCGCTACGTTGCCGAGCGACGCCGAATCCACCGTTACGGCCAACCTCCAGGCACAAATTTCTGAGGAAAACTCTGACGGCGGAAAATCGGCCCAACCAGCCATAGTCTTGTTCGAGCTGGAAGAGGACGGTGCCACGCTTGGACGTGAGCAGCTCGGCGAGTTGCAGGGGATCGCCGAAGAACTCGGCGGGCCGCTCATCCCTAATGAGGAGCTCAATGCGGCCATGGTGCCGGTCCAGATCGAGTCCACCGGCTATAACGAGAATAAGAACAAGGTCATGGACCTTCGCGATTCCGCCACGGAACAGGCCCCCGAGGGCATGAGGGCGCAGGTCACCGGCCCGGCCGCCATCCAGGCCGATTTGTCAAACGTGTTCTCCGGCGCCAACTTCATCTTGCTGGGCGTGACCGCGGCAATCGTTGCCGTACTGCTGATTATCACCTACCGCTCCCCCGTCCTGTGGCTCATCCCGCTCATTGTCATCGCGGTAGCAGACCGCGCGGCGGCAATCCTGTTTACCTACGTGCTGGATGCCGCGGGCATCCCATGGGACGATTCCACCGCGGGCATCCTGTCCGTTCTGGTCTTTGGCGCAGGCACCAACTATGCGCTGCTGCTCATCTCCCGTTACCGCGATGAGCTTACGGGCACCGATGACCGCTTCGAGGCAATGTCCCGCGCGTGGCTTCCAACCTTGAAGACCGTCACCGCATCGGCCGCCACCGTAATCATCGGCGTGCTGTGCTTGCTCGCGTCCTCCGTGGGAACCACCAAGGGTCTCGGCCTGGCTTCGGCGGCCGGCATCGTGGTGGCTTGGGTATTCGCCCTATTCTGCCTCCCGGGCATCCTTGTCCTGTTCGACCGCTGGATCTTCTGGCCCAAGAAGCCCGTCGCCGGCGAAGAACCGGACCACAAGCTATGGGACAAGGTGGGTGGCTTTGTGCGCCGCAAGCCTTTGCCAATCGCGATTGTTTCCCTGGTCATTCTTGGCCTGTCCTCTATCGGTTACTTCCAGTCCTCAACCGGCCTAAACCAGGCGGATCAGTTCCTGGATACCCCTGAGTCCATCACCGCCGCAGAGGACCTTGGTAACCGTTTCCCAGAACAATCCGCAACCCCAGCACTGGTGGCAACCACTGATCCTGAATCCACCACCGCCGCCATCGAGGCGATGGGCGGCACCCCGCAGCCGCAGGGCGAAACAGAGTACGCCCCTGCAGATCAGGACCCCGCGCAGTGGACCCTGCTCCAGGTCAATGGCCTCAATTTCCAGGAGCTTCGCTCCGAATTCGCCGGTGAGAATGTGTTCATCGGTGGCCAGGACGCCCAGCTCTTCGATGCTGAGGAAGCCGCCGCCGATGACCGCCAGGTCATCTTCCCACTGGTGCTTGGCCTAGTCTTCATCGCCTTGCTGGTCTTGCTCCGCGCGTTCGTGGCACCGGTCATCATGGTTGCTTCCGTCCTGCTGACCAACGTCGCGGCCCTGGGCCTGAGCTGGTGGATTTCCACCTCCCTCCTGGGTTTCGAGCGCTTCGATTCGCTGACCCCCCTCTATGCCTTCGTGTTCTTGGTGGCGCTGGGTATTGACTACACCATCTTCCTGGTCACCCGCGCCCGCGAAGAAGCTGGGAAGCAGGGCACCAAGGAGGGAATCCTTACCGCGCTGTCTGCAACCGGCGGTGTGATCACCTCCGCGGGTATCCTGCTGGCGGCCGTATTCGCCGCCCTGGGCGTCCTGCCTTTGGTGGTCATGGCGCAGCTGGGCATCACCGTATTCATCGGTGTGCTGCTGGATACGCTCATCGTCCGCACCATCTTAGTGCCTTCGCTCGTCCAGCTTTTGGGCGAGAAGTTCTGGTGGCCGGCAAAGCCAGCCAAGGACACCCCGGCCGATGCCGCCGCGGCGGGCCGCGGTGAGTACGTGAACGCGGCTGGGGTTCGGGTGAGCAAGTAACCCTCACTAAAGTATCCAAGCGCTTCTTGGATTAGGAACGCTGCTAAACGCCGGCGCCATTGCGGCCGCCGGCGTTTTGTGTTTTAGTCCGCTTCCTCCACAGGCCTTACCCCGCGCCACACCTCTGAGCCCTAAGCGGCATTGTTTAAGCCCGGCCTCCGGCCACCGCGGCGGTACCGACCTTATTCGTCCGCGTGGCCCCAACGTCCCTATCGAGGCGCCCAATGAAACGTCCCCGCCCTAACTAGAAACACCTAACTAGAGGCAACCGGGGGCTATGGCGCCGCAACATCAAGTCATGGTGCGGGCAAGGGCCCAGCAACGGGCCTAACCCCAGCACGCCGAACCAAAAAGCCACCCTGGGCCCCGCAAATAATTGATGCGGGGCCCAGGGTGGCTGTCAGCCGCGCGGATTAATCGCGCAGGAGCTCGAGGAGCTTGTCTACGATCTGCTCGGCGGGAACCTCGAGGGTCTCCCCGCCGCGGATGCGCAGCTCAATGATCCCATCCGCGAAGGAGCGGCCCAAGATGGCCACAAAAGGCATGCCCAAAAGCTCAGCATCCTTGAACTTAACGCCGGGGCTCATCTTCGGGCGGTCATCGAAGAGGACCTCCACGCCAGCGGCATCGAGGTCAGCGACCAGCTTGTCACCGGCCTCAATTGCGGCGGCATCCTTATTGGCCACGACAACGTGTACCTGGTAGGGCGCAACTGCAACCGGCCAGTTCAGGCCCTTGTCATCATGGCGCTGTTCCGCCAGAACGGCCATCATGCGGGAAATACCGATGCCGTAGGAGCCCATGGTTGGAACCGCGCGCTTGCCGTTTTCATCAAGGATCTGAACGTCCATAGCCTCGGTGTACTTGCGGCCCAGCTGGAAGATGTGGCCAAGCTCAATGCCGCGAGCCAGGCTTAAGGTGCCGTGCCCCTCGGGAGCCTCATCGCCTTCTAGAATCTCCGCCGCCTCGACGTAACCATCGACGGTGAAGTCACGGCCGGCAACGCAGCCCACCACGTGGCGGTTCTTAGCGTCGGCGCCGGTAATCCAGGAGGAACCATTGACCACGCGTGGGTCCGCGTACACGCGCACTCCGTTGGCGTTGAGCGCGCGAGGGCCAACGTAACCCTTGATCAGGAAGTCGGAGGAGGCAAAGTCCTCCTCGGACGCAAGCTCAAACGTGGCGGGTTCCAGGGAAGCCTCCAGGCGCTTTTCATCCAGGGCACGATCGCCCGGAATGAGCACGGCGGCTAGGGCGGTCTGCTCGATCGGCTCCTTCTCCCCTTCCGGTACTACCTGCTCCGTCACCTTGATCATCATGCACTTCAGGGTGTCGGAGCCTTCAACCGGACGGCCATCGATGGTGATGCCCTTAGACCGCGCCCATTCGACCAAGGCCTCGATGGTTTCTGAATCGGGGGTTTCATATTCTTGCGCCTCAGGCAGGCCCGTGGCGTCGATCTCGGCGGGAACCGGGGTCTTGACGGCCTCAACGTTGGCCGCGTACTCGCCGTCGGAGGAAACGACGAAGGTATCTTCTCCGTTTTCGGAATGAGCCAAGAATTCCTCGGACGCGGAGCCTCCCATTGCGCCGGAGGTTGCCTGGCAGATGGAGTACTTGATGCCCAACCGGTCAAAGATCGCCTGGTATGCCTTGCGGTGGCGCGCATAGGACTCATCGAGGCCCTCGTCAGACATATCGAAGGAGTAGGAATCCTTCATGACAAACTCGCGGCCGCGCAGGATGCCAGCGCGCGGGCGTGCCTCGTCGCGGTACTTGGTCTGGATTTGGTACAGGGTTACCGGGAAATCCTTATAGGAGTTGTACAGGTCTTTAACGGCCTGGGTGAACATCTCCTCGTGCGTCGGGCCAAGCAGGTAATCGGCGCCCTTGCGGTCGTTGAGGCGGAAGAGTTCCTGGCCGTACTCATTCCAGCGGTTGGTAAGTTCATACGGCTCACGCGGAAGCAGCGCGGGGAACAGCAGTTCCTGCCCACCAATCGCATTCATCTCTTCACGCACTACGCCTTCAAGCTTGCGCAGCGTGCGCAGGCCCAGAGGCAACCACGAGTAAATGCCGGGCGCCGCGCGGCGCACGTAGCCGGCCCGAACCAGCAGCTTGTGGCTAGGAACTTCAGCATCGGCAGGGTCCTCACGCAGGGTGCGCAGGAATAGCTCAGAAAGACGTGTAATCATGGTGTAAAAATATACCCCCTACAGCCGTGCCGGTTACTCTTGGGGGATGCTCATTATTCTTCCCCCGTCGGAAACCAAGGCCCATGGCGGCGATGGCGCACCGCTTGACTACACCACACTGTCATTCACGGAGCTCACGGACATCCGCAAGGATATCGCCGCTGACCTGCAGGCACTGGATGTGGATGAAGCGTTGGCAGCTTTAAAACTCTCAGAGAAACTGCGCCCGGAGGCGGAAAGCAACCAGTCCCTCGAGGCATCCCCCACCATGCCCGCAATCTACCGGTACACGGGCGTGTTGTATGACGCCCTGGACGCCCCGTCCTTGCCGCGCGAAGCGCTTGAACGGCTCGCGGTAGGTTCCGCGCTCTTTGGTGTAGTCCGCGCCACGGATCCCATTCCGCATTACCGCCTGTCCGGTGGTTCCAAGTTGCCCGCGCGCGACGGTTCGCCCACCCCCACCATGAAGAAGCGCTGGGGTACGGCAATTACCGATGCATTGACCAACGTTTGCGACGGAGAAGGCGAACTCATTATTGACTTGCGTTCCGGCACGTACCAGACCCTCGGCAAGGTCAAGGACGCCGTGACGGTGCGCGTGGAGGCCATTCAGCCCGACGGCTCCCGCAAAGTAGTCTCACACTTTAACAAGCACTACAAAGGTGAGCTTGCCCGCGTGCTGGCCTTATCCGGCGAGGACGCGCACAGCATTGAGGACGTCGAGGCCATTGCTACTTCCGCAGGCATGACGGTGGAAGGCCCCAAGGCGGGCTCCCTGGAGCTGACTTTGGTGGTAACCCCTTAGAAAACGCCAGCCTTAATTTCAGGGATACTCTGGACGTACTGACACAAATTTTCATCTATCCTTAAGGGCATGCCAAAGAAACTTGCAATTGGTTGCGCAGGGTTCACACTCATCGCCGCCATCATCGCCGTAGCGGCCGTGTATTTCTACGGCCCCATCTATGGCCCCAACGTCGTGGGAAAGCCTGTCTTCCTGACCAAGCCATCCCCCACTACGTACGTGGAGTCCGTACTTCGCGTAGCGGACCAGAAGGCAATTCACCGCAACTCACCGGACTATGCCCCGGCGCGCCGGGCCGCGCTCGACGCGGCAGAAAACGCCCAATCTTATGAGGATATTTACGGCCCGCTTGACGCGGCATTGAAGGCCGCGGGCGGCAAGCATTCTGGCATTTCCTCCCCACACCAATTGGCTGAGTCGGAGGAGAAAAGCCCGGCACAGTCTCCATCAGTCAACGCTCAGAACTCTATTGTGACGGTTACCGTGCCCGCACTTGATGGTTTTTCCAGTGATGGCCCTGCCTACGCGGAAACGCTAGCCCGCGGGCTTGACGATGAGCTGCACGCCGGGGCGTGCGGTGTAATTGTGGATCTGCGCGGCAATACCGGTGGCGATATGGGGCCAATGCTGGCCGGGCTTTCGCCCATCCTTGCCGACGGCACCGCCATGGAGTTCTACGGCGGCGAAGGCAACATCAGCCAGGTAACTGTATCTGGAGGTTCGGTGACCGGCGGCGGTTCCCCGACCGAAGTAACAGGTATTTCTAAGCACAACGTACCCGTAGCGCTACTGACCGATAATCTGACCGCAAGTTCCGCCGAAGCGGTACTAGTATCTTTCGCCGGGCTGGATAACGCCCAGTCCTTTGGCACCCCTACCGCCGGTTATGCCTCCGCGAACCAAGCCTTCGAGATGCCGGATGGTGCCGTAGTCCGCATCACCACGCTCCAATATCGGGACCGCACCGGTCACGTGTACGAGGAAGCGCCCATCACCCCTGACGTAGAGACCACCGAAGCAGAAAAAGAAGCCCGTGCTTGGCTCAACGGCCAGTGCACGAGCTAAATATCAAGCCCGCGCAAGACTTACTCATTGCCTTCATACACCGCGATAAAACGGCCCACTACGCCGCCCTGATGCGGCTTGTCAATCGCATCTGGGATTTCAGCGTGGTTGATGGCATTCGCTGTCCTTAGAGAAGGAAGCATTTACTTCCCACCGTACGGAAAAGTGGGACCCCGCGACTGCCCGTCCTTCACCATTGGCCTAGGTGCCCTATCCCAGGACAGGGTTATACAGCAGCGAGTTGCGCTCGAGGCGGCACTCCGTAGCCACGCGTATTCCGCTAGCTACACTGCCTTCATCTCGCAGCATGTACAGCTTGTCCACGATGCGGTCACGCAGGTCCCAAGGGGAAATGGTGTTGATGTAGATCTTGGTTCCGCCCTCGAAACCGGCCAGCGTTGAGATGCGCAGCTTAATCATTACCCGCCAAGGCTGGGACACGTCCACCACTGGCGCCTTGTGGTGCCATTCCTCATTGCATGGAACATCTGGCCCAACCGCGGCGTGTGCAGCATGGACTAAGTCAGAAACGCCCCGGATTTCTTCCGGGCTCTGCAGCCATGGTTCGCACTGGGCGGATTTAGAGAAGACTTCTAGTGTTGGATATCGGTGTCCAAACCCGGCGAAGAGCACCGCGTGCTCGTTTTCGGCGATAACTAGGTTCCGGGATGCGGCGTAGTCCACTCCCCACTCGTTGTACATATTGGGGTTATGCCGCAGCATTTGCACCTCGCGAGTAGAGGCCATGCCACGGTCATCAACGGCCACGAGCTGCTTGTGCAGGTGCTCAAAGGATGCTCCGGCCGGCTTGAGCCAGTTTTGGAACGCCGCAACGTACGAGGCATAGCGGTTGCGCTCATACAAGTCCCGAATGGAATCCACCGTAAAGCCGATGAGCAGCGCATGCTCATCCGGGCTAAGGGTGCCGGAGGATGCAAGCTGGGAAGAGTTAGTTGCCCCTTCTACAAAGTGACGGGAGCTAATGATGATGTCATGGCCACCGCCAAAGAAGTTATCCGCCTGTTCAAGCAGCTGCTCTTCGGACACCTCCGGATCAAGTTGTGCCGCCTTGCGCTTGAATTTCACGGTGTCTAGCACGTGTTTGCGCCCCTGCGGATCGGCCATGTACCCCTCCATGCGCAAACGGGACGGTTCATCCATATCGTAGCCGTAGTTCGCGTGCCAATACTCGTAGGACAGGATTTCAAAAAGGTTGGGAACCCGCCTAAATAATGGCGTCGTGGCATGGAGCTGACCTACCTGAACCCCGCGCAGGATGGTTCCATCCTCTAGAATCCGGGATTTCTCCGGCGGGGTTTCCATGAGGCGCTCACTGCAAAATGCGCAGGTGTGCTTATTAGCGTCGGCGTCAAGCTCTTGCGGGGCTTCCCCTGGCTGGGACAGTGGACGGTTGCCTCTGCCCGGAACGGTCCATACCTCCGTGCCGGAGAATGGATTGACCTGTTTTACTGTGCCATCGGCCATGGTTTGGATTGGCTCAATACGGCTAAACAGCTGTTCACTCATAGTCCCCGATCCTATCCCTTTGCCCTCATGCGGGCATATTCACCCGCCCCTAAACTGCCCGCCCCCGTATCCACTTCGCTCCTCCCAAACGGTCTTCAAGAAGCACCAACTGGCAAGCGGCGCTTCGGTTCAGCCCCACTCGCTGAAGGAGACAAGGCGCCCTCACATTTTTGAGCTGGTGGCTATTTTCCATTCGGTCAGCACACTAAACCCATCCCCTGCTCGGCCACATCGAAACAGCCTAGGTGCTCAACTCCCAGTCGGTGCCCAAAGCGCAACCCGGGGCCATGGGATTTTAAGTACCCTGGGTTGGTATGAACCTGCCATTCGACCTGCTCGATGATTACGCTTCATCCCTGCCGTTCATGGTCCGGACCACCGCACCTGAGCCACAGCCGGAGCCTAGCGTGGCCATAATCAACGAGCCTCTAGCCCAGGAACTGGGCCTGTCCCCTGAATGGTTGCGCAGCGAGGAGGGAACCTCTTTCCTACTGGGACACGGCAATCCCAGCGATCAACCGCCACAAGCCATGGCCTACTCCGGACACCAATTCGGCCAGTTCAATCCGTATATGGGCGATGGCCGTGCGGCACTCCTGGGCGAGATACACACGCCACGCGGACTCATCGACATACATACAAAGGGCTCTGGCCTCACGCCATGGTCCCGGCCCGGTTCGGATGGACGCGGCACCTTAAGTTCAATGCTCCGGGAATACCTCATCTCTGAAGCGCTTTATGGCCTAGGCATCCCCACGACCCGCTCCCTTGCCGTCATCACTACTGGACGGCGAATTCAGCGAACCCGTGTTGAACCCAGCGCCGTGCTTGTGCGCACCGCTGCCTCCCATATCAGAGTGGGCACATTCCAATACGCCGCGCTCACCGGCGGGGAAACCGCCACCAAGGCGCTGGCGGATTATGCCATTGCCCGCCACTACCCCGAGCTGGAAGGGTTAACCGGACCGGAGAAGTACCGCGAATTCTTCCTAGCGGTGATGAAACGGCAGTGCCACACCGTGGCCCTGTGGCAGTCCAAAGGGTTTATACATGGGGTCATGAACACGGATAACACCTCAATCTCCGGTGAAAGCATTGACTTCGGCCCGTGCGCGTTTATGGAGCAGTACTCACCATCTACGGTCTTTTCTTCCATTGATACCGGTGGGCGTTACGCCTACGGCAATCAACCCGGAATCCTGGGCTGGAACTTGACCCGCCTGCTTGAAACCCTGCTTCCGCTGCTACACTCCGCCCCGGACAAAGCCCTCGACACTGCACAGGAAATAATTGCTATTTTCCCCGCCCACTATGAGCAGGCTTTTACCGCTGTGACCGCGCGGGGATTTGGCATTTCCCCGCAGCACCCGGAGGCGCAATCCCTTACTCGCGCTTATACCGAGGCCCTCGAAGAACACGCTCCTGACATCACAATCACAAACCGCGCCCTGGTAGATGCAGCCCAGGGTGACTACTCCCGGCTTAAACGCTTGCTTCCCGGCTCCGCTTTCCCATCCGCGCTCAAGGCTGCGAAACCTTCCCCCGAAGGCCTCGACAGATTCCACCCGCTGACCATTCCGCGGAACAAGCCGCTAGATTTTGCTCTGTCTAACGCTAGCGATGGATTCACCGACGCATTCGATGACATCCTAACCAGCGTACAATCCCCTTTCGCTCCGCCACTCATACAGGAGCTTGCAACCCCTGATCCCGATGGTCTGGCGGGCTTCCGGACTTTCTGCGGAACCTAGCACGATTGGAAACATAGGGACGCATAAAAGGTCCTGGCACTGATTTCTCAGCGCCAGGACCTTTTAAGGAGCGGGCTACCCCGCGCGGTGAGAGGTCTTACTTCTCCTCAAGTTTCAGAGTCTTCTGGGTGAAGTCCCACATCTCATTGAAGAGCTTCTCATTCTTGGACAGCTTCTCGCCGTAAGAAGGAATCATTTCGTAGATCTTCTCAGACCAGCGGATCATGTGCTCGCCGAAGCAACGCTCCAGCAATTCGAGCATCACTGCTGGGGCGATGGAAGCGCCTGGGGATGCGCCGAGCAGACCAGCAATGTTGCCCTCTTGGTTGTTAACCACGGCCGTACCAAACTCCAGGGAACCGAAGTGAGGAGGCGTGTCAGGCTTGATGATTTGAACGCGCTGACCTGCAACGACGGTCTCCCAGTCCTCATTCTTCGCGTTAGGAACATACTCACGCAGTGTCTCCATGCGCGCGTCGAAGTCCTTCATGACCTCAGAAATCAGGTACTTGGTCAGGCCAAACTCCTGGACGGCTACACCAAGGTAGGAAGGGATGTTAGATGGGCGAATGGACTTAAAGAGGTCCAGGTAGGATCCCTTCTTCAGGAACTTCGGAGTCCAACCACCGTAAGGACCAAACAGCAGGCCCTTTTCACCGTCAATAACACGGGTGTCTAGGTGGGGAACGGACATTGGTGGAGCGCCAACCGCTGCCTTGCCGTACACCTTAGCCTGGTGCTGCTCGATGAGCTCAGGATTCTTGGCGCGCAGCCACAGGCCAGAAATTGGGAAGCCCGCGTAGCCGTTGACCTCACGCACGCCAGCCTTGCGCAGCAGATCCAGGGCGTAGCCGCCCGCACCAACGAATACGAACTTGGCCTTAACTACGGACACGTCACCGGTGTGAACGTTCTTGGAAGTGATCTTCCACGACGCGCCATCACGCTTGATGTTAGTTACTTCGTTGCCGTAGCGAACCTCGGTGCCTGCAGCCTTAGCCGCGGTGATGAACTGCTTAGTCAGCGCACCAAAGTTAACGTCAGTACCAGCCTCGGACCAGGAGATAGCAACCTTCTGCGCATCGAAATCGCGGCCGTCAGCCATCAGGGGCAGCTTTTCGGAAAATACCGCATCGTCATCGGAAAACTGCATGTCCGGGAACATGTGGTTGTTAGACAAAGCCTCAAAGCGGCGCTTGAGGTACGTGGCCTGGGTAGCCCCCTGGGCGAAGGAGACGTGAGGAACCGAGTTAATGAATTCCTTTGGGTCGGTCAGGATGCCGTTATTGAGCTGATGGGACCAGAACTGACGAGCAATCTGGAACTTCTCATTAATTCCCACGGCCTTAGAAACGTCAATCACGCCATTTTTCTCTGGAGTGTAGTTGAGCTCGCACAGTGCGGAGTGGCCCGTGCCTGCGTTGTTCCATGGTGAGGAGGACTCCAGCGCCGGGCCATCCAGGCGCTCGAAAATCATCTGGGTCCAGCTCGGCTCGAGCTCGCGGATCATTGCGCCCAACGTGGCGCTCATGATACCTGCGCCAACGAGGGCTACATCTACTTCGTCTACGGCCTGCGTTGCATTCTTTGCGGGGGACACTATGCCTTACCTCTTTAGTGTTTCGGTTCTTTCATCACTAACGAACGAAAAGCCACGTCCTGCCCTAAGCGGGCATTCCGTGATTTTGTCGAATTCGTGCAGCAGCCCACAACCATTTTCCCGAGCCTAAAACAATAAAGCTGGTTTTAGAACAATTTCCAAAGGCGTAGCTACGCATTACCTGTCTACTTTACGCCCCCTGCCAAGAATTTGCCCCTACCTCCACCGTAATAATTTCCATTTCGCTCTATTAACCCGCGATTTACACTGTTAACCGCACTATTTAACGCCCAATTAAACTCAAGTTCTGGTTTGCATCCGCTCGGATTACGGGGCTGCCCTGCTAGAACCTCGCGTTGAAATTCTCAGTCAACCCCCACACGGCCCGCCGCCTCCTGAACCTAGAGACGGCAAGCCAAACATTTTTTATCTAGAGTCAGTTCTATGACTAATGCAGGATTAACGTCCCTTGAGCAACAAACTTGGAAGCCAGACATCCTCGGGGAAGGCTTCGAGGCCTTAACACTGCCGCTTGGCCCCGATCCCGACGGAGAGTCAGACGTGTACGCCACCCTCGTCCGCTACACCCCTACCCGCGCCGAATCGCCTCAGACCGAGTTTTCGAAACCCGCAGTCCTATGGGTCCATGGCGCAACTGACTACTTCTTCCAGAAGGAGACCGCTTATCGGTTGAGCGAGGCGGGTTACGCGTTCTACGCGCTCGATCTCCGCAAGTGCGGCCGTTCTCGGGCCGAAGGACAGACGTGGCA